>CACJBM010000067.1 GCA_902591645.1 uncultured Verrucomicrobiota bacterium | reverse complement strand
CTCATCTCGGTTTACCGTAATGGTCTCCTTGATGATGTGATTCCTTTTTGGATGAGGAACTGTGTTGATCGCGATCATGGTGGCTTCATGATGTCCCTTGACCGGGCTGGAAAAGTCATAGATACCGATAAGGGCGTTTGGCAGCAGGGCAGATTCACTTGGCTATTAGGTGAACTTTATAATAATGTTGAGGAACGTGAAGAGTGGCTAGAATTAGCTAGGCACGGAGCTAAGTTCATGGACGATCATTGCTTTGACCCGTCCGATGGGAGGATGTGGTTTCACTTGACCCGAGAAGGGGATCCGATTCGAAAGAGGCGTTATGCTTTTTCGGAAAGTTTTGCTGCGATCGCTTATGGAGAACTTTACAAGGCCACGGGCGAGGAACATTATGCAGAGAAGGCCCGGAGAACATTTGATCGATTCATTAGTCATAATCTTGATCCTCGTGGAGTCGATCCAAAGTTCACTGATGTTCGGCCAATGAAGAGTCTCGGGTTTCCAATGATTACAATTACCACAGCTCAAGAATTGCGCGATTCGATCGGTCTCACGGACGCTGAGGAGTGGATTGACCGTAGCATTGCGGAAATTCGCAGTGACCACATGAAGCCGGAACTGCGTTGCGTGTTGGAGAATGTAGGGAAGAACGGAGAAATGATCGATCACTTTGATGGTCGAATGCTGAACCCTGGTCATGCGATCGAGGCTTCCTGGTTCATTATGCAGGAGGGAAAAATTCGTAACGATCCGAGCCTAATTAAGACCGGATGCGAGATCCTTGACTGGAGCTGGGAACGGGGATGGGACAATGAATTTGGAGGGATCTTGTACTTCGTTGATATGAAGGGCATTCCTGTGCAGGAGTATTGGCATGATATGAAATTCTGGTGGCCGCAGGCCGAAGCCATCATTGCTACAATATTCGCTTTTTCCCTTACGGGTGATCCGAAATATGTGGAATGGCATAGGCAGGTTCACGAGTGGGCTTACGAGTCCTTTCCTGATCCTGAGCATGGTGAATGGTTCGGTTACCTTCACCGTGATGGTAGCGTCAGTTCGACTCTGAAAGGAAATCTTTGGAAAGGCCCTTTCCATGTTCCGCGTATGAAATTAATTAGCTGGCAATTACTTGAGGGCCTGCCAAGTGAGAGGGCCCTTTAATATCTTTGAATTATGAAAAAGGGAAGAGGACTTTTTTTATTAATTTATATCTGGGTATAACTCAGTAACTGATTCAAACGTTCAGATATATTATCGGAATCCAAATTGCTCAGACCTTCTACACTGAATGACTCACAGTTGAAGCTGGCCATTACAGTTCCTCTGGCTACTGCAGCTTTTAGATCATTGAAGCTTGGAGGTCCTTGATTTTGTGAGGCGATGAATCCAGCAATTCCACCCACAAAACAGTCACCCGCGCCTGTAGGATCCTCGACTTCTTCAAGCGGATAGGCCCCGAGACGGAAAAATTCGTTCTCATTTTTGCCGAAAAGCATGGATCCGTGCTCGCCAGTCTTGATGATGACATTCTTTGGGCCGAGGCCCATTAATTTTTTTCCGGCGCTCACTAGGTTCCTCGTTTCCATGAAGAGCTGCGCTTCCGATTCGTTAATGACCAAGAGATTAATTTTTCCTAGAAGCTCAATTAATTCGTCCCGTTCATTATTGATCCAGATATCCATGGTGTCAGCAATCGAATATTTCGCACTGCTGCATTGATTTAATACATCGAGTTGGTTCCTAGGACTCATATTTGCGAGCAGAACAAGTTCAGTGTCAGAATAGGATTCGGGGAGCTTAGGATCATAGGCTTCTAATACATTGATTGCGACATCATGCGTTGTGCGATCATCCATATTTTCGTGATATTCTCCGGACCAATAAAAGCTATCTCCTTCACTGCGTTCAATTCCTTCAGTACAGATTCCCCTACTTTCGAGTGTTGTGATGTGTTCTTTTGGGAAGTCCTTGCCAATGATGCCGACGATCCGGGTCGGTGCGAAGAAGCTGCATGACATTGCAGCGTATGCTGCTGAACCTCCCATGAGGCCCGTCCTCTCAGCTTTAGGTGTTTTGACATCATCGATAGCGACAGTCCCTGCAACGATTACTTTCATGATTTTTGATCTGAGTTATTTTTTCCTATTCTTTGGATGCGCAAGACATAAGATTTGATGTCTTCACTTTGCAAGAGATTCGAAACAATGACCACGTTCTGGGCCCCGGCACTCAATACCTCGGGCAGTGTCTGTTCTGTGATGCCGCCGATGCAGAATATTGGTAAGGGGACCTCATCATGGACCAGTGCAATTTCATTTAACCCGATCGCCGGTCGTCCGGGCTTAGTGGCTGTAGGATAGAGAGGCCCGAACCCTATATAATCGGCTCCTTCCTCATGAGCCTTCTGTGCTTGTTCCGGGCAATGCGTAGAGCGTCCTACAATTTTGCAGTTCCCTGCTAATTTTCGAGCCTCCTCCAATTTTCCATCATTTTGCCCTATATGGACTCCGTCAGCACTGACTTCGGCAGCAATTTCAGGGTAATCATTGATGATGAATGGGACTTTGTACTTTGAACAGATGGGCCTAATGACTTTAGCCATTTCTAGAATCCTTTCGGGACCATGATTTTTTGCTCTGAGCTGAAGCATGCTGATCCCTGAATCGCAAATTAATTCAGCTTTGATGGCTATGTCTTCTTCTTCAATGTAACCAAGGTCCAGTATCGAATACAGCTTCACGATTGAGTAGTGATTGTAGCTTTGATAGGACCGATGATTTTATTTAAGATCGTTCAAGAAAGCCTCGACCCAACCAATGTTATAGTTTCCACTACGGAAATCAGAGTTCTTAATGATCGCGTCTTGGAATGGAATCGTGGTTTTGATTCCCTCAATTAAAAATTCATTTAATGCTCTTTGCGTTCTGTCGATAGCTATTTCACGGGTCGCTCCTGTTACAATGAGCTTGGCTATCATGGAATCGTAAAATGGAGGAACCTGATATCCTGAGTAAACGTGAGTATCTACTCTGACGCCTCGACCACCTGGCTGAAACCAAAAATCAATTTTTCCCGGGCTCGGTGTAAAGTTATTGTAAGGGTCCTCAGCATTGATGCGACACTCAATTGAGTGTTGGCGGGGATTATTGTTTTGAACGTGCTCACTGAGCTTTTCACCTGCGGCAATTCTGATTTGCTCTTTGATAAGGTCGCATCCGTTAATTTCTTCAGTGATCGGATGCTCGACCTGAATCCTTGTGTTCATTTCCATGAAGTAGAAGTCTCCGCTTTCATCTACAAGATATTCGATCGTACCACAATTTTCGTAACCGATTTCTTTAACTAAGCGGACAGACGCGTCGCCCATTTTTTTTCTTAGGCGTTTATTTTTATTAAGCAAAGGAGACGGTGCTTCTTCAATGATCTTCTGATTCCTTCGCTGTAGGGAACAGTCCCGTTCGCCTAGGTGAACGACATTCCCATGCGAGTCGGCCACTATTTGAAACTCAATGTGATGTGGATTGAGTATGAGTTTTTCAATATAAACATCACCATTACCGAAGGCTTTTTCTGCCTCATTACGTGCATTTTGAAAACTTGATTCGAGATTCGCCTCATTGAAGCACGGGCGCATTCCTTTGCCTCCACCACCGGCAGAGGCTTTAATCATTACAGGGTATCCTATCTTTGCCGCTTCTTCCCTGGCTTCCTGTACATTACTGACGGTGCCTTCGGTTCCTGGTGTTACTGGGACTTTATATTTTTTGGCAGTGGCCCTCGCTTCATTCTTGTCGCCCATTATTGAAATGACCTTGGCCGAAGGGCCTATGAATTTAATTTTACAGCTTTCACAGATCTCAGCAAAGTCGGGGTTTTCTGAGAGGAACCCGTAACCTGGATGGATAGCATCCACGTTGGCAACTTCTGCGGCGCTTATGATGCGGTTAGCTTTTAGATAACTTTCCGCGCTAGGTCCAGGCCCAATGCAGATCGCTTCGTCAGCGAGTTGGACGTGCATCGAATCAATGTCGGCCTCTGAATATACAGCGACGCTCCTGACTCCGAGCTCTTTACATGCACGGATAATACGGAGAGCGATTTCACCGCGATTGGCAACGAGGACCTTTTTGAACATTCTATTCTCGAATCGAGCCTTTTTTATTCTTAGGCTATGACGAAGAGGCCCTGGCCGAATTCGACCGGGGACGCGTCATCTACAAGTATGCGTTGTATGACGCCGGACTTCTCGGCCTTGATTTGGTTCATTACCTTCATCGCTTCTATGATACAGACCACTGTTCCTTCATCGACTGCGTCACCTACTTTGACAAATGCGTCAGCGTCTGGTGAGGGTGACTTATAGAAGGTCCCGACCATTGGAGATGTTATTTGTTCTGTATCTTCAGCTAGGATCTTTTCCGTTGCTGGTTCTGCTGCTGGTTCTGGGGCCGCGATAGGTGCTATTATTTGTTCCTGTGAACCACCCTTTTCGAGCCGAACTTTGAATCCGGCATCCTCCAGCTCAAAGGCTGTCAATTCATGGTCTTCCATGAGCTTGATCAGTTCTTTGATCTTATCTAGATCAATTGTTGAGTTTGGAGGTTTTTCTTCCTCAGATTTACGATTTCTTCTTGTGACTGGCATGGGCCTTAGCTGATTTACCGATGATTTTGTATATTAGATCCTCCTTATCTGTTCCAGAGTCAAGCCTTAGGAATTGGTACCGAGCGTTAAAATTTCTATAGTACGGTCAATTTCTGTTTCTGTATTATAGAAATGAGGGCTAAATCGCAGGAATTGCTCACCTGAGCGATCTTTTCTACATGAGCATATAATTCCTGCTTTATTGAGTTTATCGAATATCGCCAATGCATTTCCCTCTGACGGCTTAAATGTAGTAATTGATGAAGCATTATGGCCGATTTTGGGCCCATTAATGGAGAATCCGAGTGGTTCTAGCTTGTTAATAAGATAAGATTTTAGCTTTAAAAGCTGGGAGGAAATGTTTTCCATCCCAAATTCTTCGATGAGTTCCAGTACCGCCTTAAAGCCCACGATTCCGGAAGCATTTAAAACGCCAGGCTCGTAACGTCTGGCCGTTGGGTGGAATTTAATTTTTTCCTGCGCAATATAATCCGGGGAATGAACATTCCATGCCCCGAGGAGTGTAGGCCTTAGCATTTCGAAGTTTTTTTGTTTCACATAAACGATTCCTATCGCCATTGGGCCGAGCAGCCACTTGTGAGCATCGCAGCTCATGAAATCAACATTTTGCACAGGCGTAGGAAAGGCACCGCAGGTTTGTATGCCGTCCAAAGCAAAGAGTATTCCACGTTCTTTGAGCATTTTTCCTATTGAGTCAATGTCGATCCGATAGCCTGTAAGATAATGACAACTTGCAAGTGCAACGAGGCGTGTTGTGGGCCCGATCGATGATTCGACCAATTCAGGAGTAATGACTCCAGACTCTTCTGGTTCAAGGAACTTGGTTTTGACCCCTTTGCGTTGAAGTTCGACCCAAGGATAAACGTTTGCTGGGTAATCATCTTGATAGCAAATGACCTCATCACCGGCACTCCATTCGATCCCGTTTGCAAATAGACTAAGACCTAATGAGGTTGGACCTAAGAGAGCAATCTCTGAAGATTTTGCTCCAATAAGGTCCGCTGCTAAGCGTCTAGTATCATTCATTGTTTCAATGAATTCAGGAAATTCCTGATGGTCCTTGCTGCTAGAGTGCGCGTATTGTGCCATCGATTCCGCAGCACACTGAGGTAGAGCAGTGACTGCGGCATGGCCTAAGAAAATCTTTTCCTTTGCTATTGGAAAACGCCGGATCCGCTCGTCTTCGTTGTTGAGTAAATTTTCAAGGGTCATTGCATTGACTCTTGTGATGGTTCTTTTAATTGATGTGTGTAATTATAATCGCCTTGCCTTTTCGCCTTCTTCGATCATTGACCAGAAATGCTTTGATTCACCGAGCGCCTTGTCTTCTGAAACTGGTAATTTGGATCTGAAGAGAAAGTCTTTCAGTGTATTCTTATGTAATACGCGGTGGACGATGACGCTATTATCTATCACTTCGAAATAAATTCTGTAGTCTTTGGATCTGTACCTATATAACTTTGTGCCATCTCTTTCGATGATGCCGAAGGGGCTTTCGTTACTGGCTTTTTCTAGATCATCTGGCTCAACTTTGAATTCATTGAGAAGCTCGAGCTGATCGATGGTGCTGAGGCCAGAAATTTCGGCCGCGCTGATTTCATTGAAGATGATTTGGAACACTTGGTATCTATGATTACTTTTGAATTTAGCCCTGATTTTCTTGCGAATCTATCTTTCTTTTATGAGCGAATGAGGCGCTCTACTCTTGGAGAAATTCCTGTGAGAATTTCCCAAGGGATCGTCCCAGCCTTTGAAGCTAATTCTGTAGCTGTGATAGGTTCTGCCATTTGCCCTCCGAGCAGGGTCACTTCGTCACCCGGACTGGGTAACGAAGTCAGTTCACTCACATCGATCATTATCATGTCCATCGTAACTTTGCCGAGTACTGGGCAACGTTTTCCCTGAATGGCCACTTCAGCACCATGTCCGGAAACTGATCTTGGATAACCATCCCCATAACCTACCGCGACCGTTGCGACTAGAGTAGTCATATCAGTAACGAATGTTTGACCATAACTAATCCCAGATCCTGGAGGCAATTTCCTTACCTGAGTTATTCGAGTCTTCCATTCCATTGCAGGCCTTAGGTTTTGATTCGGATCGGGTGTTGGGGAAATTCCATAAAGCATTAGCCCGGGGCGTATCATGTTACCGCCCGCATTTCCAAAATTAATTACTCCTGCACTGTTAGCAAGATGGGTCCAGCGCGCTTTTAATTTTGATTCTTTGATAATTGTTTCAAATTTTTTAATTTGGTTCTTGGTGAATTCGAAGTCCCGGTCAGAGCAGGGAAAGTGGGTGGCGATTCCTTCAATTTTAATATTTGGTAGAGAGGATATTTGAGGGAATTCAGAAATGAAATCCTTATCAGTGAATCCGAGACGCCCCATTCCAGTATCCAATACGAGATGAGATTTGACCTGAGAACCTATCTCTTGCCCAATTTTATTATATTCTTCTGCTTCTCCTAGGCTTGAAATTGTGACGTGCAGTCCGGCGCTGAGCGCATCTTCACGTTCATCGGGCAAGAGGGCCCCGAGTACCATGATGTCTGTGGTCTGTTGCGTCACTGACATGACGGCCAACGCTTCGTTTAGAGTTGCAACGCCAAAGGCACTGACCTCTGAATCGAGTGCCTTTATCGTTTCGGAAAATCCATGCCCATACGCGTCAGCCTTGACTACGGCCATGACATCGGCACCTCCTGCCATTTCACGGGCATGACCGAGATTTGTTCTAAGAGCGTTCGGATCAATTTCAACCCAGGTACGCTTAGGTTTTACTGTGCCCATTAGTTGGACTTATTTAATTTTTTTTTACGTGCCCTGAGACGTTCTTCAGGGAGGATGGGGAAGAGCTCACTGGGTACATGTTCCTTGACCATGATTAATTCAATTTTTTCCAGTATTTTTGGATTAAGATCAGCGACATTCTTAGTTTCTCCGGGATCCAGTTCGAGATTATAGAGTTCAGTTTTAATGTCAGCGCTCGTCTTTGCTTTGGATATCTTTTGCCTGATTCCTTTCCAATTTCCTAACCTGACAGCTTGCTGGCTCCCATAAGATGGGAACTCCCAATATAAAAATTCATGAGATTTCTGCTTCTTGCCGAGGAGAGAGGGTACTAATGAGATTCCGTCCGTAACATCGGGTGCCTTGGTCCCTGCAATTTCAGAGAGTGTCGGCATCCAGTCCCAGAAAGCACTGACATGGTCACTAATGGTCCCAGGTTTTATTTTTCCCGGCCACCGAACGATTGTGGGAACTCTGATTCCACCCTCATAGAGGCTCCCTTTGAGTCCCTTAAAGACGCCGGCACTCTTGAAAAAATCAGAATCAGAGCCCCCGAGTCGATTGAAGGTTGGTCCATTGTCAGAGGTGAAAACGATCAGGGTATCATTATCCAGTCCTAACTCTTTGACTAGTGAGTGGACTTGTCCGACAGAGTCATCCATTTGTGTAATCATTGCTGCGTATCCTGCGCGTGGGAAAGGGTGCTTAAGGTAACCCTTGTGAGTGTACTCTTCTTCCGGGATCACCTTCTTATATTCGTTCAGCCACTTTTCCGTTGTTTGAATGCTGAGGTGAGGAATAGCGAATGGAAGGTAAAGGAAAAATGGATCCTCTTTGTTTTGCTTAATGAAGTTCAAGGCTTCCTTAGTGAATGCGTCCTGAGAGTGAATCTTTCCGTCGAGCTTTCTGTCATTTCCGGGTAGCTGAACTTTTTTATTATTTCTCCACAAGAACCTGGGAAAATGATTATGGGCATGTCGCTGGCAATTATAACCAAAGAACAGATCAAAACCTTGTTTGTTAGGGTCTCCGCTAGATCCGAAGTGGCCGAGTCCCCACTTGCCGATGGCTGCGGTCGTGTAGCCCTCGGTCTTTAGAATTTCTGCGATAGTAATTTCGGCATCTGGAATTGGATTCTGTCCTGGAAAAGGGAAATGCTTTGTGGAGCCGTCCTTAGGGTCCCCATTATCTCTTATGTATGCATGGCCAGGATGTTTTCCTGTCATGAGCACGCAACGGCAAGGCGCGCAGACTGCTTGCCCAGAATAGTGTTGGGTGAATTTAATTCCTTCTTTGGCGAGCCGATCGATGTGTGGTGTTTTGATCCATTTCTGTCCAAAGCATCCGAGCTCATTATAGCCCAGATCATCGGCAAGGATAAAGATGATGTTAGGTTTGCGTGCGAAGCTGTTAACAGTACTGAACGCAATGGCTAGAGTGATTATTATGAATTTTCGCATGTCTGTCATGATGCTACGCATTCATTGTGGTGCAATGGTAGTAATAAATGTATGAAATTTAAATTCTTCGCCAATTTCACTTAGAGTGAATCCTCAGGCTTGACCAGAGATAAATACTTGTTCAAAAAATAGGCATGAGCAAAGTAGTTAGTATTCACCCTTATTTTAAAGTTCATTCTGGGAAAATGGAGGAGTTCAGAAAACTTCTTGATCGGTTCGTCGAAGCGACGGCAAAGGAGGATGGCTGTTTGTGGTATGATTTTACGATGTCAGGTGATGTGATTCATTGCCGTGAGGCTTATGATGGGGCCGAAGGATTACTGGCTCACGCTGATAATGTTGGTCCTATAATTGGTGAGGCATTAGGTATCTCTGATCTATTGCGTCTGGAAATTCATGCTGCTAAGGATGACATAGAGAAGTTAAAAGAACCGCTCGCTGAACTGGGTCCTGAGTATTTTGAATTTCAAATCGGCATAGGTAAGCCATAACAAATCTTTAAATTGTGATAACTAGGGTTGGTTTTTATGGTGCTGGTGATATCGCTGATTTACATGCTGCTGGTGTTCAGGGATGTGAAGGTGCCGAATTAGTGGGCCTATTTGACATTGATAAGAAAAGGTCTCAGGAGAAGTCCTTTCAGTACAAATGCAATGCCTATGATTCGGCAGAGTCGTTGTTAGCTGATCCTGCAATTGATGCAGTCTTTGTCCTGACACCATTAGAGGAACATTGTGAGTGTGCAGTCAGTGCTCTCCGTGCAGGGAAACATGTCCTACTTGAAAAGCCGGTCAGCTCTAACATTAATGAGATTGAAAAAATTAAGGCCGCGGCTAACGAATCGGGAAAGCTCTGTGTGCCGGTACATAATTATTTGTATGAGGATAGCGTGATCCGCACTCGTGAACTTTTGGACTCGGGTAAGCTCGGCGACTTGGTGGCCATTTATGTTTTCTATAACATTCACCATCCCGAAGAAGTGGCTCAGCGATATCCAGGCGTCATTAGGCAAATCCTAACACATCACGCTTATCTCACATCTTTCCTTGGAGGAAAGCCTAGGAAGGCGATGGCGATGGCTTCTACGATTAATGACGGGACCGTTGCCAAAGAAAATTTAGCGATGGCTATTCTGGAACTTGAGGGGGGCGCCTTGGCTCATCTTCAGGCCAGCTTTGCCGCTGATGATCATGCCGATGATAACTGGACATTTAAGATAAAATTGATAGGGACTGCAGGATCGACGCGTTTCAGTCATGCTGATTGGGTGCAAAACAAGAAGGCAGTCGTTCATTCTCACACTTATTCAGCCTATCATTACTCGATACTTAATACGGTTCGTTATTTTATAGAGCAATGCATTGAGCGGGATCGAGCGCCACTCTCGAACCTTGATGATGCTATTACAGCGCAGAAAATTATTGAAGCGATCGAGGTTTCTGTTGGAGAAGGTAAAGCGATCGATCTATGATCTCATTTTTTCAAATCTTTATATTGAAGTGTTTCTTTAGCGTTTGCTTAGAAGGGCCGAACGCTGAATGCGCGGAAGCGAGAGGATAGAGCTTAAGAATCCAGACTTAGTTCAGGACCGGTCCCTGAAACGTTACTCGGTGCAGCGATTCCCAGTTTTTCATAAGAGCGTTTCATCGCTACTCGGCCCCTAGGGGTTCTGGTCAGCATTCCCTGCATGACGAGGTAAGGCTCGTAAACTTCTTCGATCGTAGAGGAGTCCTCACCGACTGCGACTGCCAATGAATTTAGACCCACGGGTCCGCCATCAAACTTGTAAATCAGGGATTCGAGTATTCTCTTGTCCATTTCATCGAGGCCATCATCATCAATGTCGATCATTTTGAGGGCCCCGTCTGCGACTTTCTGAGTGATGATTCCGTTTGCCTTGACCTGAGCGAAGTCTCGGACCCACCTCAATAATGAGTTGGCAACTCTCGGAGTCCCTCTTGAACGGGATGCAATTTCTAATGCTCCGCCTGATTCGATTTCAACTTTGAGCAGGGCAGCTGACCTGCTCACTATTTTAGTTAGTTCTTCTGCTGTATAGTAATCGAGTCGATTCGTCATCGTGAATCTAGATCTGAGAGGGGCAGTCAGCATTCCGGCACGAGTGGTTGCTCCGACTAAAGTGAATCTTGGTAATGAAAGTTCGATGGTCCTCGCATTGGGGCCCTGATCAATAATGATATCCAAACGATAGTCTTCCATTGCTGGGTACAGATACTCTTCGATGGCCGGGTGAAGCCTATGGATCTCATCAATGAATAGAACGTCACCCCTCTTAAGGTTAGTGAGTATTCCAGCCAGGTCCCCAGCCTTTTCAATTTGGGGTCCACTCGTTGAATGAAGTTGGGATCCGGTAGCGGAGGCGATAATATGTGCCAACGTAGTTTTGCCTAGACCAGGTGGCCCAGATAACAGGATATGAGCCAAAACATCTTCCCTTTGCTGAGCGGCTTCTATCATTAGGGAAATCCGCTCTTTGACTTTCTCTTGTCCAAAAAATTCCG
>CACJBM010000066.1 GCA_902591645.1 uncultured Verrucomicrobiota bacterium | reverse complement strand
AGGGGAAAGATCAATTCCGTTATCTCAGATTGGCAATGAAGTCCATCGATTCAAATGGAATGATGATCGAGTTGGCAGATAATGGGCAATTTCCGCCAAATGATAAGCCGGTATGTTGAATATCCGGCAGTGATCTGGGATGAAGGATTAAGAACATCTGCTAAAAGAGATTCAGCTGGCCTCCCAGATTCCCCGTCAAGAGGTGGACCCACTGCAATTCCCTGCCCACCAAACTGATGGCAATTGGCACAATGAACCATAAATAAAGCCGATCCACGCTCAAGATCAGGATCCTTATTCAAAGCCGCATAATAATTTTTATGAGAATCCTTTTCTTCTAATTCATTATCCGACCTTAATGAAAGGGACTGAGTTAATTTGCGAACTTCTGATTCTTCATGATTACGTAAACGGTACATCTGGAGCGCTGAGAATTGCACCTTGGTATTCGAAGAAAGGAGCTGCTTAATCGTTTCTGAGTGCGCCAAGAGGGCCTCAGTAATGAGCATCGCAATGCGAGGAGTCGATCTTGGCAAGTGTTCAATTAATTGCTCTGCAACCACTTTATTTGCTTGAGCAAGAGAGACTCTAATGGCCTGTGCCTGAAATTCAGGGTTCTGTGTTGGAGATAAAAACTTTTGAACGCCAGATTTAACCACATCCGGGGACGCGTAACTAATCAATTGCAATGCAGCCAGCCGTTGCTCTTCAGAAGAATCGGAATCAGAAATAGATTCATCAGCAATTGACCGCAATGAATCTGAAACATCAATTCCATTCTTAGCTGCAAGACTTAAAATGCGAAGCCGAAGAGCCGGATCAGGATGATCTATAGCCGCTAGCAGCGACTTAGCAGCACCACTACGTGCTGCCGTTTGGGCTGCCTGTTCTAGTATTGATGTACCAATTTTAGATTGTTTTTTTATAGCCAACTCAAAAAATTCTCCTGCCTTGTTACCTATCGAACTTAGAACCGCATTATTCATCCAACGAACATTAGAATGACGAGATGCAAGGTAAACTAATCCCGCGATTGATCGAGGATCATCACTTTCCCCAAGACTCAACGCAAGCTGCAACAAGACATTAGGATCTGATTCATTCTTAATCAAATCCAAAGCTGCATTCAAAAGTTCAGGGCTCGTTTTAAATCTCTGGTCCGCGACCCTCAAAGCATGAACACGAATTCCATAATGGGAATCCTTCATTGCTTCTACTAATTCCACCCCAGACTCATAAAGAGATTGAATCCTAGCAGACACTGAACTGTCAGGATCATATCTGTTAGTCTTGATTGGGAAAGGGTCACTCTCTTTTGGAGCGACTCTCCATATACGCCCACGATCATTTCCATTAAGAAGACCATACTGTTGCTGCATGTACCTCGGAATCGCTGAATAATCCTCAATGATCTCACGGTACATATCGATAACGTACAGCGCTCCATCGGGACCAACTCTTAAATTGTTTGGACGGAACCATCCATCCGTTGAAGTAAGGAATTCAGAATCGCTATGGTCCGGATGACGTTGCACAACAATACCTGACCCTTCACGTTGTATCTGAGCACGATGAACCATGCTCTGTTGAGGGTCACAGCAGAAATAATTACCATGGTAAGATTCAGGAAAGAGCTTCGCTCTATATATTTGTTGCCCACAAGCCGATGTGAAATTTCCATTCGGCTTAGCTTCCCCTGCACCGTAGAACTTAACCCATCTAGGGTCAGCTCCACGCTTCTGGCGCCATGGATGAGGTTCACTCGTAGGAAATGTATTATGATAATCACTTGCAGTAGCTGTAAGATTTGGAGTTCCTACATGAGGGTTCCTTTTCAAATAATGATAAGGCAAAGGCACGGCATATAAAGCTGGCCTGCTAGTCGTTATAAGAAACCGGTTACCAACGTCATCGAATGCCATTCCAAAGGTATGATTAGATCCACTGGCCGGCTCAATGGCAGATCCGTCAGATTTGAACCTAAAGTCAGTTCTCCCCATCTTGACCGGCCCCTTTAAGTTAGGGCCAGTAATGTCTCCACCTCCCCATCCCTGACCCGCGTATATCCATCCATCAGGCCCCATGACTGGGTTGTTAATGGCCCTTTCCATTTCCCCGACAGTGAATCCAGTGAAAAGGGTCCTACGTACGTCGGGTCTATTATCACCATCCGTGTCTGCAAAAAATATAATATGAGGAGCTGCAGTGATGATTACACCCTGATCCAAAGTAATCACTCCATAAGCTGCCGGTATATCATCAGCCCAGATGATCGATTCATCCATTTTTCCGTCACCATCTAAATCACGTAATAATTTAAGACTGCCGGTCTGCCCCTTTTGTGCTTCCGCTTTTAATTCTGGACCTACACGAACACGACGAATCGATTTGTCTAATTTGCCAGTTTTGTTCAGTTCAGTCACATCTAGATGACCCTCTAAATTATAACCGTGTATTTCAGTAACAAATAATCGGCCCTTAGAATCCCAAGCAATGCAGCTCGGATCTCGAATAAGAGGCTCTGAAGCAATGAGATCAATACGGAACCCGTCTGTTAATTTAAAATGCTTCTTACTTTCCTCAGGAGAAAGGGGCAACGGCGCATCATCAGGACTGGGAATCTGTGCAGACCCAATTCCTAAAAAAATCAAAAAAAAGAAAGCGGTTATTAACCTCATTACTAACTATTATTAATTTTAATGATAGTTGAGTCGATCCCAATTTTATAATCTTAAAAGAATTGTATATTCTATAAAAGATCAGTCAGAATTTAACTCAAGAACAGCCGCGTGACGGTTAGCTTTAGGATCCCCTGCAGCTAAAAACTCTTTCTTTTCACGATTAAAATAAATCATCACTGGAGCGGCTATAGGACCTCCTGAAATTGAAATTTTATGCCCACGATTAACTAACTCTTCTATAATATTCTTATCTACACCCTTATTTATAGTAAGCCTTCCAAGCCCATCAATTCTACGAAAACGTTCAGGGTTAAATGAATTTTCGTGATGCCTAGTAGAAAAACGATTCGCAGTAACTGCTTCCTTTGGATTCATTCCAAACTCAATAACATTAAGCAAACAATTCAGTGTGGTTTGATCCTGTAAATCACCACCCGCTACACTGATTCCCATAATGGGAAATCCATCTTTCAAAACTAAGGTAGGAGTAAGAGTGATCCTAGGTCTCTTACCAGGCTCGATCCGGTTCGGATGACCGGGTGCCGTGTTCAAGCTTCGCAACCGATTACCATGAGCTATACCTAAAGGCTCACAAATATTGTATGGACCATTACCGCTTGGTGTAGCTGCAACAAAATTACCCCAACGGTCAGCAACTACACAGGTAGTTGTTCCCCCCGGTCCTGGCCGATACTTAGCGGGCTCATCTACTAATGATTTCATCTCAATAGGATCACCAGGGCGCACCTCCATTGATGCAATCTTCATATCAACTAAAGGACGACGTATTTTCGCATAGTCTTTTGATAATAATCCTGATAAGGGCACATCAACAAACCTTGGGTCCCCATAATAATAATCACGATCAGCTAAACCTAGCTTCATAGATTCTGTGAGCACATGAATATAATCAGCTGACAGGTGTCCCATTTTCTGAATTTTAAAACCTTCTAGGATTTGCAGTGTCTGGCAAAGGTACGGCCCTTGGGTCCAAGGACCACACTTTAGCACAGTGTATCCCTTATAATCTATACTGACGGGATCCTCGATAAGGGTCCTATGCTCACTCAAATCACGCAAACGAAGAAAACCACCCTGCTTTTTATAATAGTCTACTAATTGCTTACCTATATCGCCTTTGTAAAAACGGTCACGCGCCGCCTTTAATTTTTCCTCTCGACTACCTTCAGTGGAAGATTCTCTATCAATTAATTTTCTTAGGGTCGTTGCTAATTCATCATACCAGTCCTGACCACCAGCATCAAGGATTCGGAGAACGGGCCTCGAAACCTCGGCAAAAGTCATCGTTCCGTATTTAATCAGTGCGGTAAAAAATAAATGAACTGCACCGGGTACAGGAGCAGCCTTAATCCCACCTCCTCCGGGTATGCCCTTATCATAATAAAAGAACATCGACTCTTTATCTAATGGAGCTGAGCCTAAACCCGATAATGTTTTCACTTTGCCGGACTTCTTATCAAAAATGATGAAAGGGACTTCAGCTCCTATGGCAAACATACCATAATCAACTACACTAGCAGTAAGCATCACTGAAACGGCCGCATCAGCTGCATTCCCACCATTTTTTAGAACCTCCATCCCAGCCGCTACTGCTGCCGGATCCTCAGCAGCTACTGCTCCCCCCTTCCCTTCTGCATGGTATGTGTATGAATTTTCCGGAGCAGAAAAACCATACAAACGCAAAAGAAATGATAATATCAGAAAAAGTCTCATGCCCCTCATGAATTCATTATCTGATTAATAGCCCGAAAAGGCAATCACCTATATTTGAATGCAAGTTCCCGATATAGTCTTACTAAAGGATATTATTAATCACGGCTCACTGTAACATTGAAGCCACTAGTACAATAGCAGTATCGAGCCAAGATCGATTTGTTAGGCTCTTGCTATTCATGTGTCGATCTTATACACACAAAACGTACTTCGACAATAAAACTTGGAAACGTTAAAGAAAGAAAAATTAGTTTTTTCCCTTATCCACCTAATCCGTTAATTTGATAATTATATCTGTTAGTTAAGAAAGTACCAGGGACAAGAATCGAACTTGCACTCCCAAAGGGAACCAGATCCTAAATCTGGCGCGTCTACCAGTTTCGCCACCCTGGCTTTATTAAACTAATACCGAGTATTTAATCCTCTTATCAATAATGTCAACCTCGACAAAGATACTTCGATCAAGAAATTTATTATTTTAATGAAGATCTATCGCATAAAATGCATTACACACATGCTGGGCACTGACCAAAAAATTCTAGTTCATGGTATAGGCCGGAAAAACCACTACTTGCCATAACCTCTTTTTCAAGAGCTTCGACTGGGCATTTGATACTCAGAGTCTCTATTTTTCCGCAATCAGTACATACAAGATAGTCATTATGCTCACCAGGATAAGAAAAAATGTAATAAGCCGCTCGCTCCTGAAAACCCAATTTTTTAACAACTCCCTTATCTAATAGCCTTCCTAATAATCTAAAAACTGTAGCACGGTCACAAAGATTACAAAGCCCATCAGATTTACAAAGATCTGCCAAAGTCTGAGGCTTCTGAAATGTTATCAGCACCTTTAAAAGTTCACGCATAGCCTTCGTCCGACGCAAACCCCGTTCACTACATGTTTGTATTGCCCAGTCGAGGCGATCTTGGATCTCTTTGTCCATTTATTAGTAAATATGATTTATTTAGTATAATCCCATAATTTTCAACAAAATTAATAAAGTACTCTTATACCCAGTTGCGCCCTCACAAAAATATCGCTAAACTTTAAGTAATTATTTTATAACTGATTTAACTACATGAAACCGCTCATTAGTATACTAGCAATATTAGTCTTAGCTATTTTTACATGTTCTTGTGATCATAGTGAGAATTCTATAACCGACACACCTGAAAAAACGAATCCCCCCGAAACGAATAAACAGGATGTAAATAAAAAAGAAATTAATCCTGTTACCATAAAAACTGAAACAGAAGTCGCGCAAAAAGAACCCATTAAAAATCCGGAGCCAAAAAAAATGCAAAAAAGGAAAGCATATGAGCCCCTCACCGATGAACAGTTAAGAAAAACTCTAACTCCACTCCAGTATCAAGTAACCAAACATGAAGCCACTGAGCGACCTTGGACTAACAAATTTGATAAGCACTTTGAGGAAGGCATTTATGTATGCATTATTTCAGGAGAAGCTCTTTTTTCATCTAAAGATAAATACGACTCGGGCTGCGGATGGCCAGCTTTCACCAAGCCAATAAATTCAAATGAAATAGTGAGCAAAACAGATTTTAAAATCGGTTACGCCAGGACCGAAGTCAGAGCAAAGACAGGTGACTCACACCTAGGTCACGTTTTTCCAGACGGGCCAAAATCAAAGGGAGGACTTAGATATTGCATCAATTCAGCCTCATTGCGTTTCATTCCTAAGGACAAACTCGCCGATGAAGGTTATGGCGAATACGTCCAACTCTTCGATGAAAATGTTAAAGACAATCCCCAGTGATTAATCCAGAGGGCATTGAGGCAATTGGTGAGGAAATCGCTATCCGCTGGGATAACGGAACTGAAACCTACTGCTCAATGGAAAAGTTGCGCAAAGAATCCCCAAGCGCCGAGAATAAAGGAGAAACTGATCTCACAGGAAATAGGATAGGAGGTTGCGATCAGGAAACCTTTCCTGGAGTTAAAGTCACAGGCTGGGAAATGATTGGAGGTTATGCAATCCAATTCACCTTCAGCGATGGACATAATACAGGGATATTTAGTTACGATCTCCTCCAAGAACTTTCCTCTTCGTAGAAAAGTCAACTATGACTCTTCTTTGAAATCGTCATCTTGCTCGGACTGCTTTTCCTCAATATACACCCATTCATCTTTTTGCCCTGAACTCAAAAAATAATTAATTAAAATCACCAAAGAAAAGCCGAACAGAGCAAGTGTGATTTCCAAAAGTCCGGGAGTGAAAAATATTGGTAATATATTAGCAAAAGCATCACGGATAAGTTCAAATGTTTGCCTAAAGAACACCACACAGATAAGAATGGGCCCCACAAAAAAACCCAACCAAAATGGCCCTAATCTTTTGCGTTTCTCCTTCGGGGAATTACCTGAATTCATTTTTTATATACAGATTCTATCTGCATTTCACGCTTTGCAATAAAATTAAGCTCATTAAGAATTATTATTATGCACATTCATTTGATTCAGACCGATATTATTTGGGAGCGTCCTGATCAAAATAGAGATTCTCTAGAGAAAATGTTTGGAGAATTAAAGCCCATTGCTGGAGACATTATAGTCTTACCCGAAATGTACGCTACTGGGTTCACCATGAATACTTTTTTTAGTGAGGATATAATGGGGGGAAACGCTCTTAATTCATCATTTCTACTACGTAAATCCAGTGAATTCAAATGTTGCATTATAGGCGGTATAGCAACTCAAAATAACAATCTATTTCACAATGAGTCAGTCGCCTCATTTCCGAACGGGAAACTGGTAAGCTACAAAAAAAACAATCTCTTCCCATTAGCAAATGAAAATCAAACTTATTCATCCGGTAAGGAACTAACGACCTTTGAATGGAATTCATGGATTGTCGGTATGTCCATATGCTATGACCTTAGATTTCCTGAAATATATCGAGGACTGGCAACCAAAGGAGCTAATCTAATGGTTAACATTGCAAACTGGCCAATCGACAGAATCGATCATTGGATGACCTTACTAAAAGCAAGAGCCATAGAAAATCAAAGTTACATTGTCGGCGTTAACCGTATCGGCACCGATCCTAACAGTAATTATAATGGCAGAAGCATGCTCATTGATCCTATGGGCAGCATTATCCTAGATGCAGGTGAAAAGCAGGGTATATTTAGTTCCACTATAGAAATCGAAAAAGTATCTTCATGGAGAAATAATTTTCCAGCACTCAAAAGCATACAAAAATCCGATAATATTTAACATTATCGTGCCCTCAATCCATAGTAATGCATCAACAAATACCAAATGGCATTATAGAAGGTGAGATAGTAGTCCTGACCTTTAAAATTAATCCTATTAAGGAAAGTTGGACAGATTATATGGAATCTCTTCCAAAAAATGAACTAGATAGGGCCAGAGAATTTCATTATCCGGCGGACAAACTGCGCTTTACCAAATGCAGAAGCATACTAAGAAATACTCTGTCAAGATGGTTAAATAATAACACAAAAGAACTAAATATTGGCCTTAAGACAAATGGAAAACCTTACCTGAAGGAAAATCCAGAAATAAAATTCAACATCTCACACACTGAAGGCTTCGCAGGAATCGCATTCTGCAAAGAATATGAAATTGGTATCGATGTAGAAAACTCCACTAGAGCTACTGATATTGATCAAGTCGCGGAAAAGGTTTTTACTCAAAGTGAAAAATTAACACTAAATTCAGAAACTGTACTTGATAAAAGAAAAATGTTTTTTCGTCTCTGGACAGCAAAAGAAGCTGTCCTTAAAAATACTGGCCTCGGACTCACTCTTGATCCTAAGAAGATTGAATCCAATCTTTCAACGAAAAATAAAAAATATGGCACCTTTGAATGCTACCAAGTAAAGAACTCTTCTAGTTTACGATCTGTCGAAATAGCATGCCCAGATCCATACATCATGACGCTGTGCGCATCTGAAGAATCATTAGATGAAATTAGTGTTTTGTCTCTTTAGGTCTAGCTTTTCTAATTAATTACCCTCAGGAATAAATTTGGAATTCCCACGAGCGTCTAGAATCGACATGCTTTTATACTTTTTGGCAATGATCTCATTTCCATCAAGAAAAACATCAATCATTTGGTTCGGTCTTATTGATGTTCTAGAAAATTTCCTACGTGCGTGCTTTTCTGTCACAGAAGCCACTTCCCCCTCCCTCAAGTAAGGAATTGGATGAAATTTGCGCCCCTCGCCATCAATACCTACAACTGCCGCAAGTTTCACGCCCAACTTCCCTTCGTTCTTTTACTTCGATAGATAGCATCTCCACTTGTCCTGAATTAATGCCAACAAGACCCAAGAGCCAATCGATAAGCCGATCTGTAAAATCATCAATTACAATAAATAAAATGAAGAATACAGTAAAAATAATTCCAAAAATTATGTAACTCATTACTCTTAAATCTAAATCAGATTTGTTCGATTAAGAAGTATTTCTAATGACCTCTAGGATCTCATCGGGATTGCTAACAATATAATTAGCTCCAGCCTCTCTAAGCTCCTCCTCTTCACGAAAACCCCAAAGCACACCAATCGTTGTCATCCCCGCTGCAACTCCAGTAAGAATGTCTACATTAGTATCACCAACGAAAACAACCTCACTCGGATCAACTTTCATCTTGTTGCATATTTCAATAGCTCCATCAGGCGATGGTTTTTTTTCAACCTCATCACGCTGCCCCAAAATAGCGGCGAAGTGATCATTCCCGATCAGACTCTCCACACACAATTCGGTAAAATGATGAGGCTTATTTGACAAGACTGCAGATGAAATATTGAGAGATTTAAGATCAGCTAAACACTTCATGATTCCGTCATAGGGCCTACTCTTCTTATTCCAGTTTTTAGTATAGGCTTTTCTGTAATCTTCCAATACCTGGTTAACTACAAACTCATCTCTGAGGTGCTTATCAGGTATGGATCTTTGAATCAATTTCTCCATTCCATCCCCAATAAAATGACAATAATCTTTATATGAATGTGTCGGATAACCTCTTTTATCAAGGACCTCGTTAACCGAATCTCCCAAGTCCTCTATTGTATCCAACAGAGTCCCGTCCAGATCAAATATCACTAACTTGATACTTGCCACCTACCGCTACGATAATAGGACTAAATTTATACCTGCAATTTCAGTAAGTAGAGAATTATTCAATGTCTCCAATATTAAAATGCCAATCTTCTCTCCAACGATCTTCTTTGTATCTTCTGTAATTAAAACCCTTAATACCTTCACCAAATTGCAACACCCTCTTAACGTTATTCAAAACTTCGATAGCTTCATCATCATTGACAAGATCTTCATTTTTCTCGATTAAGCTTGTCCAAGCCTTAGCGAATTGAATTAATTCCTGAACATTAACCTTTAAAACAAGGCCATTAATTTCTTTATCCTTATTTTCAAGAATAGCGGCAGCGAGATCATCGCTAGCTTTCTTTGAAGTCGTTAAAAAGAAAAGTTCGTCACTAATTGAAAGTGACGGGAGAAAATCATTGCTCACAAAAGGTAACCCAATGAAATGAGTAGTGAGATTTTTACCATCCATTGATAAAGTGTCTGGTATTTGAAATTCCTGACCAGGTTCCTGACCAGGAATCGCAGCAGCAATTTCATTAATAGCAGGCACTAATTGTTCCCACGCTTCAGCAAGATGCTTTCTGTTCTTCACTGAATTGAAAATTGATATCCTTGGAACTTTTCCGTCCTTTATAAATTCAGCTGGGACTCCAGGAACCTTTGGCATGCTTCCCTTAAGATCAATTACAATGCCCCCTTCAGATCCTAATCCATTGGCAACTTTGGTTGTAAAAATATTCCATACTTTTAATAACTTGGGCCTAAGCATCTGATCGAACATTTGAAAAATCTCAGCAACTTGTTGATCACCTTGAACTTGAACTGCCGTTGTACCAATTCCATGGATAATTTCAGCCATAGTCTCAAAGGTAGCGATACTATTTTTTCTTGATTCAGGATCCTCCGCGGAATTAATTAAAAGAAAAGCATCCTCCGAAACTGCTGGTGCAAGCCTTAAAGGAGTCTCTGCATCCACACCCGGAATACTAGAGCCACCAACGGAAGCCCACTTTAATCCATTCTCTCTGTACAGAACGCCGGCCGTTGAATCCCACGTTACCTGAGTCGCTTTATCCAATTGACCGCCCAATTTGCTGACCAGAGGGATCATTTTCTTTAGATCAATACCTTCCTCATTGATCAATTTTAATAGCTCGGTTACATCATTTGCCAGAGATGAAAATTGCTTAGGTGGACTAAAAGCATCAAGTGCGGACTTTGAAAGATAATTATAGGCCAGAATTTTTTTATCGGCATAACTATTTGCAAACTGGAAATCAGAAAGAGCCATCAAAGAATCTTCCTCTTTGTCCACAAACTTGATGTGACTATGATCAGGACCGAATCCAACTATTAAATAATCCCCTAATGCACCAAATGAAATTTCAACCTTCTTCGAATCGATTATTTTTTCCAACTTTTCTGCCAGATCTTTTTCTCCCATTGCCTGACGCAATTGCTCACGAGCGCTATCATCAAATACGTCTTTCGCTTTGATGCTCCATGAGCTGAACTTCACCCCCTCAGTAACATCAAATTCTGAGGTAAGCACAAAAGGTGGCAATTGATCTTCCAAAGCAGAGAGTTGATTAACCAGCTGAGCCGCCATCCCATCTCCTACCTTGGATCCAGCAATGAATGCAGGCAACTGAAGCTCAGTAAGTGTCTTCTCAAATTTTCCGTCCTCAGCACTTAATAACTGAACCAACAAATCCTTAATTAACTTCTCAGGATCAGAACCAGCATCTCCTCCAAAACCTAATTCAGATAAAAGTTCACTGCCAGCAAGCTCATAACTAATCTTATTGAAGGCTTCAGTAATCTCAGTAAGTCTTTCAAGATGGGCCGCGGTTCCTTTTCCAAAACCAAAGAAAGCGTCTTGCCCAATGAAGTCCATAGCCGAACCCCATGGCTCAGCTGCATCAGATATATCAACACCTGCCTCTAGGTCCAACAACTCAATAATCTTTTTCCAAGTAGTGCTCTTTCCTATTTCGTTTGCAAAGTCCTCAAAACGGGTAAGACCAAAAACAATTTCAGTATCCTGAGGCATACTTGAAACTAAACCGAATGGTTTTTTCTTTTCCCCTTCTTCCTGAGAGTAAACAAAAGCTTGCCCGCACAAATTTAGGCAAGTTAAGGCCAATAAGGTTTTTACTATTTTATAGTTCATTTCAATGAGGTGATTAAATTTCGCTATTTATTAATTGGGAATATTGTAATTTTCTGGCTAACTCTTAGTTTTTGC
>CACJBM010000065.1 GCA_902591645.1 uncultured Verrucomicrobiota bacterium | reverse complement strand
AAAATTGTTATTTTTAAAGGTGACAGTGGACGTCTTACGGGAAAATTATTTGATGTTGAAATCGAACGTACTACGGGGCACGTACTTTACGGGACCCCTATTTTAAACTGACCAAATGACTCGCCATATATACACTCAATTTTTTACCTTACAATTTATAGGGATCGTAATAGGAGTGATTCTAGTAACTCTTCATGTCATTGCTTTATTGAAGCGTGAATCAGTCATGGATTGTCTTAAGCAATTGCCTCGCAATAAAAGTTTGGGCATTGCAATTTTGGCAATTGATTGTGTTTGGTCTTTCTGGTTGATAGGTGAAGTTGATCTTGGTGAATTTCAGAAATGGGAAAGGCCGATCCGTTTCGGGTTACCCATTGGATTTATTTGCTTTATTTTTTGGGTCGATGAGTTTCTGGCAGTAAGAGCAGTAGGTGTTTTTTTGCTTCTCTTAGCTTGTCCGCTTCTTGATGTTGCCTTTCTTCAAGAACCCAAAACTAGAATTTTATTACCGATACTTTGTTACATATGGATATTCTTATCTCTATTCTGGATAGGAATGCCGTATCTCATGCGTGATCATATTGCTTGGGCCACAAAAACAAAAGTCCGGTGGACGAGCCTTTCTGTGAGTGGCATTGTCTATGGATTTGTAATGATTGTTTGTGCTTTTGCTTTTTGGGGTGGTGATAAAAGCTAATATTCGATATTTACTGGAAATAATTTATGAATTTGGAATTGTCTCTGTGTAAGTCTATGATGATAAATTAAGAGCTAGGAACTATTATAAGTAAAAGCTATGTCTGAAGAAAAAAAAGAAGGGCAATCCAGATATCAAACATTTTTAATCTTTGGGGCTCCTGGGAGCGGTAAAGGAACTCAGGGCCGTATATTGGGCCAAACTCCAAGATTTTATCATTGTGCCTGTGGAGATGTTTTTAGATCTTTAGATACCCGCACAGAGATTGGTCAGGAATTCGTTCAATATTCAAGTCGTGGAGAATTAGTTCCTGATGATGTTACCGTTAAGCTCTGGAGGGCTGCAGTTGAAGCGAAAGTAACATCAAATGCATTTAAGCCTGATATTGATTTTTTGGTTCTTGATGGAATACCTAGGAATGTAGAGCAGGCAAGACTAATTGATGAGCACTGTGAAGTTGTCCAGATTTTTCATTTATCATGTCCGGACAGGAGCGAGTTAATGAGGAGAATCAGAAAGCGTTCTATTAAGGAAAACCGTCTCGATGATGCAACCGATGATGTTATCCAAAATCGTATTCAGCAATACGAACAGGAAACCAAGAAATTGCTAGATTACTATTCGGCAGAAATCTTAACTAACATTAATGCTCAGCAGAGTCCTATCAAAGTTTTGCAGGACATAATTTATACTGTGACATCTTTAAGAGTATGGCAGGAAACTTCTGACGAGATTTATTAGTAGTTAACTATAAGTGAAAATTGTTTTCCTTGGCACTGGCGATATTGGCTTACCCTCATTGAGTGCAATACAAGACTCAAAAGAGCATGAAATCTTGGCCGTATATACTCAGCCAGACAGGCCCTTTGGAAGGAAAGGTAATTTAAAAGCATCAGAAATAAAAATTTTTGCTGAATCGAATTCCATTCCAGTACATCAACCGGAAAAGATTCGGGAAATTGAAGCTGTTGAGGGCCTTGTAAATTATTCGCCGGATATCATTTTGGTCATTGCTTATGGCCAAATATTGCCTAAATCCGTTTTAGATATTCCTAAAATAGCATGCATAAATTTACACGCATCTTTATTGCCTTATCACCGCGGGGCTGCACCAATCCAAGCTTCGATACTGGCAGGAGATACTCGTACGGGAGTAACTGTTATGTACGTTGATGAAGGTCTTGATGATGGTGATATTCTGTTTTCAATCTCTTTGGATATTAGGGCTGGTGAGACTGGAGGGTCCCTACATGAACGGTTAGGAAAGTTGGGGCCAGATGCATTAATTCATGCTCTAGATCTTTTGTCATCTGGTTCTGCTCCTAGAGAAGAACAGGATCACGAAATAGCAACTCACGTAAGTAAGATCAAACGGTCTAATGGCAAGATAAATTGGTCCAAGTCTGCCTATCATATTGATCGGCTCGTCAGAGCCTATGATCCTTGGCCAGGGACATTCACTTTTTTTCCAGACCATTCAAATATTAAGATATTTCCTCCAGTTGAAATTGTAGAATATGAGGGATCAGGTCCTGGAGAGATTATTGATATGGACTCTAATGGTATCTTGGTAGCGTGTGGTAAGGGTGCATTAAGAATTTCTGAAATACAGCCCTCAGGGAGGCGTAGAATGTTGGTCCCGGCATACGTAGCTGGGAAAGAACTAAGGGTCGGGGATGTTTTAGGGGTTGAAGATTGATAAAAACACTTTCCATTGACGTCAGTCTGTTGTTTTCTTGGAACAGATACTATTCGTAAAGAATGATAGGAAATACACAAAGAAAAAACTTTAAGCGGGTAATCTTAAAATTAAGCGGTGAAGCTTTGCGTGAACCTGGGAGTGAAGATAATATTTCTCCGGAAATAGTCGAAACGGTTGCTGGTCAGATCAAGCTTGCCCATCAGGCTGGAATAGAAATAGGTGTCGTTGTTGGGGGTGGTAATTTTTGGAGAGGAATTAGTGCAAGTAATCGCGGCATGGAAAGAGCCACAGCTGATTATGTAGGGATGCTGGCAACCGTTATGAATT
This sequence comes from uncultured Verrucomicrobiota bacterium, assembly GCA_902591645.1. The sequence goes on along the minus strand of CACJBM010000065.1, from coordinate 9,077 downwards.
CTTTGGCATTGCAAAGCATGCTCGAAGACATGGAGGTTCCTACAAGAGTTCAAACAGCAATCGAAATGAAGAATGTGGCAGAGCCTTTTATACGCCGGAAGGCTACCCGTCATCTAGAGCTTGGGAGAGTTGTTATTTTTGGTGCAGGTACCGGGAACCCTTTCTTTTCAACGGATACGACGGCAGCTCTCAGGGCAAGTGAGATCGGGGCCGATGCTATCCTAAAGGCCACTAAGGTTGATGGAGTTTATGATTCCGACCCGAACGAGAATGAGGACGCAAAAAGATATGAAAGTGTTTCTTTTCAGGAGTGCCTTGAAAAGCGTTTGAAAATTCTTGATTCAACGGCTTTTAGTTTATGCATGGATAATTCTAAGCCGATTATTGTCTTCGATATAAACGGAGAAGATAATATTCGCAAAGCACTCGTAGGAGATCCTGTCGGAACGCTTGTTTATTCCGAAGATGATAACTAAGATTTAAAATAATAAGTAACCTATATTCCAAAATAAATGACTGTAGATACATTAATTCCCGAGACAGATGGTGCCATGAAGAAGGCCGTTGAATATACTTTGCATGAGTTTTCTAGTATTCGTACGGGTAAAGCTTCTCCGGCCCTTGTAGAAAATATTGATATTCATGTTCAATCTTACGGGTCGAACATGAAACTAAAGCAGCTAGCAGTTATTTCTTCTCCTGACCCGAGGATGCTTCTTGTTTCGCCATTTGATCCTTCCACAGTACAGGACATAGAGAGGGGGCTCAAAGAGTCGAAGCTTGGTATCAATCCTTCTGTTGATGGCAAAGCGATACGGTTGCCTATTCCAGAACTATCTGAAGAGCGCAGAAAAGATTTAGTTAAGATGGTTAAACAGATGGCCGAAGAGGGAAGGGTACGGGTCCGTTCCGCACGTAAGAGTGGGATGGACGGAATTAAGAGTCTCAAGGCAGGTAGCGAAATTACCGAAGATGATCAGAGGGACATGGAAAAGGAGATCCAGAACTTAACTGATAAATTTGTCAAAGAAATCGACGAGCACGTAGATAATAAGGAAAAGGAAATTATGACAGTTTAGTGATCTATTGAAAATTCCATTGAATTATTAAATAAAAAAAGCGCACTACATAGTGCGCTTTTTTTATTTATAAAATTAGTATGCTTATTTAATTACTGGGACTGTGGCAGGTTTCCGTATCTAGCATTACTTTCCCATGCTTCGTGACGTGCTTGTGGCAAGTTGCTGAGTCCACTATTTACACCTGTGCCTTTGTAATTTCCTACCTGTGTGGCTTCGCATCCGCTAAACAATGTTAGTAGAACGCCAGTTAAGGCCATTATTGGAATAATACGTGTGAAAAAATTAAGCACTATTTGTATAGTTGGTATTTCAGTAATGATAATTGAATTGTTTATTCGCCAAGCTTTTGAAATACCACTTTGTCTCCTGGCTCAACAGCTCGACTGAGTCCTTTTTGGCTGATGTCGGCTACTGTCAATCCTGGCTGGATTGAAACAACACTCAAATTGCCGATACGAATTCCATCTCTCTTTACGATGAGTTCGGAATCACCTTCGACGCCTTGGTCCTTTCCGATATTGACCAAGACAAATCCCCAATCCTTATTGACTGCTGTAATGACACCTTCTGTAGAATTGCGTTCAATTTTAACCAAGCGATCGGCTTGAACTTTCTCAGCCTTTTGAATTCTCGTTTCGTTAGCAGCAACCTTTTTGCTTACCACTTCTAGCTCTGCTTGTCTCGTTGCTAGATCCTGCTTTGCATTTTCAAGATCATTTTCCAATTTTTTAATTGTTGGTGCAATGTTTTGAAGGGTGACCCCAGGGCCCAATTTCTTTCTGAGTTCCGTAACAACATTCTCAGCAGTGGCTAATTTTTTATCTAGAGGCGCTTTGGCTGCTTTGAGTCCACTAATTTCACCATCGAGTGCTTTGATGTTGATATTGAGTTGTTCAGTATTGGCTTTGGATTGGTCTCTCCTTTGCTCTTGCTCAAATAGCTTCCCATAAGTAGCAAGCAATGCAGGTTGGTCGTCTTTGTTGATTGTACCTAAGATTTGAACGATTGAGTTGTTGTTTTTAACACGTTCGTTTCTATTTTCAATCAGCTCAGTACGGCTCTGCCAACTAAGGATACATGAAATAAGTAAGAATAGGGCTGAAGGAATTAGTAAAAATTTAATCTTCATGATTTTTGATGAGTAACTTTAAGGGGTATTAAAAATGATTAAAATGAATGATTTCTGAAAAAATTATAGGCCGAAAGGATCTTCTGTTTCAGCAGGTTTTTCAGGAGCAGGGGCATCATCGCCTCCTAGTCCAAATGGATCGTCGTCTGCTTTTTCAGCAGGAGCAGCAGGCTTTTCAGGGGCAGCTGCTGGAGCTGCTGGAGCTGGGATCGTTTCTACGACCGGCTTCTTCGATGGATCCCATTTGCTTTCAGCGCTAAGGACAACACTGTCGCCGACGGCTAATTTTTCTCCTTCACTCAAAGATAAAACGTCACAGACGCAGACATTAGGCTCGAGATTTGTGATGTTGAGTTTTCCAATCAATTTATCACCACGTTTGACATCTAGCTTTGCCCTTGCATTGATTCCCTGATTCCCGCCTTGATCAATGACAACGAATCCCCAGTTATCAAATGTCTGAGCGATTTTAGCATTAACCTCGATCATTTGACCTGCACGTTGACGGGAAACCTTGTCCCTCAGTGCTGTGATTTGGTTGTCTGTGTCTTCACGCTTGGCTACCATGTTTTTGTAGTTTTCTTTGGTAATAGCAATTTCTTGCTGAACGGATGCCATCTCCGCCTGAAGGTTTTGACTCTTTTCCACGAGATCTTCGATCTGACCGATCTCTGCAAGCTCACGCTCAAGTTTTGCAAGTTTAGCTTCTACATCAGCCTTGGCTGTTTCTAATCCAGCCTTATTACTTTCTTTCTCACCTTTCTCTTTTCGTTTGCTAGCTTCTTCAGCTTCCTGAGTGTCTGCTTCATCACTCGTTGAAGCAGTTGTTGTAACATGCTCCTTATCTTTGTCTTGGACTTCTTTTTGATATTTCTGTGCAAGATCTAGATTAGTTATTGAATCTGCGCGTGCTACTCTTTCAAACTTCAGGTCCGTTGATGTCTGATAGCGGAGGTATCCAGCGAGGAGTCCAAATATGATAGAGACGGTAATGAGTGATTTCCACATGGCGGTAAGTTTACTGGGGGGTATTAGGGATTTAAAATGTGTTAAGGGGTAGTAATAGCTATTTAATGGGAGAAAAACAACCTAAAACAGCGAAATTCACAGTGTTTTTTCTGAGGCCGTTCTGCTTGAACTTGAATGTTTTTTAGACATAAATCCCGTCAAATAAGGGTGTTTTGACTTATTTAGCAATCTTGCGGTCTATTTTTAGTGATAAGGTTACTTTCTCCCGACTCTGAGCAGAGTCTGCTCATGGGAAAAATAAAATTCACTTAATTATTGTCTAAATTATTAGGAATTTGCCCTTTGCCGGACCGCTTCATAAAGACAGATTCCGGTAGCGACTGAAACGTTGAGGCATTCCACGGATCCGAACATAGGTAGTTTTCCTAGAAAATCACAGGACTCTTCGGTCAATCTTCTTAGTCCTTTCCCCTCTGCTCCCATGACGATTGCAATTTTACCTTTCAGATCAATTTCATAAAATGAACCGTTAGCATTGTCTGATGTTCCGACGAACCAGAAACCTTCGTCCTTCAATGTCTTAATGGTTCTAGAAAGGTTTGTGACCTGTATGTAGGGTACAGACTCGGCTCCTCCACAAGCTATTCGACGAACCGTATCATTGAGTGGTGCAGAACGGTCCTTAGGAGCAATGACGGCGGTACAACCTGAGCCGTCCGCGGTCCTTAGACAGGCTCCTAGGTTATGAGGATCCTGCACCTGATCCAGTATCAGTATTAGAGGATCCTCTGCAGATTTTATAATTTGTATGAGCTCATCCTCGCGAGCCGCTTTCCTTTTACCTTTCACGTTTCCGTGAGCATGTCTGCGTTTACCGGTTGTTCGGGATCCTTTGTGCACCTTATAATGATGATGTTAATTTAGATACTAAGAATTTTTATCTTTGAAACTGTTCGATGAGTATTTCACTTTTCTCAATTTTTGATTCTTTCCCCAATAGCTGTTCAGCAAAAAATTTTTCTGTAATTTTTTGTATAGTATCATTTCTAAACCCTCCGTGCCCTCCCCCTTTGACTGTTATGAGTGTTGAATTGCATCCGTTTTCCAAAAGTTTTTTGTGAAATATTACAGATTGATTATAGGGGACTAGTTGATCATCCGTTCCATGAACATGAATGAATGGGCAATCATCTTTGGTTACGTAATTGATTGGGGAAGCCTTGATGGCTTTTGTCTTATTTTTCTGCAGTGCGCCGCCAATGAGTTGTGATTCTGGAGAATTAGCCGCATCATGATCGATTCTGCTTGGAAATTTTGACATTTCGAGAAGGGCTGAAGGACCAAAAAAGTTTCCAACGCAATGGACTTTACTTTCCATGGCCTTGTGATTACCGAGGCTCCCCTCTAATTCTTTCACGCCCCCACTAGTTCCTAGCATCGCTACTAAATGTCCTCCGGCAGAACTACCGAAGACTCCAATTCTTTCAGGATTAATGCCATACTTTTTAGCATTACCTCTGACCCATCTTATGGCTGCTTTGCAGTCATGAATTTGAGCGGGCCAGTGAGCCTCTCCGGATAATCTGTAGCCGACACTAATTCCTACATATTCTCCGGACTCCACATAAGGTAATAGTCTTGCGATGCCTTGATCCTTATTGCCGTTTTTCCATCCGCCTCCATGAATATAGATAAGGGCGGGAAGGATTTTTTTCTTTCTGCTCTTAGGTAAAATTAAATTCAAGGCTTGTCTTGGATTTTTGGTGCCTGCGTAAGGAATATCATTTTTAATTTCGATGCGATCGTTGTTTAACTGATCCCTTGATCCCTTTTTTTGTCTGCGCCCAGATTGTTCTCGGAAAATTTTATCTTCTTCTCGAGATATGAAACCATCATTATTCTTGTCGGCCCGATCGAAGTTGGGTCTTGCGTTTTGAGGTAATTCTTCGCGGGTTAATTTTCCGTCACTGTTCTGATCCCAGCGATCAAAAATTGTTTTCTTTGGGTTGACTTGTGCTTCTGCATTAACGCTAAAGAAAAGAAATAAATAGAGTGCGGTTCCGGTGATCTTTGTTCTTGTGTTGATCATTTTTTATAGGCGTTTTTATCAGATTATTCTATCGAGTTAGTCGGAAATTTTTATCTAAAATTGGGCGTGATGATTTAATTGTATTTAAGATAAGTTTTAATTTTTTGATCTTAAAAATTTCCCATTACTATGGGTTGATAGCGTGAATTAGCCTATTTTTTATTTATAATACACCAAATTGATTAGGAATCATTAAATTGCCTCGCCACTCTATATATACAGTATTTTAGGGGTTTTCCATGGCTGTCATGCACATACATGCGGAGTCAAGGTTGTAAGTTGGGGTTGTAACTCAGGTGGGGAGGAAAAAACCAAAAATTCCTCCCCTTATTTATTCACTTAAATGGGGCGAGGGAAGACCAGCCCCAAGAGGGGTCAATAAAACTACAACCAAACAAACCATGTTTATATTAAGATGAAACCAACTTTATTATAAAGAAAGTTGAGGTCTCAGAACTGAAGGCCTTCAGAATCTTCTTCTTGTAGATGGTTGTTCCAATAAAGGTAGACCCTGCCGACAGGATCGAGACCAAGCGCTTGAGTCAATCCAGCGCTAGAACTTCGATTATTGAATTCATCAATGGCCTTCAACTGTCCTTTGTTTGGATTGCCGTTGTAAAAATAAATATCATCGAAATAGATTAATGCCCCATCGAACAGCTTGGGTTCTAACCAATCTAATACAACCATTGTAGAGGAGTAATAATCTGTATCAATATTGACAAAACACACATACCGTTCTTCGACGATTTTACTTGCTTCTGTTTTCAACGAGTCTTCAAAAAATCCTGCAGTAAGCTTTAGCTGTTCAGGAGGAATTCCTGCTTTCGCCAATTTTCTTTCTACATATTCTTTTCCTATTGATCTAAAAGAACCCTCTCCAATTACGTCATGCAAATCTCGATTGTCATTGCTAACGGGCATACCCTCAAAAGAGTCGAATCCATACAAGGTCCACTTCCTATCTCTTAGCAGTCTTTGTTGTTTAAGGCTCTCCCATATTAGCAGGAGAGAGTCGCCGTTCCAGACTCCAAACTCACAAATGGCGCCTAACCGGCTCGCCCTCTTGCTACCACGTTGCCTCCACCTTCGTTCATTTGCCTCGAGATAACCAATGCATTGACGAAATACCTCTGCCCTATGACCTGTTGGCAAGACTAATCGTCTAAGTACCTTTTGCACTTTATGGACTAAATAGGATTTAATTTTGCGCATAAAATTTAACAATAAAATAACCCCGGTGCGTAATCTTTAAGTTTTCGATATTGCTGGACATATCGATTAAGCCCAGTATTCTCAATTTCATGAAGTAGTGCTGCTATATATTTTTTTGACTTTCTAAGTCGAGCGCGAGTTTGTTTTAATGCAAGCTCACGATTATAGCTTTCATCCATCATCAAATCTGCATTAATAAAATCTCCAATTCGCAATCCTGGACGAATAGCTTCTGTTAGGACTAGTCGGTAGTCCCATGAGATTCGTGTTCGATTACTCTCGTTTATAGTGCTCCCATGTAGGTGCTCCCCGGAGAAAATAAATGTATAACCGAAATCGCAACCTAAATTAATCTTAGGTTCAGAAGATAAGTCAGGTTCTATGATTTTATGATGACGTGTTGCAGGATCAATCTTACCCACACGAAGATGCGTTTTGAATAATTGCGGATAAACTGAAACACCAAAAGGTGCGTCAGTGCATGGAATCCAGAAATTAATTCCTTCCTTTGGAAGCGAGTAGAAGCTATCGCGATGAGCAGGGACCCGATGAGTTTGGCGAAGGTTGCCACCGGGACCAACAATCCTTAAGTGTTCCTTAAAGTCGATCAAAACTTTGTCCACCAGCTGACAATCATGCAGAAACTTAGCTATGAGGCGGGCAGGCGTTTCTATGTTACCCTTAAATTTAAAGGTTGTATCAAGCAGTTCTTTCAACTCTTTAGAGTCTAGAAAGTCATTTGCTTTCTCAAGTTCGGTAGGAAAGCTCTTTCCTAATTTATTTTCTGCCAAATCAGAAAGATAGTCATATGTGAATGTTCGTAACTGCTCGGACAGTTCAAAGGTAGGTATTTTGTAGATTGCGCCATCCAAAACATTTCGAAATACATCAATTGTGAGATTGTCAGTTTCAATTATTTGAGAATTAATCGAAGTTAAAGGCGTATTCATACTTTTACCATTATTTAGGGGTTTATGGCCTCATCCCAAGTGCGAGCCATTTTTAATGCTCGTGTGAATAACATTAGAAATTTTAACGCTGCCAAAGTAAATATAATAATAATTAATATTAGTTCCATATGCAACAGGATTGCAGCAAATATAATCGGTACCTGAAGATTCCCAAAATCTAGGAGACTGCCAACCCAGTATCGCAGATCTTTGCGTCGATATTGTAATGAAATCTTAGATATTGTTTCCGAATCTATTTTTTGTTCCATCTTCATAAGCCTGAGCATAAGACTACCCCGAAGGAGAACTAAGAGAGCAATGCAATAACCGAGATCGGCAATAAATGAAAATGATTCGTTGGATGCTTGCGCAGCATGACAAAATGAAATCCAAAGTAAGGCTTCAAAGGCATCTCCCCCAAAATCATCAAGCAGTGTGCCAGTTGAAGAGGTAAATCCAGAGTCTCGAGCGTACTGCCCATCAAGACAATCTAAGAAGTAAGCTAAAAAAAATATCGCAAATACTATTAAGGTGGAGCTGCCGGTATATGCAAGATAAACCCCAAAGAACATAATAAAATACCAAGTAAGCGTAATATGGGTGGGACGAACTATTGATGTTGGCAAACGCTTTGAAATTATTTTCGCTAGGGGGTAACAAAAGAATTTGAGAAGCAAACGTTCCTCAATGTAAAGGGCCTTTGCATCATGGTCCGAAGTCGATTTCATGGTTTATTTTTTTTCTGAATAATGCCTAATTGTCTCAAGAAAACACATCCTAAGCAATACAGGAAGGCTTCCATACGTGAATTGATTAAGGCTTACAAGTCTGTTTTAATGACCACTGAAAGAAAAACTGAAATCTTTTCGTAAAGAGTAAAATATCCTGACAAGTAATTAAACCGAGTGTTTGTTTTGGTTCTATTCAATAAGTTAAATTCATGCGCGCGTTCTTAAATAAAATTTCCTCAAATCTACCGAATCTTGATGTTTTTGAAATTGGAGCAAGGGGTGCACCATTTGAAGATCTTAAAGGTATAGGTAAGTATGTAAACTATCATGGCTTTGAGCCTGATCCTGATGAATGTGATCGGTTGAATTCTTTAAAAACTAATTCGGGGTATTGCAAACTAAAGTATTATCCTACAGCTATTTCAAATGATCCAAATAAATTGCTTCTTAATATTACAAAACAACCAGGCTGCAGTTCCTCTCTCAAACCAAATATTTCTCTTTTAGAAAAATTTAATCGCAGTGAGTGGCATGAGGTAGACAACAAGATTGAAGTTGAAGCAATTACATTGAAGGAATTGGTAGATCAACAATCAATAAAGAAAATAGATTATTTAAAGGTGGATGTTGAGGGTATGGAATTAAGTGTCATAAAAAGTCTAAGCAAACATCTGAAATCAGTAGTCTGCATCAGAGTGGAAGTGAGTTTCATTAAACAGCGATTCAATCAGACTGATTACTTGGATTTGATGAGTTATCTTGAGCAGGAAAGTTTTATTCCATTTGCTATTCTTGAATCCCATAACTGGAGAATGGATTCAGTCTGTTCAGATTCAATGTTTGTCTTTTCGAGGATTCCTTTTTCAAGGGGGCAACTTGTTCATGGCGATATTTTGTTCATTAAAGACTTTA
>CACJBM010000064.1 GCA_902591645.1 uncultured Verrucomicrobiota bacterium | reverse complement strand
GTTCTCAACGTTCTGTGATATGGTCCAATTCGCCTCGAAGATCTTCCGATGGAAGCGTTATTGGGATCATTAGGGTGGGGACGGATGCTGGACTGTTTATTGACCATTCAGAAAGTAATATTTCAGATTTTGATTTGTTGAAAGCGTGTCCGGTCCCGGCATGGGGATGTGATGATGAGGGATCTGTAAAGTGCGTTAATGATGCGTGGATTTCTTTTCGTGGGTGCGCGAAAGGCGAAGATATGGATTTAATGTTTTATGAAGGGATGGAAAGTTCTGATGCTCAAAAGTTATCGGAGTTGATTCGTTCGTCAGTTGCCTCTCGATTGTCATTTTTTGAAGTCTTTAAGGTTAAGGATTGCAATGGAAAGGAGCGTAGTATGCGCTTCTGCGTAGATCCGGATAAGAATAATCCTGAGAAGACTGTTTTCGGGTTAGCATATGATGTGACTGCCGAGGATGAGTTGAGCATGGTAAAGTCTGAGTCCGCACGTTTTGAGGCTGATCTTGTTGCTTCGGGCGTTGAATTGAAGCGTGCTAAAAAAGAGATTACGGAGTTGAAATCTTCATCAGTTAAGGCCCGTTTGATTCCTGACTTATTGCCATTAGGCATTGTGTGCTTGGGTCGTGACGGCAGGATAACTTATACAAATGCCGCGGCTAGCCAAATAGTAGGTACAGATTTGGGATCATTTGAAATGGTAGAAGACTGGTTGTCTCATGCTTTGATAACTAATAACCAATTAGGAGTTAACGAACTACTTGAGCGCTGGCGTTCTTTGGTTTGGGTTAAGGGATCTGCAGAAGTTTTTTCAATAAATACAGATTCTCAAGAGCCTCTACAAATTGAGTTTAGGCCTAAGTTAATGAATGACGGGGGCCTCTTGTTAGCTCTATCAGAGGTGAATTCTTTAAATGTAAGAGATAAACTTGTTAGAGATAAGGAAAGTTTATCAGAGATGAATCGAAGAATGGATGTGCTGCTAAGTATCGTTTCAGATATCTTACGGCTTTGGGGCAACGATCATGATACGGAAACTTTAAGCGTAACGGTTTCAAGGATCGATGCATTGGCATTATTGCTAACTCATACTACCGGGGAAGAGCATTTTTCGAGTGTTGATTTTGGGATGTATTCGAGTGCTATAGTGAAGGAGTTGATAGAGCTTTCCCCAGATTATTCTGACCCGTGCGTTCATTTAAATTATGGTGTGCAGCATGGAGCGGATTCATTAGAAAGGTCACCCAGGATAGAGAGGAAGGAGATTCTTATGCCTTATTCATTGGCGATGCCGTTAGCTCTTATTTGTAATGAAGTGCTTAGGAATATTTTTATACATGCTTGTCAAAACCGTGAAGAGATCACTATAAAATTTTCAATAATTATTAAGAATGATGGGAGCAGTGGTGAATTGTTATTCAGTCATGATGGTGTTCCTTTACCTGCTAATTATGATTTGGATAGAGACGCTGGCAATGGATTGAAAATTGTAAGATCATTAGCGAGCAGGGTCGGAGGCGAATTAAAAATAAACCGCGGCCCTCTGACTGAATTTCATGTTGGATTTTGTTTTCCAGAAGGCAGATAAGTTAATGCAGGGTAATTGATGAATCCTTTCCGCATTCTTATCATTGATGATGAAAGTAGGGCCGGTAAAGATGTCCAGAAGTCGCTTGTCCGGTTAGGTTATGCTGAACCTGAGATTGCGGGAAATGAGCGCGATGCTATAGAGATTGTGCGAAGAGCCGATCCGGATTTGGTGATCATGGATATTCAAATCGAAGAGTTGGTTGATGCAGTCACATTAGCTAAAAAGATTCGTTATGATTATGGGAAACCGATCATTTTCCTTACGGCTTCAGCTGATGAAAATACAATCAAGAGAGCAGGTGAAATTGATCCTGAGGCTTATTTATTAAAGCCCGTTGATGAGAATGAACTTAAATCCTCAGTCGCGATCGCAGTGTCGAGGAACCGGTCCAGAGAGGCTCTGATGGATCGCGAGAAACAATTTTTCAGCACATTAAGCAGTATGGCTGATGCTTTAATTGCAACTGACATTGTTGGTAATATTACTTATATGAATCCTGTAGCTGAATCTTTAACGGGATGGAAATTTGATGATGCAAAGCACATGGTATTGCAAGATGTATTATCTATTAAGGATTCTAGAGGAAATAAGGTGCCGGCCCTTTCTCCAGGTTATCGGTCCAAGAATAAATCGAAGCGAACTTCTTATCTGACTAGGAAGAGTGGGGACCGAGTTCTGATTGAAGATAATGCGGCTCCCCTCAAGGATCCTCAAGGTAGTTTAGTTGGCTTGGTCGTTGTTTTCCGCAAGGCGTTGGATGAGGATTCAAAAGGACTTAGTCCAGATCAGGCGACGGATGATCCTATTAGGAATATAGTTGAAGGAATAGCAGATCCTCTTTTCGCAGTTGATAAGAATTGGGAAATTACATTTGTTAATCAGCGAGCCGTTGAGATTTTTGATGCTTCGGATGAGGGCATCATTAGTAATAAATTTTGGCGAATGTTTTCAGAAGATGTTCGAGAAGATAATATCCACGATGCTTCGAAATCCATGACGCGTGGAGAAAGATTTTCTTTCGAGTTCTATCATCAAGACAGTTCTTTTTGGTTTGAGCTTAACGCTTACCCCTTCGGTGGAGGGTTGTTACTCCTCATGCGTGATATTACGGAGAGGATTGAAGAAAATGAAAGTGCTTTGAGATTAGAAAAATTGGAGAGCCTTAGCTTGTTAGCGCGTGGTTTTGCTCATGATTTCAACAATATATTAACTGTTATTCTCGGCAATTTATCTCTTGCTAATGTTAAATTGCCGAAAGGGGTAGAGGGAGATGAAGAAATAGAGAATGCCTTAAGCGCAACGCTCCGGGCGCAGAACCGAGTGCAACAACTGTTAACTTTTGCGAAGGGAGGTTCTCCAATTCGGCAGACAATTGATTTTGGAAAAGTTATTTCTGAAATTCTTGAGGAGCATGACCGTGATGATCAGATTCAGTATGTGGTTGAAGATTCTGAAGATATTTGGAAAGTGAATGCGGACCCGGGTCAATTCCGTAGAGTAGTAGAAAATTTATTGCGTAATGCTGAACAGGCTATGCCGGGAGGAGGAAAGATTGTTATAAGTTTAATGAATGTTGGCGCCGATGGTCTTTCAAAGGGAATTTTACCATCGTCCCTGGAACTTGATGAAAGTTCAGATTACGTGGTGCTTCAAGTCATTGATGATGGCCAAGGAATTGATGATGATTCGCTTGAAAAAGTCTTTGAGCCTTATTTCACATCTAGGACTCAAGCCAATGCAACCGGTATAGGGTTGACCGTTTGTGAATCTATCGCAAGGGCTCATAATGGAGGAATTGCTCTAGAGCCGAACTTGCCTTCCGGGATTAGAGCAGTCGTTGCTTTTCCAGCCTCAACGGATCAGGAAACAATATTTGAAAAGGTCCCGTTAACAGATAAGGGAAAATCTTCACCTAGTATTTTGATATTAGAAGATGATTCCCTAATAAGGCAGTTGCTCGTTGCAAACTTGGAGAGGGAAGGGTATGAGGTTACAGAGACTGAGGACGGAGTTGACACTGTTGCTAGATATATTGAGAGATATCGATCGGGTAATCCTTATGATCTTGTTATCATGGACCTTTCCGTTCCGAAGGGGATGGGAGGAGCCAGAGCCATTAAAGAAATTTTGAATATCGATTCTGAGGTGAAGGCAATTGTATCTAGTGGTTATTCAGATGATCCGGCCATGGCGGACCCTAAAAGTTTTGGTTTTAGTGGGGTATTGCCTAAGCCCTATCAACCCAATGAATTAATTTCTCTAGTCAGTGGCATTCTTAAATGAAGTATAGAGCGTTGATTTATGATAGGCTTGAGAATTTTGTTATATTTTTTGTTCAGACATGATAGATGAGCTCGACTCTTTTCATTATAAGGGTGAGGATATTATTTATGAAAACGATACTATGTGCTCTTGGGGTGGCTCTGACATTGATACTTAATAGTTATTCTGAAACTTTTAAGCTTTGGCCTGAAGGAGAAGGAGGCTCAGGTGCGGAGGGCGTTACTCTTACACTTCACCGGGCCAAGACAGAAACAAAAGACGTAAAAACTTCAGCTGTTATTATTTGTCCAGGAGGTGGATATGGCACGTGCGTGATGTCTTACGAGGGCAATGATGTGGGGAAATGGTTTGCTCAAAGAGGTGTCAGTGCTTTCGTTCTTAAGTACCGCGTATCTCCTCACCGACACCCTTTGCCTGGTAACGATGTCCGTAAGGCAATTAGCCGAATCAGGACTAATGCTTCATCATATCAGATTGATCCTAAAAAGATAGGGGTCATGGGGTTTTCAGCGGGCGGTCATCTAGCCGCTACTGCAGGAACTCAGTTTTCCAATGCATTAGAAAGGCCTGACTTTATGATTCTTGCATATCCAGTAATTTCGATGGCCAAAGGCGTGACACATGAAGGCTCCAAAATGAATTTATTGGGGAAAAATGCTGGTAAAGAATTGTTGGAAAAGATGTCCTTAGAGAATCAAGTGACTCCGAAGGTTCCTCCAGCATTTATATTCCATACTGATCAAGACAGACCAGTCCCTGCAGAGAATTCTTTGCGTTTTGTGTCTTCTTTAAGAAGAGCAGGTGTGGGGTGTGAATTTCATCTCTTTCGGGAAGGAGGGCATGGAGTCGGTTTGGGCCGTGATAAAGGATCCAAGAAATGGCCGGGGTTGCTTGAGGATTGGTTGAGAAGATCTGGGTACACCAATTGATAAAGAATATTGGAAAGATTTAAAATTTTTGAAATTAATCTCTCAAATGAAAATTTCTTGGGCTAAACGTATAAATTATTTGTGTCAGAGGCCTTACCATACTACCAATTTATCAGACCTTTAAGACCTAGTATGAAGTTATACCAATTATTTGTTTCCTGTACTTTGACGCTGTTAACGGTTTCATGTGTCAGCAACAAGATTGATGAGGCGGGCCCTGTCTCTCCAGCTGATCGTCCACCTCCACCCTCGCCGCAACCTCAGGACGGTTCATTTATTATTCGGCCAGAAGGAACGACCAAAGTTCAATTATCTAAAAGGGTCCTATTACAAGCTTCAGCGGCTGCTGAAAGAGAAGTTATCAGGCGCCAACAGGCCGCTAAGGATGCTGATGCTGAGGTGCAGAATGCTATTGAAGATCTAAAAGAAGGATCATTGAATGATGCTCGAGTGAAATTAAGGAAGGCTGTTCAGAAATATCCAAGGACCGGGACTTAGGGCGCTGCCTCTGTCAATTTGGTGGAATCTTATTCACGGTTTAGCTTTTAGGCATTTTGTGAATTGAGTTATGTATTTCGCCTGTGAATTTTTCTCCGTCAGCGCTAGACAAATTGTAACGGATTGCCATTCCCCAAGTTGGTTTTAGTTCAGGAATAAGCAAACGTATGTGTTTCTTGTCTGCAGATAGAACTGCTTTTTTTACAGCCAGTTTGCGCTGGTTGTAATGTTTTGATCCATAATTTCGAGTTCTTTTAAGATCCCAAATTTCTACCTGATAGGATTCAGTGTTCTGAGATTGAATGTCGTGAAGTTCTGTTGTGAATTCGATTTCTATACCATCCTTTTTGGCTTTTAGCTGAATTGGTAGTTTGGGTGTATTTCCTGTATAGCGAATTCTATAGAAACCACCGTCGCCCCTCTTACTGCCTGCCCAAGCAAACATTCCGGTAGCATAAAGTTGCCCATTCTCCGGATGGAACCTTCCCCGCATGATGCCAGTTGGGAAATCTAATCCTAAAGAAATCATTCCGCCCTGCGCCTGATTCCCTATCTTTTCGTGAGGAACTAGGAAAATTTTTCCTGTCCCGTAACTCAGATTAAGTAATTTTCCATTTAAGGCTCCCCACTTAGCATTTTCTGGTACCCACATCAGCTCTCCTGGGCTTCGGTCAAAATTATTGGTTATCCAGCAAAGCGGCTGTTCCATTGCGCTGTCACTGTTATCCGTTACATCATGATAGCCGAACATATTTCCGTAGAATCCGCCTTCTTTGACGTAATTAATTCTGTTCTTTGGATTCCAGTGTCCTTCCTGATCAGTAACGATAAATGTCCCATCAGGATTTAGGCAGACTCCGTTAGCTGCACGAAAACCGTTAGCTATGATTTTGGAATTGTCTCCATCAGAGCTCACTTTAATTAATGTGCCATGATGTGGTACTAGGGCTGTTTTTGCATGCCTCGCAGATTTTGCGTAATAAAAGTTCCCTTCTTTGTCTGTTTGAAGACCCATTGCAAATTCGTGAAAGTGTTCGGTGACCTGATGATCATTATTAAAGCTCTCGACGAAATCTATTTCGTTGTCTCCGTTTAGGTCATGGAGTTTGGCTATTTGGTCTCGGCACGTTACAAATATTTTACCACCTACGATTCTTACTCCTAAGGGCTGAAATAATCCCGTGGCGATCCTTTGCCATTTGTGTTTTCCGAATTTCTTATCGATACCGTCAACGATATATACATCACCTAGCCAAGTAGCGACAGCTGCGCGTTTTCCATCCGCAAAGAAATCAAAGCCTCCGACTCTCATCCATGAGTTCCATGGGTTATTAAGTGGAAGAGTGATTTCGTCGACTTCAAAAGATGCTGAGGATCCTCCATTCTTCCCCTCTGTCGTGACTATTGTCGGCCATCGCTTTGAGCTTCCTTCAGTAAGTGGTGATAAGGCGATCGGTGGACCGCTATTAGCAAGATGTTCATCTAAAGATTTTTGATCAACTCCTGCAATTAGAATTTTGATTCGGGCCGGGGTCGAAGCTGCAGGAATCTCAAGAACGTTTAAACCATCGGTGTCGGTTTTTATATTAGTACCTTCGGACCCTATTGCTGCAACGGCTTTGCCCTTTGGTGCAATGCGTAAGCGTATAGGGTCTGTAGATTTTCCTATTTCTAAGGTCCGTGTAAAAATGGTTTTTTCTCCTAGGATTTCATAACCCGGAAGCTCGTGCACTTCTGTGCTGCCGATAGTGTATTTAATGATGGCGCGTCCTCCGTGAAGATAGGTTCCTTTGTAATGAGTCCAGTTCTTGGGGAGTGGGCCGTAAGGTTTTCCGTCTCGGCCAAGGAACCGAGGATCCTTGAAGGTTCCGTCAGATGGCTTGCCGACACCAGGGCCGACAGGATTTTCGAAAACCTTTTCTCCAACTAGTGAGGCGTGACTGCCGTGAGATTGATCAAATGCAATGCCTCTCCAGTCGATGTATTTATCACCTTCCCAGGCAGATGCGACACGCATTGTGTCATGATCGTAAAGGATCCATTTATTTCCTCGAGCAATTCCGCCTGGTCCCTCGTCTAGGCGAACTGCTATGCCTTTGTAAGCAATGTTACCTGATCCAACTTGTATGGTCCAGAACTGCACAGGGCCGTAATTCATTTTTTTCCACTTTGGTTCTCCCGAACCAAAAAGTTTTGGACTTTGAGGCCCTAAATCCAGGCCGCGCGGTAATGAATTCACGTATGCTTCGTCCACATCAACGAACTGTGAGGGATTCTTTTTTCTGATGAAGGTTTCGCGGATGTAATGAATAACATCCCATTTCTGTTGAGGGGTCATCCATGGTTGGGCGACCATTTGATTAAAGCCTTTGGTGAGCGTTGAGTACATGGACAGGGGATCCTTTCCATTTTTGAATTCTCCCTTATGGAACCGGAGAGCCGTTGGCAGTGTTCCCTCAACCTTATCGGTACCATGACACGTGATGCATAATCCGTTATATATCCTCGCACCCCTGTCCAGACTGTTATGGTCCCAGGCATTCACAATTTGTGAATGGTCAGCGTCTCCTAGCTCTGAGACACTAACTTCTGATATCTTGATCTGATCGTTATTTGTAACAATAGAAGCATGCCAAGCGACAAATCCATTAATTAGCGAAGGTTCCCCTTCTTGAATTTTTTTCTTGGGCTCAGTCGAATTTGGAGGGAGCCAATTAAAATCCGGCGTGTTTGTTTCGGCGACTCTGTTGGAAACTGCGAGTAAGGATTCTTTTTCATCTAATCCTCTTTTCCAGTATCTCAAGTTACTGATTGTTCCTTCTAGATCGCCACCAAAGTCAGTTGTGCAAGTGCCGATTTGAAACAAAGCTTTGGCGGGATCATTTGCGGAGAATGATTTGTTTTCAGAAATCCTTTTCCCATCAAGATAAAGACTGGCTTTGCCAGAACGTGTGACTAGTGCCGCTTCATGCCATTTTCCATCATCGACTTTATTTGCACCGGCAATCATTCCTTTCCACCCAATGTCATAAATGAGTCGACCCTCTCTTATATAAAGGGCCTTTCCGTCCTTTAACCACTTCTCCCCAGGCACTGCTTTAGAGAACAATGTGCCATCGCCGGTGGCTTTGAATTTAACATAGGCAGTGAAGTCTTTGCCCATATCGAAAGGATCCTTTGATTGTTTAGGGCTAGAGATAAATAAGCTCTTTCCTTTATTTGTGCTGCTTTTGGTCTTTTCTGTTTTCCCATATTCTTTGATTTCAGCTAAAGGTTTCCCATCTATCCATCCCTTTATTTTTCCGCGTTCACCCTCTTTTTGGGTTGCTCCAATTTCGATAGTGCCCTGAGCTCCTTGTTCGACAGTAAAAGAGATCGTGGCGTCTGGTGCGACACTAATGGAAATGACTCCGCTCTTATTTGACTGGTAATTTGCTTTGAGATAAAAGTTCGCTATGGGCTTTTCACTTTTCCATAGTTCGGCGGACTGAGTATATGAACTAATGAAAAATATTAAGGCAAGGAAAATGAAAATACGCATTCACGTAACATACCATTGTAACCTTCATTGGTAGAGTAAAAAATAACTAGTATTTACCGAAAATGCGAGAGTTGCCAAACTGCGCATGCGCATCACGTGATGTGCATCTAGGCGTACTGGGAGGATCTGCTAGTCTTCTTAATTTTCAGGAATTTCGTTGAGAGTATAATATCCTACCTGATGCAAAAGTGCTTTCCCTTTCACGTTTTTGATGCCAGGAAGGTTCAGTTCATGCACATTTCCTTTAACTAGTCCTTCTATTTTCAAGTGAACGCTCTTTTTGTCCTGCGAAACTGAAGCTGATTTAATTGTGGGGTTGCTCTTATCTACGACGGGACTTCCATATCCACTTTGATATATGTAATTATATGAATCCATCTTGTAACTTGCTATGTCTGAGCCTGATTTTTCTTCGATGGGTTCAGTGAAAATAACTTCAAATCCATCCGGTTTGGCTTTCATTTGTAGGACCTCGAATGGTTTCTCGCCATTAAAATGACACCTCTCAAGAGCAAAACGCTTTCCTCCTCTTGCTCCCCAGCCACGGTCAGTTCCTCCTACAAACATGCTGCCGTCAGCGCCGATCCGCACAGCTACATTGCCCGACTTGAACCTGCCACGGAATGGAAACGCGGCTCCCTGATAGACTCCATTCACTTTTTCGAGTGCTACCCTCAGCACTGTTGACATTGTCTGTTCCCCAACAAACAACTGGTTTGTGAAGGGGCCAAATTTCCCCGTCGTATCACATGCAATGCCGGTTGGGGAGTTGCTTAGTTTTCCATGAGGAAACATTGCTGCTGGTGGAACAAGTTCTGGAATCTTTGCTCTTTCTGTTGATATCCTGCTTCCACTCTTTGGATCCTCTGGCCTTTTTCCAATGGCATCTGTTAATTCATAATATTTGTTACCAGTAGGGTTCCCGACAAATCCTCCGACAGGTAACGGTTTGATTGAACTTGTGCCATTCCACAGGCCTTGGTTGTCACAATAGAACATATCTCCAAGATGATTCTGACCAATTCCTCCCGGAGAACGTATCCCACTCGTTGTGGGAATCATTTTTCCGTCAGGAGTCACTCGGACACACCATCCTCTGAAATCAGAGCTTGCGCCGCCTGATCCTGTCAGGCATAGAACGACCCATATATTTCCGTCCGGGTCATGCCTAGAGCCAAAAGCATATTCATGGTAATCTCCGTTCACCCCCCAAGCAGAGGAAATGCTTTCGAAAATATCCGCTCTGAAATCGCCATCCTCGTCTTTCATTCTTGTCACTTCAGGTCTTTGTGTGGCGTATAACCAGCCATCTTTCCAGGCCAAACCCAAGACCTCATGTAAACCAATTGCCCAAGGAGTCCATTTGTCATCTCCTGGATCATCCGTGTATGCTCCCTCAACGACATAAATGTCACCGCGACGAGAACTCACGGCTATGCGTTTTTCAGGTAAGATCTCGATCCCTCCAACTTCCAGAACAATGTTATCCGGGATTGGAATTTCAACGATTGGATAATGATCGGATTCTTCTTGGGGATTTTGCGAAAGTGCTAACGAGCTTACTGAGAAGGCAACTAATAATGAGCAGATTATGTTTTTCATAAAGACGGTATGATTTTTTATTGCCAATTGATAGTTTGCTCGATTAGTGCCGAGTCATTACTAAATTGAATGGGGACAAGCAGTTCTTTTTTTCCTCCAATTTCTCTTATTACAGGTTTCCCATCTGATTTAAAAGTCAGAGCAGTACTATCATCAATGAGGTAAGTGTTATTATCTGTAAGTTCTATTGATTGACCTACCGCTGCCCTGAAATATAGGTTCTTCACAGGTTCCCCTTTAATTCTGATGCTGCGTTTGAAGGCGACATCAGAGGAATCATATGACCCTTCAGGTGAAGGCATATCTTCAACGGATAGAGTACCGAAAGTGTATCTGAAGGTCGGAATCCTTTCTTCTCCTGTTAACTTGTAGCCTTTAAATATGTAACCTCCTTGAATCGGTGGAAGTTGTGCATTGTCTTTTCTAATGAAAGAGTCCGGCCACGATTCATTTGCGTTGTTAATAGCTGCAAAAGGAACGCCTGGAGGCCCATTGATGACGGATTCGCCAGCCGGTGGCTGATATCCTTGGCCTCTTCCGTTCCAATGCCTTTTGGCATCAATAAAGTCTCCGAGCCAGAGCATTGCAATGCGCATATTGTTTGCATCATAAGCTAAATTGAGTCCTCCAGGATAACCGACTCCGATAGCTCTTGATCCTGCTCCCTGAATGAAGTTTCGATAAATGCGAGCTTCTTCCTCGGCAACGAGCAATTGTCCGCTAGGTGAATTCCCCCCTGAAGGCCTTCTGTTCACTGAGAGGGGAGTTTCCTTTTTGGAGCCTGGTGTTTTCCAGCCAACGTAGAGTGATTCTCCGCCACTTCCTTCAAAGTATTGTACTTCTATATGGTGTGACCCTTTATCCAGTTTTATTTTTCCGGATTTGGGAGAGTCTCCGTGGATTCCGTCATGATCAATGACGATTTTTCTATCAATGAGCAGTCTTGAACCATCATCAGAGCTCACAGTGAATACATAGTCTCCTGATTCCGGTGCTTCAATGTTCCCTCTAAATACTATCCCAAAAGAGTCCTTTTCCTTGGTACAAGAAAGATCAAACTTTCCACTAGGAACATGATCAGTTCCGGACGGTTCTATTTTATTCCAATCTGGTATTTTTTTCCATGAACCCTTAAACAGAGTGAAGGTCAGTTCGCTGAGGGGGTTCACTTCTTTAGAAACTATCATTGTTCCCCTCATCACCTGAGCATGACCAGGCAAAGTGCAAACATATGGATACTTCCCTGTTCTTTTCGGGGCAGTGAAATAGAGTGTTGAAGAAGAATGAGGGTCTGCCATTTTGCTCGCAAAGAGAAGGTCCGGATGCTTAGGGATCCAGTGCTTAGCAAAACCGTCGGCTCCTAATTTCCATGCTTCCTGAGCCACTTTCATATCTTTTCCCTTGCCAGGTTTTGTGATCGCTAAATTGTGATGCATGTCATCCTGGTTCCGAAGTATTAGCTTAATTTTTTTCCCAGGATAGACCGTAATAATTGGTTTATTATATTTCATTTCCCCTTTCAGAGTCGTGATTTCAATTATTGTGTCGGGCTTGCCGAAATCTTTAGGAGCTGCATTGTTTTGAATCCACTTAGCAATATATTCCTGATCTTCTTTACTC
>CACJBM010000063.1 GCA_902591645.1 uncultured Verrucomicrobiota bacterium | reverse complement strand
CATTGATGCAGGAGAAGAGAGAGTTCTTCAAATTATTAAGAGGAGCATTTATTATTTAGGCGTTGGAGTGACAAGTGTTGTTGAATTATTAGCTCCTGAAGTTGTCGTTCTGGGAGGAGGCCTAGCTGAAAAAATGCCCGAACTTTATCTCGAAGGTCTGAAAGAGGTTGTTCATAAATATGGATCTGAGCCGCTCGCTAATGCAGTGGATTTTCGCATTGCTAAGACTGGAGACCTTGCTGTCGCTATAGGAGCAGCTTCTTATGCATTAGAGCGTGTATAGAGGTTTTAACTTGATAAGGCATTGTTAAAGACGAGAAATTTAGTCTCAGTATTTACTTGCTTGTTTTTGTTCTGCACACATTATTGTGCATGGCAGAGGAGTTTTCTTTAGGTCTCAGTTTCGATGATGTTCTTCTTGTGCCTAAGAAGAGCTCTATTTTGCCTTCTGAATCAAATATTCAGTCATTACTGACTAATTCAATCAGTGTGAATATTCCCATACTGTCTTCGGCGATGGATACGGTCACTGAAGCGGAATTGGCGATTGCATTGGCCCGTGAGGGAGGAATGGGAGTCATTCATAGGAATTGTCCTATAGAGGAGCAGTCTTCTTATGTAAAAAAAGTAAAAAGATCAGAAAACACGGTAATTCATAAACCAATAACTGTAACTGAGGACACAACTTTAGGCCAGTTACATGAAGTAATGAATGAGCATGGAGTTTCAGGATTTCCTGTAATCGATGCGGACGGAACATTGGTCGGAATGGTCACGAATCGTGACATTTGGTATGTGGAAGATGAATCTACCTGCGTCAGCGAGATGATGACCCCTAAAGAAAGGCTAATCTCTGCTCCTAAAGATGTATCGCAGGAAGAAGTGAGGCAAACTCTATACAAGAATCGTCTAGAGAAGCTTCCGCTAGTTGATGCTGAAGGAAAGTTAGCCGGTATGATTACGACTAAGGATATTGAGATTCGCCAGCGTTATACAAATGCTTCAAAGGATGAGAACGGACAGCTCCGTGTCGGAGCCGCGATTGGTGTTGGAGGTGATTCGAGGGAAAGGGCAAGTGCAATGGTTGAGTCAGGAGCTGATGCGTTATTCATTGATGCGGCCACTGGCCATACGACGAGAGTCCTGGAGGTGATTGCAGATCTTGTAAGTAGTCACCCTGAGACGCCCGTAGTCGCTGGGAACGTGGTCACCGCTGAAGGGGCTCATGATTTGGTCAGTGCCGGAGTAAGTGCAGTTAAAGTTGGAGTCGGGCCTGGATCCATCTGCACAACGAGAGTCATATCCGGAGTCGGTATGCCGCAATTCACAGCAGTAAAAAATGTAGCTGAAGTTTGTAGGCCAGAGGGAGTCACCGTCATAGCTGATGGCGGAATTCGTTATTCTGGCGACATCGTGAAGGCACTTGCTGCGGGGGCCGATCTTGTCATGTTGGGCTCATTATTAGCCGGGACTCGAGAATCTCCTGGTTCAATGGTCAATTGGCAGGGCAGAACATTTAAAGAGTACAGAGGAATGGGATCAGTCAAAGCGATGAGGAAAGGTTCCAGTGACAGGTATGGGCAAAATGCTTCAGGTAAATTAGTGGCCGAAGGTGTCGAAGCTAGGGTTCCTTATCGTGGAAGATTAGCAGATATGATCTTTCAGTTAGTCGGAGGATTACGTTCGGGAATGGGCTATGTCGGGGCATCCAGTCTGAAGGAACTCAGAGAAAAGGCTGAGTTTACGAGAATTACTTCTGGAGGCTTGAAGGAAAGTCATCCGCATGACATTGTTGTTACCGAAGAGCCAATCAATTATCAATCAATGGACTAATTGGTCCGAGTCCTGCGAATTTATTTAGTTTTATTATGGAAGTCCTTCCCCAGATCATCGTCGTTGACTTTGGGTCTCAGTACACTCAGTTAATAGTGAGACGGCTCAGAGAGTTGGGATACTATGCTAGGCTATATAATCCTGACCAATTAAAAGATCATCCCACACCTAAGGGTATAATTCTTTCAGGCGGGCCCAAGAGTGTATCAGACCCTGATGCTCCGGACGTTGATCTAGATTACTTGAAGAACTTAGATGTTCCGGTCCTCGGTATTTGCTATGGAATGCAATTGCTCAATAAGAAGCACGGAGGCGCTGTCGAGCCCGGGACCACTAGGGAATATGGGCCAGCGACTTTGAGCCCTGAAAATGGATCTGATTTATTTAAGGGGCTCAGTGAGTCTTCCCAGATATGGATGAGTCATTCCGACACATGTACCCAATTGCCTGATGGGGCTAAAATCATTGGAAGGAATGAGGACGATGTGCCGGTAGCGATTCAATTGTCTGATAAGTTCTATGGTATACAGTTCCACCCTGAAGTGACACATAGCCATGAGGGCCGCTCGGTCCTCGAGAACTTTCTTGAGATGGTTGACGATGATCCTGGATTTAAAATTGAAGCTTTCAGGGACCATTTGATAGAACAGGTCAGAGACGAAGTGGCCGGAAGGGAAGTGGTTTGCGGAGTCTCGGGAGGAGTCGATTCTACAGTATTAGCAGTGTTGTTACATGAGGCTGGGACTAAGCTCCGCGCCATTTATGTGGATAATGGTTTAATGAGAAAGGACGAGACTCCAGAAGTAGTCTCACAATTTGAGGAGTTAGGAATAGACATCGAAGTCGTTGATGCGTCAGAAAGATTTCTTGAGGCCATTAATGGTGTTGATGAGCCAGAGGAAAAGCGTCGCCGCATTGGGGATCTTTTTGTCGATGTGTTCTTTGGTGCTGCGGACAATGTAGAGCTCTTAGCTCAAGGCACACTTTACCCCGATGTAATAGAAAGTGCTACGAGTGGATCAATTGCATCTACAATTAAGACACATCATAACCGAGTACAGAAAATTTTGGATTTGCAGGCCGAAGGTAAAGTCATTGAGCCGTTAGCAGAACTTTTTAAGGATGAGGTCAGAGCCTTGGGTGAGAGCTTTGGTATTCCACGGGAAATTCTATATAGGCATCCTTTCCCTGGTCCGGGATTGGGAGTCAGAGTCCCTGGTGAAGTGACAGAAGAAAAACTTAAAATTGTAAGAGAAGGGGATGCCATTTTCATGAGGCATTTGAAGGAGAGTGGCTGGTACGACAAGGTTTGGCAGGCATATTGCGGGCTCCTTCCAATCAAGACTGTAGGAGTAAAGGGAGATGAGCGTTCTTACGAATGGTCAGTGGCTCTGAGAGCGGTGATCAGTGAAGATGCGATGACGGCGGACTGGGTTGAGCTTCCTCCGGATCTTTTACGAAAAATATCGAATGAAATACTTAATAGTGTTGCCGGGATCAATAGAGTCTTCTATGACATTTCCACAAAGCCTCCGGCAAGCATTGAGCTAGAGTAAATAAAATGAGCGATGGAGAGGAAGAAGGAGTAGAAGATGATCCTGTGATCAGTCCTATCGCTTCAGCCCTTGGTTATTCTAGGAATAAGAAACGACTGGCGGATGAAGATGCTAATCCTATCGCAAGGCAAATAGGATCTAACGAACCTGATGAAGAGATTCTTGATGTGTCTTTGCTTCGAGAGTCCCAAGATTTTGAGGAGGAAAGTCAGCAAGAAGAAGAGCCGGCCAGTTATATTTTTGCGATAATTGTCATGGTCATTGCGATTGGGGCCGCTGCTGTCTTGGCTCATGTTTCCGGAAAAGCGGCCTGGCTCCAGTAAGCTCACAAAAGGTAAGTAAATATGGAATTGGTCGGAAATGTTTCTAGTCATCTTGGTGAAGGCCCTTTTTGGGACTCAGTTACTGAGAGGCTCCTTTGGGTTGATATTCTAGGAAAAAAGATACTGGAGCATGACTTTGAAAATGATGTGACAATGGACAGAGACGTTTCAGGGAATCCCGGGTGCGTTGTTCTCGCTGATGATGAGACTCTAGTCGCAGCAATTGATAATGGTATCTTTTCTATTAACCGTTCGGACTGGTCTTTTCAGAGTCTGGTCGAGGCAGATCCGATCCCTCGATTGCGATTCAACGATGGGAAGTGTGATGAGAAAGGAAGGCTCTGGGTAGGCACCATGGACAGAGAGGAGATGGATCCTCTGGGGACGCTTTACTGCTGTTCAACAGAAAGGAACCTTGAGCCTGCCCATGCAGGAGTGACGGTCTCTAATGGGATTGCGTGGTCAACGAATAATGAGGAACTCTATTATATTGATAGTCCTACCCGCTGCGTTTGTGCTTTCGATTTTGACCTGAGCTCAGGTCAAATTAAAGACAAGAGAGAGTTGATTAAATTTACGGAGGACGATGGCTTTCCTGATGGCATGACGACCGATTCGGAAGGTCGTTTATGGATTGCTTTTTGGGGAGGCTCTAAAGTGCTCTGCATTGATCCCGGTTCTGGAAAGATTGAAGGGAAGATCGATTTTCCGGTTTCGAAGATCACTTCTTGCGCCTTTGGCGGTAATGACCTTAGTCAGCTATTTGTCACTTCGGCGAGGGTTGAGATTAATGAAGAGGAAGAACCGTTAGCGGGTAGAGTCTTTGTAGTGGAGCCGGGAGTGACTGGTCTAGAGAGTAATCGATATCTGCTTTAATGTGTTTAAACTGAATCAATGGTGGGTACTTTATCAATAAGTTCACCAAGTGATTCCTGAGCTTTCATGAGTAGAGGGTAGTACGTGCCTTCCATTTTCTCTCCTTTAGTGATCCTAGGATAGTTGTCAGCTCCTGGAGCATTACTGCCGTCATCTTCACGGTTCGAAACGACTCCGTCCGAAAAGACGTTAATTATGGTTGCTCTGCGGCCTCTCTCAGAATTGTTTTCGTAAGACCCATGCATGAGGAGAGGATGGTGAAAGCTTGCTTCTCCTGCTTTCATTTCGACGGGGACTTTTTTTTCAAAGTCCGCTACTTGTGCTTCGGTCAGTTTTTCTCTTATCGCATCCATGTCCCCAGTGAGGCTTTCCTTTTCAAGTAGTCCCCAACGATGACTGTTTGGTATGTAATACATACAGCCATTTTCTTTGTCCACATCATCGAGCCCTATCCAGCATGTTAAATGGCTCATTGGTTCGGTCCATGTCCAATAAGAAAAGTCCTGATGCCAAGCGACAACTCCTCCATGCTTGGCAGGTTTACTGAAGAGTTGATCATGAAATAATCTAAAGTTTGCACCGAGGAGTTGGTAAGCGGCCATCGTGAATGCAGGGTTCCAGAGAACGTCATGGAAAGTTGGTCGAACGCGCCAGGCCCCTAGTGCATGGAAGACTGCAGTTTCAGGGTCTTCTGATTCGTTGCTGTGGTATTCGTAGAAAAATTCATTCCCTTCATGTTCAGGATCGACCATTTCCTGAAGCTCTTCACTTAGAGCTTTGATCTGGTCTGAGTTGAGGGCTTGTATCCCATGTAAATATCCGAGCTCTTTGAATTGAATGACTTGTTCTTCGTTTAATGCGTACTGTAGCCACTCTTCAGGCTCTTCAGGGGGAGTAAAGAGGCTCGTCAGAAGTTCGCTGTTTAATCCAAGGTCAGATGCCATGATGTCATAATTTAAATGAGCCTTATCTATTGTGCTAATACTGATTTAATAGCTGCAATTATCATTAAACCAAGGTTTTTCCGATAATAATGAACTAAAAAATCTCGTTGAGCAAAGCCCCTATAGAGGGGAAAATAACAATGTGCCTGCCGAGTTTAAAACCCCAGTCAATAGAGGAACCAAATTTTTGTTGGCTCTGGGATGTATCGTGGTTGTCGTAGGAGGATTGAAGCTTGCTGCAGATCTTTTGGTGCCAATAGTCCTTGCGTTCTTTCTTTCTGTAATCAGTTTGCCAATTCTACGTTGGCTTCGTTCAATAGGAATTCCCCGATTCCCTGCAGTTTTCCTCACAGTCATTGTTGGTCTTGGAGTACTTAGCCCAGTCGTCTTCATTGGGCTCAACATGGTAACAGAGTTTCAAAACAATTTTGATGTATATAATGAAGGTCTGACCAAAAAGGTGACTGAGTTTCAGGAATGGGTTGAGGAAACTCTCGATTACGAGATGACGATAGATGCTCAGGATGTCATTTCTACGATACAGTCATCAGTCTTTGACTTCATTGGTGGAGCGGCAGGCTTTTTGAAAGATTTTACTTTCGTAGTAATACTCATGATTTTCTTTTTGAGTGAAGCTGGTGGATTTTCAAGAAAACTCATAGCTATTCGTAGGGCCAATGGGCCTGACCTCGCTGCATTTACAGCAACTGCAAAGGATGTTCAGAAGTACCTTGGCATAAAAACACTTATTAGTTTTATGACTGGAATTCTTGCCGCAGCTGTGACGGGCTGGCTCGGGCTCGAGTTTGCTTTGTTGTGGGGAATGGTTGCTTTTATTTTCAATTACATTCCAGCAATAGGTTCAATAATTGCCAGCATTCCTCCGACACTCCTTGCGTTAGTGGATAAGAGCCCTGGGGTTGCTTTGACTGTGCTTATCGGGTTTTTGATAATTAATATGATATTGGGTAACTTTGTTGAACCGATGTTACTTGGTAAAAGATTCGGTATTTCTACTGCTGTTATCGTACTCTCAGTTGTGTTTTGGGGGTGGTTATGGGGTATTACAGGAATGTTTCTCGCTGTCCCTCTCACAATGTTGCTCAAAGTGACACTTAATGATTCCGATGAATTTAAATGGTTTGCAGTTTTCTTGGGGAGCCATGATTCTGAGGCTCAGAGCCAATCGGATGATGTTGATGATGTCTCATAGGATGAATAGAAGTGCCTTTTTAGTTTAAGAGAAAAGGGGAAGACTACGGAAAATAAGCAGTGAAGATATTAGGAGCGGAGCTTTACATTTTACCTGTCGATTTACGCATTCCTCTAAAGTTTGGGAATCAGACACTCACATCAGTAAAATGTGCAAGAGTTAAAGTTCTTTCGGAAGCTGAGGATGGGACAGTTGTGGAGGGGTGGGGAGAAACTCCTCTCAGTGTTGCTTGGGTGTGGCCCTCATCTCTTGATTACGAGAAAAGAGAGTCACGGCTAATTGATTTCACTGTTTCTATTGTCCGATCTTTTGTTGAATTCAATGAAGTGGGGCATCCGTTTGAAGTCTGTGCAAGATTTATATCTGAGTCGCTCGAAGATCTTAGAAGGTTGCATAATGAGATGTATCCTGAGCAAGAACAGTTGCCGCATCTGGCGGCATTAGTTGCGTTTTCTGCATTTGATCTGGCTTCATACGATGCTTATGGAAAGCTATTTTCGAGGCCAGTCTTTGAGCTTTTCGGTGAAGATCTATTAAATATGGACCTTAGTGAGCACCTAGATTCCGAGTCTTCCTTCAAAGGAAAATACCCGTCTGATTATTTGGTGAAACCTGTACAAAAGATCCCAGTTTGGCATTTAGTTGGCGGTTTAGATCCTATAGATGCAGATGAGTTAAAAGGTAATGAGCCAGAGGATGGGTATCCGGTCCTTTTACGAGATTGGATCAGGAGGGATGGATTGAAGTGCCTCAAGGTTAAATTGAGGGGAACGGACTGGGATTGGGATTTTGAGAGAATGAAAAAGATCGGTGATATAGCTTTGCAGGAAGAGGTACAATGCCTCAGTGCTGACTTTAACTGCACGGTTAATGATCCTGAATATGTTAACTCAGTCCTAGATTCGATCGCTGTCGATTGCCCTGAAACATTTAAGAAAATACTTTATGTTGAACAACCATTCCCGTACGAGCTCAAGGATAATCAGATTGATGTGCATAGTGTTGCTGATCGTAAGCCACTCTATTTAGACGAGAGTGCCCATGATTGGACATACGTTAAATTGGGCAAGTCTCTGGGGTGGAATGGCGTTGCTTTAAAGACATGCAAGACTTTGACTGGAGCAATATTAAGTCTTTGCTGGGCCAAAGAAAATGGGATGGGGCTAATGGTCCAAGACCTTACTAACCCAATGCTTGCGCAGATTCCGCATGTGTTATTAGCTGCCAATGCAGGAACTATTATGGGAGTCGAGAGTAATGGGATGCAGTTCTATCCTGATGCATCACTCCCAGAAGAGAGAGTTCACCCAGGTATTTACAGGAGGAGAGAAGGAGTCTTGGATATGTCCACGATTAATGGTCCAGGGTTCGGATATCGGAACCAAGAAATAGGCAGGGATTTACCTGCCCCGCTCAGTTCGAACATTTAACTTTCGTACAAAGACTCGTCAGGAACGGGAACTAGTATGTAATCCCCGATATGGAGTGAATTTTTATCTGATGAAAGTTTATTGAGACGTCTTAATTCATCAGCATTTGTGCCAAAAGAGATGGCGATGGACTGGAGAGTGTCTCCATCGACAACTTGATAGAATCCATGGCCCTCAGGCGCTACTATTTCCTCGGGATTATCATCGGCTTGAGTGACTCCTGACTCTTCCTTTGGGAGTTCTTGTTCAGGAACATTAACAGTAGGAGTGGAAGAGTTAACAGGTTCTCCAGGAAGAGTAATACGCTGTCCAATTGTTATATTATTTGGATCTTCTAATGAATTTGCACTGACGATCGAATCTGTCGAGACTCCGTACCTCTTTGCGATTCTATTTAACGTGTCACCACTTGTAACAATGTGATGGTCGGCATTTGGGTTTACTGGTGCAGTATCTTTCTCTTGTCTTTGTATTGCAGGTTGCCCCTTTTGGGCTGGGATAAATATTTCCTGCCCGATCTGTAGAGCATTTGGGTCTAGTATTTTGTTTTCACTGATAAGTCGATCGAGGCCTATTTTGTATTGTCTGGATATGCTGCTGAGTGTTTCACCCCCAGTCACAATGTGGGGTTTTCCGGTCAGCGCTGGTGAGGATTCGCTTCCTTGGTTTTGCGCTTGTTGCTGGAGAGGGTAGGAGAATACGGGGCTGGACTGAATGGTTTTAACTTCACCCTCGAGAGAGCTTACTCTGGAGTTGGTTTGAGAGAGATCATTCCGCATTTGGAAAACGTCCTGACCAATTCTTTTTTTGAACCCAAAAGGATTTAAGGAAAAGCGTTTCGTAGGCTGAGTACTATTGTATTTGGAGCTATCACCTTTATTAGAGATCGATTTGCAGCTAATTGAGCCAAAAGAAACAAAAAAAACTGCACACAAGATTTTGCTTAAGCTTAGGAATTTACCCAGTTTCATCATTAAATTTAAAAACTTTTCTTACTTAAGACAAGTTAAATATCTGGAAATATGAGTTTTTTTTGCAATATTGCTTCTGTTTGTGCTAAAAATATTAAAGTTTTTGATAACAAGGACTCGTTTTCTCTTAGCGGGTATTGGTTTGATTATTTTACTTGGTGTGCTTTTTGATGCCATCAGGGGGGATAATAACCTTCAAATCTTTTCAAATATTGCAGCTCAATGGGGCTTGGTTGAGCCGAACAAAGAGAAAGAGCAAGACATTAATAAAGCTAATAGCGGCAAGGTAATTGATACGAGGCCAGTGGTCATTATCGATCCTGGGCACGGAGGATCTGATGGGGGGACTGTGGCTGGAGGAGCGCTTGAAAAAGAACTTAACCTTCAAGTCGCGAATCTTGTTGGAATGAAATTAACTAAAGCTCAAGTCAATGTGCAGTTCACTAGAGACTCTGACTTGAAAGTTAATTTGAGTGAACGCTCGAATCTAGCCAATGAGTACCCCGGTGCATTGTTTGTTAGTATACATCATAATGCATCGACGGTCCCTGAGGCTCATGGTGTTGAAATTTATTATGCTCAATCCAAGCCAGATTCTGTGATGGTTTCTCAGAGGCAATATTTCAAATTGGGCAAGAATGATTCTTTTTCTGATGATCGTGGAAAACTCTTGGCAGGACATGTTCAGTATTTATTGTGCTCTATGACTGGAGCGAAGGACAGAGGGATTAGGGACAGTAGGCTTGCTATGACGAGGTGGGTTTCGTGCCCTTCAATACTTATTGAGTGCGGGTTCCTGAGTAATGCTAAAGAATGTTCTAATTTGATTAGCAGTGCTTATAGGGAGAAGATGAGCGCTGGAATCGCCGGTGGTGTATTAAAATATCTCAAAATGGTAGATGCTGATCCGTATTACGGGACGAGCATTAAGCCTAGTAAATCAGCGCAAATAGCCAAAATTCAATCTGAGAACTCTGGGTCATAAGGCCAGAGAGGTTCCAGAGATTCTGTTCTGACCCAACCGTGGAGTTCTTTGGGCAGCTTTACGTATGACCAGGTATCCCTTTTTGAGATAAGAATGACACTGCTCCCGGGAGGCAATGTTATGATTGCTGAAGAAGATCGAGCTGGTGAAGTTAGCGCCGAAGTGTTGGCTTTTGTAACGATATTGGTTCGAGGATCCGGTCTGGAGGAGTCCTTGGCTCTTGAAAGAATAGCAGAGAAGATTACGCATAGTGTGCCAATGAAAAGTAGAGTAAGAGTAGATTTTTTGTGTCGTTTTTTCAGAATAATAAGAGCGATTCCGATTCCAATTAGCCAAAGACTAAATGCGAGGAGAGCAGTGATGAAGGACTCATTGAATGAGATCAAGATCTGATGAGAATCTAGTGGCTCTGTATCAATAAATCCGACCTTGTCCTTGATGAGGGTGAGGTTCTGCCTAGCTTCGAGTAGACTTGATTTGAGCAAGATGGCTCTTCGGTAAGAGAGCGCGGCTGATCCAATGTCCTGGAGTCTATAATGTGCATTGCCCATTTGAAGGAACAGTTCAGGGGCGAACTGTTCTTCATTAATGAGCGAAGTGAAACTCTGAAGTGCTTTTTCGTATTTGCCTTGGTTAAGCAATTCAGTGCCTCTGGTGAAACTATCTTCGGCAT
This sequence comes from uncultured Verrucomicrobiota bacterium, assembly GCA_902591645.1. Next base: position 1,521 of record CACJBM010000063.1, on the reverse strand, counting down.
TGGCAAGGTCCGCAATGCGTTTTGTACCCCTTGACTCCATAAATTATTTGAACGCCAGCCTTTTCGAGCTCCTCGGCCCTTTCCAGGTTCCGAGCCTCATCAAATCGGGCCTTAAGCTCAACTACGACAGTGACCTGCTTGCCATTCTCAGCTGCTCTAATCAGGGCACTAATGACTCGGCTATTATTAGCCGTCCTGTACAAAGTTTGTTTAATGGCCAAGACCTTAGGGTCTGTCGCCGATTGCTCAACTAGAGCAATGACAGGCTCGAAACTTTCATACGGGTGATGCAAGAGAATGTCATTTTCAGAAATGCTCTTAAATATATTTTTCCCGGGACTCCATTTTCTATTCAACATCGGCGCCCACTGTTCAGCTTGAAGATTTCCAAAACCCTTCACTGTAGCAATTTCAATGAAATCACCCAAACCGAATGGTGCCCTTGTTGTATAAATTTGATTTGTCTCAGCCCCAAATAAATTTCTAAGTTTTCCAGATAGGAATCTTGGAAACTCAGGCCCCACATCAAGTCTCACACATTTGCTATGCTTCCTCTCTGCAAGCACATCAACCATTTCTCTAGCCAGATCATGTGCCCCCTCCTCTTCAAGTGAAATGTCTGCATTGCGTGTAACACGAAAGAGACCGCTGCTATTGACCACCTCATCAGGAAAGACCTGCCCCACAAAATTAGCTATTACATCTTCAAGAAGTATAAATTTACTCTCATCAGAATCGGGAAGCCAAATGAAGCGAGAAATGTTACCCGGAATCGGAACCAAAACGTGCCTCGGGCTCTCCCCTTCCGACTTCCCAATCTCACAAAAAAGAGAAATGCAAAGGCTCGGCAAAGCACTAGATTCACGGATCTTATCATTTGCTATGACCGGCGTCAGAAGAGGCATGACCCTCTCAGTAAAGAACTTGGCAACGTGGTCCATCTGTGCAGCCGTCAATTGACCGACTGAGACCCTGCGAATACCCTCTTCATTCAGCTCAGGAAGTAACTCCTCAAAGAAGCATTCCTCAATTTCACTAAGCATAATATCAACCCTCTGCCTCACTAATAACAATTGCTTGCTAGGTGATAATCCGGCCGGGTCAGGCTTTCTCTTCCGCGCGGAACGGAGCATTTCAAGACCTCCAACCCTGACCATAAAAAACTCATCCAGGTTCGAAGCAGTAATAGACAAGAACTTTAACCGTTCCAACAAGGGAAGTTCTTGCCTTCTGGCCTCATTAAGAACGCGCTGATTAAATTCAAGCCAACTAAGCTCTCTATTTATGTAGGGAATCTCCATCGATTAAACGGGCATTGATTTTCGCACAGTTGTTACACTTGCGGAAATCTTAATTCGAAAAAAAAATGTTTTAACTATTATTTTATCACGCTTCAGGCTCAAACCTCTAAATTATTTACACATATGAAGAGATTTATTACAGCAAACCTTTAATTTTACCCACCCCATTCACACCACTCACCAATTATATTTAGTGACGTTATTGTAACATAAAATTTCT
>CACJBM010000062.1 GCA_902591645.1 uncultured Verrucomicrobiota bacterium | reverse complement strand
CTAATTGTTACTGAAGGAATATTCAGCATGGACGGGGACTCCTCGCCAATAAAAGAAATAATTAAACTGAAGGAACAACATCAAGCTCTACTTCTGTTAGATGAAGCTCATTCTTTCGGAATAATTGGAGAAAACGGGAAAGGGATCGCACACAAAGAAAAGCTTATTCATGGAGTAGACTTTCTCATGACCACTTTTGGCAAATCGGCTGGAGCCGCTGGTTCAGTTACTGTTTCGTCTGATACATGGATTAAATTAATTCTAAATCGTGCAAGAAGCTTCATTTACTCAACCGCGCCTATGCCTTCACAAGCAGCTGCGGCCCTCGCTGGCCTCAAATTAATTAGGGGTAGTGTAGGGGAAGAGAGGAGAATTTCTCTTCACAGAAATATCGATCAACTATGTAATGAACTTCAGACTCCTAAACCTCAGGGGGCAATAATCCCATTAATCATTGGTGATGAATTAGAAACTTTAAAGGTTTCGGCAAAACTTCGCAAGCGAGGCATTCTGGCTCCGGCCATTCGATACCCTACAGTCGCCAAAGGCGCTGCTAGGATTAGAATAACAATTTCCGCAAACCATTCAGAAAATGACATAGCATTATTGGCACAGACAATAAAACCGTCATTAATTAGCACTTAAGGCATTTCACTACTCCAAAACACAAAGATTCACTGACATTAACAGGTGAGCCATTGATAATGGAAATATTTATTTTATTTTCAGCTTATCTGACTTGCTCAAAACTGTCTTGAAGTGTTTTCTAGTTCTATGCGTATTCTTGTCACTGGCGCCACAGGAAAAGTTGGCCAAACATGCATTGCCGAAATTCTTAAATCATCAAATTTCGAAAATGCATCAATCGTTGCACTTTGCCACAACAGGACTTTAAATCCCACTGATCGGATCGAAGTAATAAAAGGATCCATAGCAGATCCAACAACGGTCACAAAAGCGCTTGAAGGGATTACTCACGTAATTCACTTAGCGACCTGCAAAGAAACCCCAGAAGAAGTAATGGATGTTACCGTTAAAGGGCTGTTCTGGCTCTTAGAAGGATGTAGAAAAAGTTCAACATTTGAACATTTCATTCTGGTCGGAGGTGATGCCTCAATGGGGCATTTTTTTTATGACCATTCGATACCTGTGACCGAAACTCAAAAACATACTGCGTACCCTGGATGCTATGCTCTATCCAAAGTACTGGAAGAAGTAATGTTAGAACAGTACCAAATACAGTATGATTTTCCTGGCACCTGCTTAAGGGCGCCTTGGATCATGGAAAAAGATGATTTCAAGTTTAGTCTATCATTTGGAAAAGATGTCTTTGGGGGGCCCGTGTGGAGAGACCTGATAGATAAAAATGAAGCTGACCAATATTACAAGGATGGGGCTATTCCTCTTATGCTTGATTCGGAAGATGCTCCTATCAAAAGAAACTTCGTTCATGTCGATGACCTTGTGACCGCGATCCTATGCTCAATGCTCAATCCAACTCCAGCTAAGGGGCAAACATTTAATATTTGCATGGATGAACCCGTAGATTATGAGCAAGTGTCAAAATACCTCAAAGAAACCAGGAACATTGAAAGCGTGCCCGTTAAAACTACATACTTCTCCACTTGGCTTGATAACACCAAAGCAAAATTCCTTTTAGACTGGCGGCCCAAAGTTAGCCTGCATGAACTAATTGATCGTTCTTGGAATTACAAGAGAAACGAAGACGATGTCCGCAAGATCTGGTACCCCGGCTAAATGATGCAAAAAGAATTTCTGATATCCGCTCTGACTATCATCTTGCTCACAAAACATTGTTTTGCTGATTGGCCTCAATTCCTTGGCCCTCACCGGAATGGAACTACTCAAAATGAAAACATTCCTTTGAAATTTACTAATGGAGAGCCAAAAATTGAATGGGCATACTCAATAGGAAATGGATTCTCAGGACCAGTGGTATCCAATGGCCATGTCATAATTTTTCATAGAAAAGACAACCAAGCTGTGACTGATTCCATTAGAATTGAAGACGGCAACGTCATCTGGACTCATCAGTATGAAACTGATTATATTGATGACTTTGGATTTGATAATGGTCCAAGGGCAGTGCCTCTCATTAATAATCAAAGAATTTTTATCTTTGGTGCAGAGGGCATGCTTCACTGCCTCGACATTAAATCTGGAAAAGAAATATGGAAAAGAAATCTAAGGAAAGAAGTAGGCTCATCAAAGGGGTTCTTTGGGAGAGCATGCTCCCCCATTATCATTGGAAATACCTTAATTGTTCAGACGGGAGGAAAGGGATCTGGCGTCATTGGCCTGGACCCTGCAAATGGTAAACTTAAATGGAAGGCCAGTGATCACGAAGCCGGATACGCTTCCCCCATTGCCTCGAAAATCGGAAATCAAGAAATTGCCATTCTCTTTACTAGGACAGGTTTATTATGCATCGAGGCAACTTCCGGGAAGATTCTAATTAATGAAGCTCACCGGGCAAAAATGCATGCCTCAGTAAATGCTGCCAGTCCGGTCCTGATTAAACCTGACCAAATATTCCTTTCTGCCTGTTATGGAGTAGGCGCATCAGTGTGGGAAATAAATCCACAGAATAAAAAGATTAATAAATTGTGGGAACTGACCGATCAACTTGATTCTCATTATGCAACACCAGTTCAATTTAAAGATCATCTAATCGGTTACCATGGCAGGCAAGAAACAGGAACAGAAATACGCTGCATCGAATCCTCAACAGGAAAAGTAAAATGGAGTTCAAAACGAATCCCAGCAGGCAGCATCACGCTAGCAAATAAAACACTTATCATTTTAACTGAGAGAGGCGAGATGATACTAGCACCTGCTGATGAAGAAGAATTTAAGCCTTCAGCAAGGGGTCAGATACTTGGAGCAGAAACTAGAGCAATGCCCGCATTGTCAAATGGAAGATTTTTTGCCCGAGACAAAAAGAAACTGGTGTGCATCAAATTAAATCCTTAACAATTCTAAGATTAGCATATAAAAAAGTACCATGTTCACGAAATACCTCCTCCTCGCTATAATTTTATTTACTCATACACTCAGAGCTCATGAAGATCATAACAATGATCCTGCTCAGGATATGGTAAGCGCTGCAAACAATTTCATATCATCCCTCAGTAAAGCGCAAAAGTCTGAAGCTATTTTCAAACCAAATGACGATCACCGTGAAGGGTGGTATTTCATACCAGATAAATTCATTAAACCTTCAGGAAAGCGCAAAGGTTTACTCATCAAAAATATGAATCAGCAACAGCGGTTACTAGCTCATGCTCTCCTAGCTAGCGCGATGAGTAGCGATGGTTATCGCCAAGCAACTACAGTAATGACCCTCGAAGCCATTCTCCATGAATTAGAAAATAAAAATCCAATCCGTGACCCCGAACTTTACTATGTCTCTATTTTTGGAAAGCCAGACCTCAAATCAAATTGGGGATGGAGATTTGAAGGGCATCATTTATCGATAAATATCAACGTTGCAAATGGTCAGTTATTCTCCGTCACTCCTTCATTCTTTGGAACCAATCCAGCGCAATCTAAAGAAGGCCCTTTCAAGGGGCTTGAAGTACTTGCCGACGAACAGATCCTGGCAAGAAAACTGGCCCAATCACTTAATGCCGATCAAAGCAAATTAGCCATCCTGCCTGGGAAAGCACCAGCAGATATTATCACAAAACAGGAGCGAGTAGCTGAACGCAAAACTTTTATGCCTCCTAAAGGGATACCTTTCAATAAGCTTAATAAAGATCAACAACAGGAACTGAGAACCATAATCGATTCATACATTCAAAAATACAGACCGGGAATACTAAATGAAATTAACGGAAGAAAGAAAATTATTGGTAATAATGATCTTTATTTTGCTTGGGCTGGAAGCCTCAAACCTGAAGAGGGTCATTACTACAGGATACAATCTAATGATTTTCTTTTCGAATATGACAATACTCAAAATGGAGCCAATCACGTACACGCAGTATGGCGTGACTTTGACGGTGATTTTGGTCGCGATATTCTTAAAGAACATCACAAAGAAAAGCACTAAGTTTCATTTAAAAATCAGCTAGAGTTCCACTTAGTATATCAAAAATAGCTTTCTTTTCTTCGGCTTCAAGATACTCATATCCCAATTGAGGCGAATCCGAAGTTATAATTACTTTAATTCTATTAAAGACAGAATTTTTAAGAATTTCGGGAAAAGCCCCGAAGCTCTTGGAATAAATCATGTAACTGCACCGATACTTAAATAGTCGGTTCTTAAGTTCTAAATCACGAAGTGATCGACCCCTAGAATCAGCCTTACCCTTAGCCTTAAATTCTGTAACAAATTTTCCTACTTGGGCAGCATCTACAACCTTTCCACCTAAGGGAAATTCTTTCTTGAAGAGCAATTCGGACACGATTTTCTCTGTTACCTCTTTCAGTATTGCATCCAGATCCATTGAGCTTTGTTTGCTTGATGTTTTCTGAGAATCAAAAATAGCTTGCCTCACCTTGTAAGCAGATTCAATAAGGACAAACTGCATCCGCACCTGATGATCAAATATGAGCAGCGCTTCTATATCACTAGTTGAAACCGGATAATTACTTGTATCAAAAAAATCATCCAGGCCTTTTGAAGAATCTTTTTTCTGGAGCTTAAGTTCGCCATTTCCCTTCACAGCTATGGCATTTCCCATGTGGTTTAAATCCTGATGCACATGAGTAACGTACCAACCACCCCACCTTTCATGAACCGGAACCTCATGCCCTATCAACTCGAATGTATCAACAGATTTCAAACTCCTTCCTTTGGAATCCGGAAAAACTGAACGACCTAAGGGTCCTGGCAAGAAATTTGTAGCGCTACCTGCGTGACACTGGATGCAGACTCTGTCACGGGAGAAAAGCGGCGCCTTACGATCCGTTAATTCTCGTTGGAAAAAAAATACAAAACCCTTTTCTGGGTCTGAACTTGCAATTTCGATCCGGCCATTTGGCATCCAGCCAAGGTAAACTTCATCATTAAAATATATCGCTCTGGGATTAGTTGGTGACACTGCTCCTCGCTGAAGACTGGTTCTAGAAAAGACCAGTATCTGAGAACTTTCTGGTATTTGTAGTTCCTCCAGAAGCCTACGAACTAAAGGCATGCCCGGATTTTCATCTAAGCTAATTTCACCTTTTCTGACTCCTTTGAGAAGCTCACTCATCGGGTCTTCTAAATCAGACGCCCAATAATTATGAGGACTCTCAGCATACTCATTAAATGACTGAGCCGAGAGCAGGCCCATTGTGCTCACCAAAGCAGAAAATAAGATTAACAAAAAAAAATTCATTGATTCACTAATTACACTTCAGATCGCCCGCGCTTTTCACGAATCTTAGAAACTTCCTTAAGGACTCGATTAATTCGCAACACATTCCGAAATGTTAAAATGTCGCTATCTCCTCCGTGCGTAGAAATACTCAAATCGCCTGAGCCGAACCCAAGTGCCAGGTGTTGAACATAATTGTCCCGGTGCTTTTCCATGACCACACCAAAAGAATCAAAAGTTTTCTCACCCTCGCCTATCTCATGAACCATAGTAACCTGCGAAGGCCTAAAATGAAAGTAGCGCCTAAGATCAAAAACAAAAACGACAAATAACCAGGGAACAAAAATAACTACTCCCATGGCTCTATAGAAATCGGAATTCACATAAAGCTTCAAATTACCCAGCCTTTTAAGGATCGGATCCCAAATCTCCCAAACGCTGAACGCTAAACCCAAGGCAACTGCAGAAACCGCAAAAACAACGGCCCACGGGCCACGAAGATTTACACTCGTAAAGAATATAACAACGGCCATCACAACAAGATGGAAAAGTGTCACCCCAGGCAAAGCAAAGAATTCTCCTCCCAATTGGCTTATGAAACGTTCAGCCGTCTCTGGGGATTTTGGATGTAATTTACCAAAAAAACTAATGAGATCACTAATAACAAATGCTCCTAACCAGATAGGCCATAAATACATTATCTGACTATGGCTGTAGAATATAATTCCCTTATCACTACAATCACGCTTACGCTTCCAGGAATAATAAGTCATGCCGAGAATAGTGACACCAATCGCGCAAGGGGTAATGACAAAACCTGTATCCATGAAAAAGCCAAGTACCAATGAACTGAGAATTAAAATAGCGGCTACTATTCCATAATTCAAAGTTGCTTTACCCTTCTTAGATTTTTCGCTCTTAGGCTTAATGTCATCCTTTGTTACCTTATCTTTCCCATCCATCCTTAGGGAAGAATCATCTGCTGAGTCATCGCGTGGAGTATCTTCATCAAAATCACTATTTTCGGTCATTTATTTATTTTTAAAATTAGAGGGTTGTTAGTCTTTCACTAGTATAAGCATTTGTCATTCCGCATGACAGAGATTTTACCAAAAATCTAGAATTTTTAGTTCTATGCACCCCAAAAGAGCCACCTCACTTCTCAATTTTATTAATATTGATAACTTTGTGAAAAATTTCACAAAGTACTTGCCGGAAAAGTCTTGGTCTCTACCTTTAAGTTGCAAACTTACCCAATGGCAAAAAACACTGCTCCAGTTGCATATGATTCAAAAATTGAAGGCAATGTAACGTTCACAAAACTTGACGCCGCAATTAACTGGATGCGAAGCAATTCATTGTGGCCCATGCCTATGGGCCTTGCCTGCTGCGGAATCGAGCTTATGGCCACTGGCGCGTCAAGATTTGACATCTCTAGGTTCGGCATGGAAGTGATGCGGTTCTCTCCCAGACAAAGCGATGTCATGATTGTTGCAGGTACTGTCACCTATAAGATGGCATTGGCTGTGAAAAGGATATATGACCAGATGGCAGAACCTAAATGGGTTATAGCCATGGGCGCTTGTGCCTCTTCTGGTGGGATGTACAGAAGCTATGCCGTTCTACAAGGAATCGATCAACTTCTTCCAGTCGATGTATATATCAGCGGTTGCCCCCCAAGACCGGAAGCTTTACTCGAAGGTCTAATGAAACTGCAAAAAAAGATTGAAACTGAACAATCTTTTGTAGAGCAAAAGAAGGCTCTACTCAGTGAAATAAAATAAGCCGCAATCGCCTCAGATGAATTCAACCGAAGCCGCAGATGCTCTAGTAGCAACATTTGAGAACAGCATCATTAGCACTGTTAATTTCCGCAATGAAATATCAATAGAGATCAAGCTAGAGCAATCTTTTGAAATATTATCTTACTGCAAAGAAAAACTCAATTTTGATTATCTAGCCGACATTACCGCAGTTGATAATTTGGGAAATGATCTTCGGTATGAGGTTGTTTACCAAATCTATTCTTATCAACACGGTTGTCATTTGAGGATAAAAACAGGAGTAAGCGAAGCAGACAGAGAAGCGTTCAGCGTTGTTGATCTCTGGCCAACCGCTAACTGGCACGAAAGAGAAGCTTACGATATGTTAGGCGTCACATTTAAAGGGCACCCTGACTTGCGTCGCATACTTATGTGGGAAGGGTATCCCTATTTCCCATTGCGAAAAGATTTCCCCCTTGCAGGTAAAGCAAGCGAAATGCCAGACGTAGCCTTCTCAGAACCAGTCCCATTGGATGGCGGGCCTTTTGTCACATCACCCTGCTCAGCCTCGACCGACAAACGCGAACCCCGATCTCGCGAAATCATATCATAAAGTTAATTCTTCCAATTCTAAATCAGTTAGGAAGAGACGTTAGTTGATTCATACAACTAACCAATTCAAGGATTATCACGTCGATCAATTGCAATTCGAATCAAATTGTATAGACATTCCATCCTTACGATATCAGAACCAGTCTCAAGGCCAATTCGAACCGCTTCACCCCAAATAGCTTCAACTTCTACAGGCTTTCCCATAACAAAATCGATCATGCTTGATGGATTGTATGATCCCATTTTTTTAGTTTCGTTTAGATTATGCTCAATTAGAGAATCAGACATTTCATAACCAAGAGCTAATGCCACTCCCATGACCTCACTCATTAATTCTTTCGCTAGGCAATACAAATTCTTAGTTTCTAGCACAGTTGCAGTATCAACACCTCCTCCAACTATTGCCAATCCGTTAAATGGTATGTTCCACACGAGCTTCCTCCACCTCTCTTTGGGCAAAGATTCAGCAACAAGAAAAGGAATTCCTGCACGCTTAAATATTAATCCCACATCATGAGTTCTAGGAACAGGTAGACCTAAAAATTCTCCACAAGTTATCCTTCCTTGAGCAATATGATAAACCACTCCGGGAGAGGGCCTGTTAATGCACACAAAACATAAACCACCAATCACTCTATTCCCTCCAAATCTTTTAGCCAAAAACTCTTCATTCCCCAATCCGTTTTGAAGCGTCATTATGATAGTGTCTTCCTTTAATAATGGAGGAAGAATATTTTCAAGAGAATGATTATCAGTTGCTTTCAACGCAATAATTACCAAATCGCAATAGCCAATATCGGCAGTAGACCCATATGCATTAACCTTTTCTAAATGTTCTACTCCCGCCTTACTACTGTCGATACGCAAACCAAATTGTTGCACATGCTCCAAATCTGAACGCATAAGAAAGTGAACATCAGCACCAGAAATAGCTAATTTTGCGCCATAATAAGATCCAACTGCTCCGCTACCTACAATGGCAATTCTAGGATTAAGATTATTGATCCCCTGATACAAAACAATATGAAAATTAATCCCGCGAAGGAAGAATGTTAACTGAGACGAAAGATTCTATATCAAAATATTTCTTGGCCACCTCCACGACCCGTTTCGAATCCAAAGATTTTATCTCATCTAAAAGGCAAGCGTCATAGTTCATACCGAGGCCATAGAGCACGTTCAGCGCCCGTGACTGAGACCGAGCAATATGTGATTGCTTTCCTAAACTGTATTTACCAGCATAAGACATTTTGGCTCGTTCTAATTGCTCTTCCGTAATTCCATCAGAGAAAATCTTTTTTATTTCTTTCATCAACTCCTGGTGGACTTGATCAACCACATCTTCTCTAGTCCCCACATAAAACATAATCATTCCTCTTGCAAATCCGATCATTTGAGAAACTCCAACAAAATAAGCCAATCCCTTATCCTCGCGTATTCTCTTAAATAGCGTTCCATCCATCCCTCCACATATTTCTTCAATAAGGATCAATGCGGCCCGGTCCGGGCCACACAAGTTAGTTCCAGGAAAAGCCAAAACAACAATTGCCTGCTCCTTATCGTTATATTCTGTTCGCTCCTCTTTACTCACGGGCCAATTCGAATCAGGTACAGTTGAAAAATATTCTTCTCCACTCCGCATAGAAGAAAACAATTCTTCAATATGATCTTTTATAGCATTTGCATCTACTGAGCCGCACACTGAAATAACGCTATTTTCAGCAACCGCATATTGAGAATGAAACTGGGAAAGATCTTTTTCAGTAATAGATGAGACAATATTTTTATCACCTAATCTCATATTACAATATGGGTGATCTCTAAAAAGCATATTGCGAGCAACAACATTAGCCTTCCCAAGAGGACTGTCTAACTCTTGCTCAATAGCTGCAATTTGTGACTTCTTTTCACGCTCAATTGCTTGAACGGGAAAGGAAGGAGCCATAAGAACATCAGAAAGAACATCCATAGCAATTACTATTTCTTGATTTAAGACTTCTAAATTAGCATACAAACAATTATAGCCTCCTCCCGCATATATACTGCCTCCGGACGATTCTATTATTTCAGATATTTGTTCTGAGCTACGATTATTAGTTCCCTGCAACAGGGCCCTAGATAACAATTCAGTGATACCCTGTTTCGCTGAATGATCAGCAAAAATACCTGCTCGAAAAGCGGCACTCACAGAAACAAGAGGCAATCGACGATCTTCCTCTACTATTACTCTCAATCCATTCCCCATCTCAAAATCCTTAATCTTTGAGAAACTTTTCCCCGTAAGAACATTCGGAGATTTTGGAACTTTCGAAGAACATTCTGGCCCAACCTCCACAACACTTAAAGAACTATTCTCCAAATACTTTCGAGCGACTACTAAGATATCATTCAAATCAACACTTGATACCCTCCTTAAATACTCCTTCGTGAAGCTAAGGTTTCTAGTAACTGACCAGTTAGAGCCAAGATCAGATGCTTGCCCTTGGACAGTAACAAGAGACTCCATTTGCGAAACTAAAGTAATTCGTCTCGCCTTGTCCAATTCAGTCTCCTCGACGCCATTGTCTTTTAGTTGTTTTAACTCATCAAAAATTGCACTCTCGGCCGCCTCTCTATTATCAACATCTAAATTAGCGCCAATTGCAAAAAGTCCTGCACTCGCTGGGGTATATGAAAATGCACCTATCCGGTGAACTAGTCCCTGATCATCTCGTAGGGTCTTGTGAAGCCTTGAACTTCTGCCCTGCCCTAAAATAACAGCCAACACATCCAATGCCGCCATATCGGGATGTGTAATTGATGGGATTTTCCAAGCCATCCACAATTTAGACACCGGAGTAGAAAAATTTACATATTTGTCACGCCTTCCGACTTGAATAGGTTCATCAGGAATGAAAACTGGCGCCACAGAACGACGGGGATGATTAGAAAAAAAACTCTCGATCCTTTCACGCATCTGAGCAGGGTCAAAATCCCCAACTCCCACCAGAAACATATTATTCGGAGCATACCTATCACGATAATATGAATGCACATTAGAACGATCCATTTGGTTGAAATTTTCAAGGTGCCCTATCACGGGGACTCCATAAGGGTGCACTTGAAAACATGTGGCAAACATCTCCTGACTAGCGACTTTCTCAGGATCATCTTTCCCCATTGAAAATTCACGTCTGATTACCTCCTGCTCACTAATAAATTCATCTTCGGGTAGAGTCGCATTACAAACAACATCCATAAGAACATCGAGGCACCCGATCGCCCCTTCGGCTGGACCGTCAATATAATAAACCGTTCGGTCAAAAGAAGTGTACGCATTAATTTGCCCTCCCATAGAACTTACCTCCCTAGCAATATCATCTGAATGGCGCCTCTCCGTCCCTTTAAATAACATATGTTCAACAAAATGGGACAAACCTGATCCAAGGAAAGCCCCTTCATGTATCGAACCTGTTTCGATCCAAGCTTGAAGACTAAATAAGGGAACTGATCCGTCCTGCCTCAGAATGACCGTTAACCCATTAGGCAATACGAACCTTTCAAAAGGAAGTTCTATAAACTGAACCTCACTCATTAAACAATATTCAAATCACGACAATCATTATTACCATCAATGATTTTTTTGCTTTCAGGAAGGAAAGGCACCACAAAAACATCATAGAATTTATACCCATTCATGAAGTCCTCACGCTTATCATGTTCACTTTTTCCGAATGCGCCTGATTCGATAAGATTAAATACCATATCGCCAACATCTTCACTCTTAGAAAGACCCCACTCTTGAAGGACCGTCATTGCCATAGGTCCGAACTGATCAAGAATCCGGTCCCGAAACACCTCCAGAAGATTTCCTCCTGTGACATGCTTATTCTCACCACCCGTGTCCTTTCTTTGCATTTCAACTGCTTTAAGCAACACTTCCTGAAGAAAATAATAGGCATCGCCAGAATACCTTGAATCATTACCCAGGACCTGGTCAACAGCATCATGAAAATCAGTCTTTTGCATCACTACATCTATATACGAAAATCGATGTAAAGTAATCCAGATAAAATAATAAATTCAATGCACAAATCCATTGCTTATTATTGGAATTCATTTTCAATCTCATCCAAATATTTGGATAGTTTGTCATTTCTTGGAGGCAATGGCCGGTTCAACTCATTGAGTGTTTTCTGATATTCCAAAAAGGCACCACTTCGCATCTTCAATTGAGTCGCCTCATACCAATTAAGATAGTCATTTGCATCATTAGTTGAGCGAAAAATTAATGACCTCAACTTGGAGAGCCTAGACAGTTTCTGATCTACCCCCTTAACATTACCTTCCACTATTTGTAATAGAATTTTTTGATATTCATGAATCATCGGTCGATGCAAAGGGAAAGCTCGATAACTTAAATACAGTAGTCTATTCTCATTTTTCTTTAGCGCTTTTGCCAAATCAGGATAATTAATAAATTCACGATATTCATCAATCTGAAACTCTAGCCTCTCACCTACATTGCTCTTTGATTGCGACTCCTTGCTTTTCCCATTAAATCTTAAAATCGACAGGATACCTCGTCCGCTTTTCTTTGACTGAGCAGATGATTGTTTAACTCCTTTCTCATTTTTTGGAAACACTATTTTTAAGCAATTATCTAATTCAGTTTCAGTCTTTAGAGGAGACAAAACATCAGTGACCGTTGGCTGTGCAAGCTCCGCTAATTTCAAAGCCCACCATTTCTCCATACTGTTCTTAGATTCGGCTGTCCCTGGAAAAACTTTTCCTAACAAATCAATAGAAGATCCCTTATGAATGGCAAGGCTACTAATGTATTTCCGTAACTTTTCTGG
>CACJBM010000061.1 GCA_902591645.1 uncultured Verrucomicrobiota bacterium | reverse complement strand
GACCTTTCTCAGGATGTATTTATAAAGGCTTGGAAAGCGCTCTCAAAATTTGAAGGGCGATCAGCATTTTATACTTGGCTTTACAGGATAGCTCATAATGTCACTTATGATTGGATGCGTAAGAAAAAGATAGAGGGGGCCGGAGAATTTAATGACGAAATGCTTAACGAAGCGGAGCCTGGTGCATTGACTTCACCAAAGGTACTTGATTCTCCAGATCAGAACCTTCAAAGGGATGAATTACGAAATAAAATAACGATAGCAATTAATTCACTCTCAGAGGATCATCGAGAAGTGATACTGTTAAAAGAAGTGGAAGGTTTAAGTTATCAGGAAATAGCAGAATCAATTGGTAGCTCAATTGGGACCGTGATGTCTCGATTGTATTATGCTCGGAAAAAATTACAGGAAACTCTTAAAGATAATGACTATGACTGAAAAAGAAGAATTGGTTACCCGTTGGATTGACGGGGAGCTTAGCCCTGATCAGGAGCTTGAATTTAAGCAACTAGAAGAATCAGACCCGGACTTCTGTGCAAGTTTTAAAGCTGCGTCCGAGGATCTTCGTGAATCGTTGCTCTCTGAATTCCATTCTGAAATGGAGGTTCCTCATGGTGATTTTTTTAATAGCCAGATAGAAAAGAGAATACAACAATCATATACAAAAGAATCAGAATCTTCTAGCGTCTTGAGTGCAGCGATAATTTGGATCAAGTCTCCATTCACTTGGGTTGCAGCTTCTGCATTTTGCTTGTTATTAGTCTTATCTAATAAAAATTTGGACCAAGGCATTGGGTCCACTGTCGTTTCCACTTATTCTCCTGACCCCTCAGTGAGCATTGTCAGTGCTGGATACAATGAAGAGGCAGGGGCCACAGTGATTAAATTAGAGGGTTTGGAGCGAATACCTGATGATACTGACTTTAGTGTAAATCATATTGTTTCTTATGACCGGCAGGGCCCTCCAGGTTTTGTCCATTTCTATAACAAACAAGATGAAGTTGTTTACATTATGGAAACAGATGAGTACGGACTCCCTAATGTTTTTTAGACTGTTAATTAATTGATAAGATGTTCTTCCGACGATTTAAAACAGCTAGACCTATTTTTCTGGGAATCATTGGTTGGTTCTTGTTACCAGTTGTGATTTTTTCGCAGGAAAGAAAAGCTGAAAAAGGTTACCTTGATAACTCATTTTGGGGGGCGCTCGTTTATGCATCTAATGGCAAAATAGATAAGCCTATAAACGCAAAATTAAATTCGAGACTCAAGAAGGCATTCCCTGCCTTTCAGAATTTCGAACTTCTGGGGCAACATACTCAGGAAAATGTTTTCAAGGAATATGTAAATTGGGTCGTTCCTTCTAACGAAATAAACCTTGGATTCGAATCAAAGGGCTTAGCTGAGGGTGGCGGCGTTAAGTTATTGCTAAAACTTTGGAGAAAGAAAAAAGTAATATTAAAATCAGACCTTATTATTTATCCCGATAAGCCGGTTCTTATTTCTGGCCCTGAATGGAAAGAGGGGCGACTTATTTTTGTGTTGGAGATTAAAGAAAAGAAGTGAAGATCATTTAGACAGTAGTCTGTGCCATTTCGGATCTTTCTTTTTTTAGTCGTAACTGGCCACATGCTGCTTCTATGTCGTGCCCTTTTTCTTTGCGAAGAGTGGCCTGTATTCTGTTCTTGATTAGAATATTAAGAAATTTCTTCTGAGTCGTTTCTGAGGGCCTTTCCCAGTGCAGTTCTTCAACTTTATTATATGGGATTAGATTAATTTTCGCTCGGAGAGAGGCCGCTATTTTCGCCAGTGATTTTGCATCCTCTTCGGAGTCATTGATTCCCTGAATTAATATATATTCGAAGGTTATCTTATGTTTTTTTTTCGAATTATAGTATTGGAGGGATTCGATTAGGTCATTCATAGGGTACTTCTTGTTTATAGGCATTATTTTTTCCCTCACATCATCGCTGGCCCCGTGAAGTGAAACAGCGAGTCGAATCTGTAATGGTTGATCGGCTATTTCACGGATCTCTGGAACTAGTCCACTAGTAGAGACAGTTATGTGCCTAGCGCCGATCCCGAGCCCCCAGTCGGCATTGATAATTTTGATGGCGTGCATCAGGTTCTTTAAGTTAGCCAGAGGCTCTCCCATTCCCATGAAAACCACATTATTTATTTTCTTTTTTGATTCTTCTTCTACAGCCAATAATTGTCCGGTAATTTCGCTTGTTTCCAGGTTACGGGTAAATCCATCTAGGCCGCTGGCGCAGAACTTGCATCCATAAGCACAGCCGACCTGACTCGAGACGCAAAGAGTTTGTCTGGAGGACCGGTTGCCATTAACATTAGTAGAGGCAGGAATGATTACCGATTCGATGTATCGACCATCCTGTAATTGGTACAGATATTTCTTGGTAGTATCATTGGATCGGGAGTCTCGAACGGAAGTTAGAGATCTTATTTTATAGGATGTAGAGAGTTTTTCTCGTAATTCTTCAGGCAGATTACTCATTTCTCTGAAGTTTGTGACTCTTTGATTATAGACCCATTCGATGACCTGGCTTGCTCTGTATTTTGGCTCTCCAAGTTCAAGAAGATCATGTTCGAGTTCTTCTTTCGTGAGGCCGGTAATGATTTTCCCGGGGGTCATGGTGGCACACTTTAGCACATAAAAGGACATTTTGCTCTTATCGTTGCAAGATGAGAAAGGTTCCTGCACAGTACTGATATGCGATTTTTCCTCTTTTTATTATTTTTTCCGTTCTTTGTTAGCGGTTATTTAAGGGCTTCTGACAAGCCGAATCTTTTATTTATTATTGCTGATGATTGCACGTTCCGAGACATTGGATGTTATGGAGGTCAGGCCAAGACTCCAAACATTGACAGGCTTGCTACTCAAGGCATGCAATTCAGTCATTGTTTTCAGGCTGCTCCGATGTGTTCTCCAACGAGGCACAATTTATACACGGGCCTGTACCCAGTGAAGAGCGGAGCTTATCCTAATCATACATTTGTTGATCAAGGAACTAAGAGTATTGCGCATTATCTAAAAGAGATTGGGTATAGAGTTGCTTTGAGTGGGAAAACACACATTAAGCCTAGGGAGGCTTTTCCTTTTGAGTATTCATCAAAGGCAAATAATCCGGACCTTGAGAGTGTCAGTGCTCTATTTGAAGAATGCGCAGAAAGCAAAACTCCTTTTTGCCTTTTTGCATGTTCGAATGAGCCTCATTCCCCATGGAATAAGGGAGACTCTTCAAAGTATGATCCTAAAAAGCTGAAATTGCCCCCTTACTTTGTTGATACACCTGAGACTAGAGATGCTTATTCTAGGTACCTTGCTGAGATAGGTTATTATGATTGGCAAGTGGGTCAAATCATGAAGAGACTTGATAAGAATGGTCTCACGAAAAACACACTAATCATGGTGGTCAGTGAGCAGGGGAGTGGTTTTCCATTTGCAAAATGGACATGCTATGAGAGTGGGTTGCAGAGCGCAATGATTGTTCGATGGGACGGTAAAGTGATTCCAGGATCGAAGGCTTCAGCGATGGTCGAGTATGTGGATGTTTTACCAACCTTCTTAGATGTTGCTGGTGGGAAAATAAGGAAGGACCTTGATGGTAGAAGTTTTCTTGATGTTCTTTTGGGAAAGAAAGATGAACATAAAGAATTTGTCTTTGGGGAGATGACAACTAGAGGGATTAATAATGGCTCCGAAACTTTTGGAATCAGATCCGTCAGAGGTGAGCGTTATAAGTATATATGGAATTTCACTCCAGAAATTGAATTTAAAAATGCTTGTACACATTCTAAGGAATTTCGGAGTTGGATAGTAAAGGCGGAATCAGGTGATAAGGATGCTGCCGATAAAGTGAGACGCTATCAATGGCGCCCAAAGGTTGAGGTCTACGATCTTCACAATGATCCCTATGAATGGAATAACCTTGCCGGGAAACCTGAAGTGAAAAATATCCAAACCAGACTTAATAAAGTTCTTAAGAACTGGATGAAATCTCAGGGAGACAAGGGCCAGGAAACGGAGCTCGCTGCTCTTGAGCGACAGGGCAGAGCAAAAAAAAGAAAAAAACCTAAAGGTTCAACAACAAAGAATAAGGGATTAGGTTCATGAACCGACTTTCTCTTTAATTGTTATTAAATTTATCGGGAACTCTTTAATCACTTCAGCAGAAACAAAGAAAAAGTCATCGCCTGTTTTCTAGGATTATCAATGATTAGGATTTGGACAGAGTTATGACTCTGCTCGTACCATCGAACTTATGATCGGTCACTTTTCCGTCAGGCCATCTGACTTTGAAGCTTTGTATTGTTTTCCCGTTCGCTCCAAAGAAAAGATGTGAAGTCGATTGTGAAAGGTATCCAGCGCCTGCTTTAACTTCTTTCAAATGTTTAGAAGAGTCGGAATAATTTGCGGTAACTTTTGCTCCTATCGCATGAATGTTCATTCGTTGCCCTTTCAGGATGACTCGGATTTTTTTCGTATTATTTACAGTAGCATTCGTTGTGTATGATGTCATCGGTCCGTCATTACTCGAAATTAAAATGTCAGGTAGAGAGTCTCCGTTAAGGTCCGCCTTACTAGCTGATTTGGCATCACTGGGAACTATTATGCCGCTCTTACCTGGCCACACAGTCGTGAATGTCCCGTCTCCAGCGCCTGCGAGCATTGAACTCATGCCGCCTGACATTCTTCCAGTTTCGACTTGTGGATGGTGGAAATTTTGAGCTAGGAGAAGGTCAGGGAAACTGTCCCCGTTCAGGTCTTCAATAACTATCCCAAAGCACGGGGCCACTTGAGCCATTTTTGGCAAATTTTGAAAACTGAACTGACCGTTCCCATCATTGAGGAGGACTCCGGAATTTAATTCCGTGATCGTAAACTTTTGAGAGTCGTTCATTTCCTGAGGTGTATAGACTTGGTTCAATTCTGCTAAGGCAAAGGAATGGAAAGTGTTAAATCGGTCTGCTAAGTGCGGTATGGCGCGAGTCGAACAACTCTTTCCTCTTACAGGGAAGAGTTGACCGTTTTCGTATTCTGCTTCAACGAGGCGCATCTCATCCGTTCCGAATTTACCATAGTATAACAAGACCGGGTGATCTTCAGAGGCATGGTACTTAGTATTGAGTCCAAAGTTACTTGCTACTATATCGATGTCTCCATCCAGATCCAGATCCGCTGCATTTACTCCATTCCACCATCCGGGGATTTTATCGAGGCCGGATTCTTTGGTCAGGTCAGTAAATTTTCCTTTATTATTTTGTAGGTAAGTGATGGGTCCCCATTCGCGAGCAATGATTAAATCCTGCCACCCATCATCATTAATGTCTGTGAAAGTGGCTCCAGTCACAAGACCCAGAGAGGAAAGTGATGGGGCCAGTTGCTCAGCAGATTCTTTGAACTTGCCATCAACATTGATGAGGAGTCTGCTTCTGGGAGCAGTGGGATATTTTTTTCCAATGACTCTTCCGCCAATAAAAATATCTAGATCACCGTCGTGATCAATGTCTGCCGCAGCTATGGGGCCACCCGAATCTGAATCTGTTGGAAAATAAGAGTCAGGTGCCAATACGAAATTTCCAGTTCCATCATTAATGTAGAGTCTGTCCTGCAGTAATTCTCCGGAAGACTCTATGCCACCGCTCACGGTGATGAGGTCCATATCACTATCACCGTCAGTGTCGACGAGTAATAGTCCCATGTCTTCATAATTAATTGAACCTTCGATTGGTTCAGGTTTTGAAAAGCTTCCATTACCTTTATTTTTGAGGATCTGAGTGAGCGAACCTTTTGCTCCACCAAGGATAAAGTCTTCATCACCATCACCATCAATGTCACCGACTGCTATGCCTGGTCCGAGTTGTGATAATTTATTTGGCAATAGAGGCTGATCCTTAAAATCATCGAAATTGAGCTCCTTATGTCTGACCCCAGAAAGGCTCGTATTGATTTTGAATAATGTGTTGTTTTTCTGGTTCTTTGATGAGGCTAATGAATGACTTTCTGATTCAGTTATTTCATAAAGGGTGCCTCCCTCTAGTTGTTTAAATTCTTGAGTCGTTCCGCTAGGCCAATCGACTGTGAGTCGATTGATTTTTGTATTATTAGTAATTCCAAAGTGAGCCATTGCTTCATCAGAGCTGAGGTATCCCCGGGCCAAGTTAATTTGTTTAACGAAGGTGCCTGAATCAGTTTCGATAGTGACTTTAGTGCCTATGCCGCTTCTGTTACTTTTCGTTCCATTCAGTTTGATGAGTGTTCCAGAATTTTTGCTTGTATTTTTGTATAGTATTGGAGGTTCGTCTCGATGCATTACGAACACGTCAATGTCACCATCACGATCAAAGTCACAATTAACGGCAGCCAGACTGAACCCGAAGTGATCTAGTCCCCATTCCTTACCCGATTCAGCAAATTTGTAGTTTCCTAGATTTTGAAATACCAAATTGTTTTCTTTTCTCAGATTTTGAGTTTCAGTTTCAGTTTTTTCTTTTCCTTCTTCAACTTCACGAATGTTTTGTTCCATTCCGTTAGTGAAGAACACATCTGAGTGACCATCATTATCCAGGTCATCAATCTTAACGGACCAAGTCCAATCCGAATTTGCCATGCCAACTAGATAGGCAGATTCTAGGACTCTTCTTGTCCCTGTGTTATAATAAACAACATTACGCATGTTTTGAGGAGGCCTTGCCTTGAGCATGAATTCCGTTGTGGAGGCTTCCATTGATCCCATGCTTATCTTTCGTTTGTAATGAGTTGTTCCTGACATATCAGCGAGGATGAAATCAACTTTTCCATCATTATTTAGATCTCCCGTGTCAGCTCCCATGCTAAACATTGTTGTATATGGTACCGCTTCCTCGATGGCATCTCTGAACGTTCCATCTCCATTGTTATGGTACAGGTAGTCTCTGTCTCCCCAGTCATTTCCCACGTAAAGATCGGGAAGTCCGTCATCATTATAATCCCACCAAGTTGCGGATAGTCCTCTGCCTTCTCCTGGGATTATTCCAGCCTTGGTGGTGACTTCTTCGAAGGTCCCATTTCCATTGTTACGATATAGGTAGTCGGGCCTTCCTATCTTATCCCATTTTATCATTGGGCCCTTAGGCGTTTGTTTTACCAACAATTTAAATACTTTATCATATGGAGGAATCAGTGCTGGTCGGCCATTAGGACCTTTTCCAATCATTTTCTTTGGATCCGGTGGAGTCAGGTTTGGAGGAAGACGATATTCGTTAGTGATAAGGTAAAGATCTAAATCACCATCTTTATCGTAATCACAAAATGATGGCATTAGGCTCGCATCAATCGTGTCTAATCCGGACTCTTTTGCTCTTTCTACGAATTTAACCGTGCCTCCTTCTTTGCCGCTATTGATGTAGAGACTATTTTCTTGTCCATAATTGGCAACGTAGATGTCGAGGTCACCATCATTGTCAATGTCTATGATGCTGGCTCCTCTGCCCCATGCGTCGTCCTTTTCTAGGCCTGAGCCTTGAGTAATGTCTTCAAATTTAAGAGGGGATACCTGACGATAGAGGCGATTTCCACCAGGGGAACTTGCAAGAAAGAGATCAGGAAGGCCATCATTGTCGATGTCTCCGACCGCAACGCCACTCGCTTCTAATCCTGAATTATAGAAAAACGAGTAAGGATGGTTTAGATTTTGTTTTACGTCAGATTGAATCCCTGATTCTTTAGGGTTTAATGCTACGAAGAGTGTCTTATTGGAATTTTCAGAACCATCGATTTTTGACAATGGCTTAGCAATGATCGTTTTTTCAGCATTGGGTGACGATGTTTTTTGTACTTCTTGCGTTGTACTTTCAGTCTCTTTTTTTTTGCAGGCGGAGAAAAGAACAAACGGGACCGCGAATGTCACAAGGATGATCAGTGACCTAAGTGTATAGGGAATAGGTGCATCGTTCATTGTTTACTCCGGTTGTTTGATTTCTATCATGGAGGATCCTTCTGAAATTTCGGTTACTGACTCTTTTCCATTTGGCCAGGTGACAGACACTTCAGTTACTTTGTCTGAGGCTTTTGTGGCAAAGGAAATAGTTGCAGGGTTTTGCGATAAGTATCCGGATCCTGAATAAACTTCTGCTACCCTGACGCTTCCGTCGCTGACCTTGGCAGTGACTAGGGATCCTACAGCAGTGGTGTTACCAGCTATGCCTTTAAGGTTAATGGACGTTATCCGATTTTGCGTGACGTTGTCATTGGTGAAGATCTTTAAGTTTCCATTATTGACTCCTACGATGTAGTCATCCCATCCGTCTCCATTCAGATCCTTTCGTGTCAGACTTTTCGTGTCCTCGAAAACCACGAGTCCACTCCTTTCTGGTGAGATTGGAGTGAATGAGCCTTTGCCGTCTCCCTTAAGGAGTTGGCTAAGGCCTCCAGCCATGTGCCCAGTTTCAGGTTCGGGTCCGTAAAAATTTTGGACCATGTATATGTCCAAGTTTCCGTCCCCATCAAAGTCGCTTAAGTCAATGCCAAATCCTGGTGCAATTTGTGCGATTTTTGGGAATGGATTGAATTCAAATTTACCTTTCCCGTCATTGATTAGTATTCCTGAGTTCAGTTCCGTAGCTTTATAGACTTTAGAATCATCTAATTTAGTTGGGGTGTAAATTTCCTGCAAAGAGGCTCGCGCAAAACTGTCAAAAGTTTTGAATTTATCCAGAAGGAAGGGCATGGCGTTTGATGAGCAGCTCCTTCCCCTGATCGGTAGGAGTACATCATTTTCATATTTTGCCTCAACGATGGTAGATTCTCCGGTCCCGTCGAAATCACCATAAAATAATCTGATCGGTTTTTTTTCTTTGGGATGGTATTTTGTATTCATCCCAAAGTTACTAACAGCGTAGTCGATGTCTCCGTCTGAATCGACGTCTCCGGCCGAAATGCCATTCCACCATCCCCAAAGTTCAGACAGGCCAGAAGCTTTTGAGTCACTTTCTAATCCTGATCCAGTATTAATATATACTCTGATGGGTGCCCAATGGTAGGTGACTAAAAGGTCCGGTCTTTTGTCCCCATTGGCATCGGACCAGATAGCACTAGTAACCATTCCATATGATCTTAGTCCAGGAGCCATTGAATCGGTGACATCGGTAAATTTTCCATTAACATTTTGGAGTAGGTAACTCTTTGGGCTGGTAGGGTATTCGCCAGGAACGACTCTCCCTCCAATGAATAAATCAAGGTCACCATCAGAATCAAAATCAGAACATGTTACGGAGCTTCCACTGTCATGCATTTCTGGGAGTGTGCCTTTGGGAGCTTTTGTAAAAGCTCCTTTTCCATCATTTAAGTAAAGACGATCCTGCAAGATAGGATCATTTTTAGCGCATTCGACTCCGCCACTAACAACGTACAGATCGAGGTCACCGTCACTGTCACTGTCAAAGAATAGGGCGCCCATGTCTTCTGCGGCAGAATCGGCAGCTATCGCACCTCCGGTCAGTCTTGTGAATTTCCCGGAACCGTTATTGCGAATGAGTTTGCCTGCATCGTTCTTTGCTCCGGAAAGATAAAAGTCGTCATCTCCATCTCCATCAATGTCTCCCCAGGCCATCCCTGGTCCTAGTTGGGAATTTTTTTGAGGAAGTAATGGTTGAACAGCGTAGTCGTCATAGAGTGTTTCTTTATGCTTCAGTCCTGCTAGTGAAATGGGCATAGGTGAGAATAATTTCTTTGTCTCTTTCGTTTGAGATTTGATGGGCTCTTTTCCAGGCTCAGTGATGGTGTAGAACTGGTCAGAGGAAAGGTCATTAAATACTTGCTTGTGTCCGCTAGGCCAGTGAACGCTCAGTTCGTCGATCTTATCATCTTTCCCTGTACCAAAGTGAGTAATTGCTTCACCGCTGGCCATGTAGCCTCGGCTCAGTGTCAGGTAACGAATTTGTTTTGTGCTTCCGGATTTGATTCGGATCGTGGACCCGATCCCGGCAGGGTTACTCCGTGTTCCTTTCAATTTTACTAAGATCCGGTGAGATCCTTGTGAATTGTTCTGAAGGATACTTACCTCTTCTTCCAGATTTGCTACGATCAGTTCAAGGTCACCGTCCCGGTCCAAATCAGAGGCAGTGGCGGCATAACTCATTCCCACGTGATCGAGTCCCCATTCTTTACTCACATCATTGAATTTAAGATCACCTAGATTCTGAAAAGCGAGGTTCTGCTCTTTGAGCGGTCCGGTCTTTGCTCTTTGGTGCTTTGCCCATTCTGTTTCGCCTGGATATATTTTTGTAGCTTCAGAGTTATCAGCCACGTTCAGATTCACAGCCATTCCGTTAGTGAAAAAGACATCAACTAACCCATCATTATCAAAATCAGAAAGACGAACGGTCCAGGTCCAATCAGAATTTGCGAGTCCTGTCATGTGAGCAGCTTCCCTGAGTCTATTAGTTCCACTATTAAGAAATACGGCATTGCGCATGTACTGACGAGGGAATGCAGTCGATAGAAACTCAGCACTTGCTGACATTGCTCCCATGCCAATCTTTTGTTTGTAATGATTAGTTCCTGACATATCGGCCACAAGTAGATCGGGGAGTCCGTCTCCGTCCAGATCCGCAGAGTCTGTGCCCATTGAAAACCAAGCAGTGTGCGGGACTGTTGATTTAATTGCATTCTTAAAGCTTCCGTTAGACTGATTCCTCAAGTAAAAGTCGGGATCCTTAAAATCGTTGGCAACAAATAGATCGGGGCGTCCGTCAAAGTCAGGGTCCCACCATATTGCGGAGTTTCCTTTTCCGATTAATTCACCTTCTTTGGTTTGTGGAGTAAAAGTTCCATCCCCATTGTTTTTCAGGAGACGATCAGATTGGCCTACCGTGTCATGACTGACAACGTCTCCTTTAATACCAGTGATCCCGTAGAATTTTTTAAATTTAGGAAACACAATAACATTCTTATTTCGATCATATCCGACGATTCTTTCAGTTGTTTTTCCTCTCGGATCATAGAAGAAATTTGTCATTAAATAGAGATCCAAGTCTCCGTCCAGATCATAGTCGGAGAATGCTGGTGTGTGTCCGGCGCTGATAAAATCAAGGCCATAACTTTTTGCGGATTCGGTGAAGGTTCCGTCTCCCTTATTTAAATAAAGAGCATTAGCAGAGTCATAGTTGCAAACGTAAATATCCAGATCGCCGTCCTTGTCGATATCAATGATTGAGGATCCGGTTCCCCATGAATTTCCACCTCCTACGCCTGCTTTTTGAGTGACATCTTTAAAGACAAGGTTATCTGTCTGGATTAATAGCTGATTAGGTATTGGTCCACCGGTAAAAAAGAGATCCGGTTTTCCGTCTCCGTTCACATCTCCTACAGCGACTCCTCCGCATCCCATGGCTGATGCGTAGAGGTATGCTCTGGGATTGTCCTTGAGGATGGGGTTAATAAATTTTACGCCGGTCCTTTTTGAACTTAATCTGGTGAATAGTTTCCCATTGTCTTGGGTGCTTCGGGAAGAGAGTTGGGACGCTTCAATTTTTCCCTCCGGATCTAGGTTAACTGAATTGATTACTTTCCCGTCTTTTACTTCATCAGTTGAAGAGGATTTATTATCAGAAGCTTTTTTACAGCTGCTGCACAACAGAGTGAGAGCAGATAATAAAAATAAAGCTATACGGAAGTGGTTCACTTTTAAGGATATGAGGGGGTAAGGGGTCGTTAATTTAATATTAATACCAATTTTTTCAAGTGATCGAATTTATGAGTTTTAACAAAGAGGGGGAGGCAATTGCCTCCCCCTCAGGGATATGCCCTATAAATTGGGCATAAATTTGTTAAAGGTTAATTATTTTTTAACGGCCCTAACGTATATGCTAGGTAAGTTAGCTCCTTGAGGTCCGAATGGATTCGTTGCACCTTGTAAATTGAAGGTAAAATCTTCACCTTCAGCCTCAATTGCTATGACTTGGCCTTCGAGTGGATGTCCAGCAACCCAAGTCCAATCAGTCCATGTTTCAAGATCAACTGAGTATTGAAGTCCGTAAACCTCGCCTGGATTTGTGCTCCATGTAATGTCGAGTGCGCCAGTGTCTTTGTTATAGGCGAACGTTGTTACACGGAGTGGGTTATTAGCAGATGGACCGTCGAGTGGGCTTCCACCAGCAGCAAGAGCTGCGATAGCTTCAGCGGACTGTACGTTGTCCCAGATAGCGATCTCGTCAACGAGTCCGCGGTAACCATTACCACCGCCGTTACGTCCACCAATGACTAGGTTTCCGTTTCCGTTCGGTGCTCGCTTGTTGCCTTCGTAGTCAAGAACACCGTCGAGGTAGATCTTACCTGTGTCAGTTGCTCCGTCGTATGTCCATGCTGCGTGTACCCATCCATCTTCGTCTGCTGCTAGGTAATCATTGAGGTTCGTGGCACCGTTAGTGTCCGCTCCCCAGTGAGCCTGATGCAGGAATCCGTTGTTACGGATACCGTTATGGATTCCCTGACTTGATTGACCGAAGAGGAACTTGTCCCCGCCGAGGTCAGTTGGTTTGATCCATGCAGTGAATGTGTAGCTGCCT
>CACJBM010000060.1 GCA_902591645.1 uncultured Verrucomicrobiota bacterium | reverse complement strand
TTTAAAATTTCTGTAGCTCTTGCGGCTTTGGAAAATGGAACGGTGGATCAGGATACGCTCATTGATTGTCCGAAATCACTTCAAATTGGAGATAAAATATTTCGTAATTGGAGTAAGAATAAAGAAGGGAAGCTTAATGTTATGAATGCCATTATGCGTTCTTGTAATACTTGGTTTTACGTGGTCGGCGGAGATTCCGGAGGAGATAATATTGCTTCAATGGCGCATCGTTTTGGATTTGGGGCAAAGACAGGAATTCCTTTAAATGCTGAAGAAGATGGATTCATACCTACAGATGCTATTTTACGCGAAAAATATGGGCATGCATTTACTGGTGGGTATGTTGCACACGCTTCAATTGGCCAAGGATATGTTCTTGCGACGCCAATTCAGGTGGCTCAGATGATGGCTGGAGTAGGTAACGGTTATGCTGTTCCTAAGCCTAGGCTGGTTTTGCAGGTTCAAGATCTAAATAATAATATAACGGAGTCCTTTGATCCAGAGGAACGGAATGCCTTAAATCTAGATTTAAAAAATCTATGGT
This sequence comes from uncultured Verrucomicrobiota bacterium, assembly GCA_902591645.1. Next base: position 12,087 of record CACJBM010000060.1, on the reverse strand, counting down.
TAGTCCGTCAAGGGATGATCGATGTTGTTAATGCCAGTGCAGGAACTGCTAAGAGGGCAAGGAACGACCATGTTACTATGGCAGGGAAGACGGGGACAGGGCAGTGGGTTCAAAATGGGGAGGATTTGTTAATTTCTTGGTTTGCTGGATTTGCGCCTGCAGAGGATCCGAGATTTGCTTTTGCTGCGATATGTGAAGGGAATCCCGGTGAAGAAATTTCCGGTAGTAATAAATCGGCTCCAATGGTTGGTGAATTCTTCAATGCTCTTTACAAGTTGAAAAGTGAGCGAGGCGAATTAGATGGGTATTCGAAAACCGCGGTCGCTTCTTCTTTTGAATTGCCAAAACCAGGGGAAGATCAGCAGGCTGAGGACAACCAAGCAGTGCGATCCGAAAGACCTTTCCGAAGAATATTTAATCCCTTTAGAAAAAAAAGATAAACTGCTATTCCTTTTAGTTACGGTCTATGGAAGTTCAAGTTGCTACCCTTTGTGATTCTGCGCATGATTATAATCACAAACTTTGTATCATTGGTACATTTGATACAATCTGTTCAACGCACTTGCCTGTTGTGCATCCCCAGTGTGCAATAGCTCTTAGAATTTGTTTTAAGCCTGGAGATGAAGGTGATCATGAAATTTCAATTAATTTTATAGATGACGATGGCAAGCCCAAGATGCCATCTATTCAATCAAGGATAACGGTACAGCTTCCTCAGGATGCATATTTTCTTACTCGTAATCTTGTAATTAATATGCAGCGTCTTCACTTTGACAGTGTTGGTCAGTTTTCAATAGATGTGAGTGCGGATGGTAATATGCTTACGAGAATTCCTCTCAGGGTAATGTTGGTTGATAAAAAGAAGACCAGTTCATAATTATTCAAAGTAAGTATCTTCATGAGAATATGGAGGAGAGCAACAGCAATCTGATTGGGCCGTCTCCAGACGCTGTGATTTGGTGCCATGATCCGGCTGGAATTAAAATGGCATCGCCAGATGATACTTCTTTGCGGGAAGTCTTGCTTCGGCAAGGCTTTGATTCTTCGCGGGAACATTACTCTTATCTAAAATGCTTATAATTGTTGATCCGTCCTTTGTAGTGAATGATATCTGCTCATGAATATTATTGATATGCATAAAAATAATTTCAGGGAATAATGATAGAATTTGCAAGTTTGACTTTCAGACTGATGCTATTGAAACATTAAGAATGATGCGAGCTGATCAGAGTAATCGTCATTTCCATTTCATAGGAATTTGTGGTACTGCCATGGGAGCAGTCGCTGCAGCCATGAAAGACCGTGGATATACGGTCACTGGATCAGATCAGAATGTTTATCCTCCAATGTCTGATTTTCTTGCTGATAAAGGGATCGAGATAACCAGTGGTAATAGTCCTGACAATATTCCTGAAGGAGTCAATTTGGTTGTTATCGGTAATGCAATGAGCCGTGGCGATGTTGAACTGGAAGAGGTGCTTGATCGTAAAATTGCCTACACTTCCTTGCCGGAACTTCTCAAGGATGAGTTTCTCAAGGGCAAGAGGAACATTGTTGCTACGGGAACGCATGGGAAAACAACAACATCTTCTATGGTGGCTCATATCTTAAAGTTTAATGGACATGATCCTAGCCATATGATTGGAGGGATTCCTTTGGATCTTGGACAAGGAGGTAAGTTCACTGATTCTGATTTCTTTGTACTTGAAGGCGATGAATATGACACTGCATTCTTTGATAAACGATCGAAGTTCATTCATTACCTCCCTGAAGTTGTCATAGTAAATAATATTGAGTTTGATCACGCTGATATTTTTGAGGGCATAGATGATATTAAATTGAGTTTTAAAAGGATGTTGAATATTGTTCCTAGGAACGGGGTCGTTTTTGTTAATGGGGATGATTCAGATGCTGTCGATGTTACTTTTGGTTGTCCCGCTCCAGTCATCAGAGTTGGAGTGAATGATCAATGCGAAAATCGCCTACAAGACATGGCCTTTTCCTCAGGCTCGTCGTCTTTTACTTTAAATGGCTTTGAATATGAGGTTCCTATGGATGGTGAGTTTAATGTTCGTAACGCAGCCATGGCGGTCAGCGCTTCTTTGTTTGTTGGTTTAGGGGAATCTGAGATTGCAGAAGCTCTTGCTAATTTTTCTGGAGTTGCACGTAGGCAGGAATTCAGGGGAGAGGAATCAGGAATCAAGATCATTGATGATTTTGGGCATCATCCTACTGCGATTGGATCGACCATCGATGCTATTCGTCAAAGGTATGAAGGTTCTCGGATCTGGGCCCTTTTTGAGCCGCGCTCCAATACTAGTCGGCGCAATTTGATGCAGAACCAGTTAGAATCCGCTTTATCAAAGGCGGATGGTATATTTATCAGCGAAGTTCCTGATCCGGAGAAAGTTCCTTCAGGTGAATTGCTCAATGTTGATACAGTAATTGAAGGGCTGAAAACAAAAGGAAAGATAGCCTTCCAGGGTTCGGATTCTGATGACATAGTAGAAAAATTAATACCACTCACCGAGCCTAACGACGTGATCATTGTACTAAGTAACGGAGGCTTTGGAGGGATTCATTCAAAATTGCTACAAGGGCTTCGGTGATATTTTTAAAGGAAATGATACGGTTGCTTTGTTTTTTTCTTTTAGGGGGATTGGCTAGCCATTTTGATGCTGAAGCCGGATTAATCTTTCGCAATCATATCTTGAAGGATGTTGATCAACTCGTAGTTGTTGTGACAGACGGGTGGGATAGTTCTGAGGGGAAGTTGATGTGCTATATTCGTGAAGGTCGTAAATCATGGAGGCCTGAATGGAAGAAAGCAGTGCCTGTTATGCTTGGTTCTAAGGGGCTCGCTTGGGGGAGGGGAGTACATGCAGATAATGGGAAAAGAATGAAAAAGGAAGGTGACGGATGTGCACCTGCGGGAATATTTAAAATTGGTAAGGTTTATGGAGAGTCTAGGACATTACCTGCGAGATCAGATTATCCTTATCATAAAATAACTGAATTAGATGCCTGGGTAGATGATCCTAAGAATCCTTTTTATAATAGGCATGTCAGGATCGCTTCCAAAGAGAAGGAGCCTATTTGGTTTCAATCCCAGCGAATGAGGTTAGGTGACCCGGCGTACAAATGGCTCATTGAGATTCGGCACAACAGTGATCCTCCTAAGCCAGGATACGGCAGTGCAATATTTTTCCATGTTGAGAGAGGTCCTGGAAGAAAAACTGCAGGATGCACTGCAATGAAGTTAATTGATTTAGAGCGCCTTATATCTTTTTTGAAGGAAGATAAGAACCCGCATTATGTACTTCTTCCGAATTCTGAATATAAAAGGAAAAGGAAAAAAATGAACTTCCCTGATTTTTCTTACTAGGCATGGATTTGATTAAAATACTTTGCCCAACATGTTTTGAAGTTTTTGAAATTGTTTCTCCTCCTTTCTCAGAAATACCGGCGGAACTTGATTATGACTGTGAGGTGTGCTGCTCTCCTCTGATAATTGATCTACACAGAAATGGTGATGAAATGACAGTTCAATCACGTGCTTTGAGTAATTGATATTATGCCGAAAGTTTCAGTTATTCTTCCTGTATATAATGCAGATAAGACTCTATACCGTGCCGCGAAAAGTTGTCTGGATCAGACGTACAAGGATCTGGAATTAATTATTATTGATGATGGATCAACTGATAAGAGTGCAGAGATTTCTAATGATCTTTTGAATAAAGATCAGCGTGTCTCTTTCATTCAGTGTAATGAAAATGTTGGTGTGTCTATTGCTATAGAGAAGGGGAGGAGAATGGCAAGTGGATCATTCATTGCTAGAATGGATGCTGATGATGTGTCATATCCGAACAGGATAAAGAAACAGGTGGAAGTCCTAGATGCGAACCCATCCCTTTCAGGATGCGGGACTGCGGTCCGATTGATGAATGCACCAAGGACTGACCCTGGCAGAGGATTTTCCGCATACGTTTCTTGGTTGAACGGGTTAAATGATTCTGAGTCTCTTGCATCACAGAGGTTCATTGATAGTCCGATCGCTAATCCCTCGAGCATGGTCCGCTCTTCTGCTTTGGATTCGGTAGACGGATTTCCCAATCCTGAGTGGGCCGAAGATTATGATCTTTGGCTTCGTTTATTGGATAAGAAAATGAAATTAATAAATATTCCTGAAGTTCTTTTAGACTGGTATGATTCGTTGAGTCGTTTAACGAGAAGCTCTGACCGATATTCTTTAGCGAAATTTTCTCAGGCCAAGGCCCATTATATTTCTAAATTAAAACTGGCAGTTGATTGTGGTGTTGATATTGCTGGGGCTGGGCCCATAGGAAAGAGGATTGCTAATGATTTTATTTCTGAGGGGATTTCAGTGAATCGATTTTATGAGGTTAATGAGCGGAGAATCGGGGAATTTATTCATGGGATCGAAGTGTTTGATTATTCATCTTTAAGGACAGGATCTTCAATGCTTATTAGTGCTGTGGCGCGTCCTGGCGCACGTGAAATTATCCGCGAATTGGCCAATAATTCAGGATTTCGTGAAGGTGTTGATTATTTTTGTGTGGCCTGAACTATTTTCCTGATTCTACATCAAGAACACAACGGAACCCGGTATGGTATGAAGCACTAATATCATCACTGAGTTGTCTGGCGCCGACCCTGTACCCTGTGCAGTACCCTTCGCTGCACAGGAAAGATCCTCCACGAATGATTCTCTGGAAAACAATAGGGCCATCTCCTTTTTTAACGATTGATTGACCTATTCCTCCTTTAGGTGATTCGATAGGACTTCTTGCATAGTAGTCTCTCTCATATTTATCCGCGACCATTTCCCATACATTTCCTCCCATATCAAATAAACCATAGCCATTTGGAGGAAATGATTTAACGGGCGCGCTTGTCATATAGCTGTCTTCGTTTGTGTTTTTATTTGGGAAATCACCTTGCCAGAAGTTGGCCATTATTTTTCCGCTCGGTGACAGTTCATCACCCCATGGATACAATTTTCCTTTGAGTCCTCCACGTGCCGCATATTCCCACTCAGCTTCGGTAGGAAGTCTTTTGCCTGCCCATTTTGCGTAAGCGAGTGCATCTTCATAGGCAATGTTAACTACTGGGTGATTTGACCGTCCCTCAAGATTTGATTCTGGTCCTTCTGGATGCTTCCAGTCGGCTCCATTGACTAGTTTCCACCAAGTCCAATGGGATGCGGTGTTTATGTCGACATTGCTTTTTGGAGGAGCCATTACGAAGGCCGCAGGCAATAGATCTTCTGGCTTTGCCTTTGGGTAATCTTTTTGATTGAACGGTCTTTCTGCTTGAGTTTTATAGCCAGTCTCATCCACGAAATTTTGAAACTGAAGGTTGGTCACTTCAGTTTCGTCCATATAAAAAGGCTTTAGAATGACTCGATGAGGAGGAGATTCCTCTGCCCCGCTCCTGACCGGTTGTTCCTTGGGCTCGAGACTTGTTCCCATAATGAATGACCCACCCGGTATGAAAACCATTCCTTCTGGGGGGAGTGTTTTTACTTCTTTTGATCTTTCCTGTTTTTCGCAACCTAAAATGCTAAAAAAACAGATTAATATTAAGAGTGGGTTCCTGATCATGTGCCATTAAAGATGCTGGAATTTAATGAGTTTGTCCACTTCATTGATATTCGTTTGACAGCGAGGCTTCTACATCGCTTGATACAGTTAGATGACTAAGTTCCGCCCATGCATTGATCTTCATGATGGACTTGTTAAGCAGGTCATTGGAGGAACCTTTGCCGAGGATAGAGACAAAGCACCAATAGAAAATTTTGTCAGTGAACGAAAATCAAGACACTTTGCCGAAATGTATCGCAATGATAACCTTGTTGGAGGTCATGTTATTATGCTTGGATCTGGCAATGAAGAATCAGCGAGTGATGCTATAAAAGAATATCCACAAGGTCTTCAATTAGGAGGAGGTATTACTCCAAAGAATGCCGCGGGGTGGCTTGATCGCGGTGCCACGCATGTGATTGTAACGTCATACATTTTTGAGGGGAGTTTTTTTTCGGATGAAAGATTATCAAAAATGGTTAAATCAGTAGGAAAGGACCGGTTGGTAATTGATCTTAGTTGCCGAGTTTGCTCTGAAGGGGATGGAAAGTTGCAAAAGATCGTTGGCAAACAATTACTAACCTTCCGATTAATCATGAGACACTTGATAAGCTGTCTGATAGTTGTTCGGAATTTCTTATTCATGCTGCTGATGTTGAAGGAAAGTGTGAAGGGATAGATGTCGAACTGGTTAAATTGCTTGGGAGTTGGGGTAAGATTCCTTTGACTTATGCCGGTGGGGTTAGATCCATTGAGGACTTACACAAGATAGATGAGCTGAGTTCAGGTTGCTTAGATGTTACTGTCGGTTCTGCTCTGGATATTTTTGGGGGAACTGGAATCAGTTATTCTGAGTGTGTGGAATGGAATGAACGCTGAATGAGAAATTTCATTGCCATGTTTTGGCATCCTGAACGACGTCCTTGTAGATTGATTGCAGTTTTTGTGCCATCACATTTAATTCTTTAGGATGCTTTTCAGCAAGGTTATTCATTTCACTGATATCTTTAGATATTTTATAGAGCTCGAAATCCCCTAACTTTGCTGCCTGTAGCAGGGAGCGGTTTGCTTCTGTTATAGATCTTGCCTTGATATTTTTCCCGTCAGCAGATTTCAAACTGGCTAGCAATTTCCATTCGCCGTCCCTGATAGCAATTTTGGCTTTGTTTAAAGACGAATAGTAACACCAGAAAAGAGGTTTTTTTCGCTGCACTGAGGACCCTCCAAATGCATTGACGATATCAGCACCGTCTAGCTTGAGGTTAATTGGGATTTCACCTGCTGCCAGGCTTGCAAATGTAGGTAAGAGGTCCAATGCGCTAACAGGTGAATCACTGATTTGTTTATCTTTTATTTGAATTGGCCAGCGCATTATTCCGGCAACTCGTATTCCAGCTTCGTGAGTGTGAAGTTTCATTCCCCGTAGAGGGCCGGGGCTTCCGTGAGAGCGCCACGCGCTACGGTACCTATTCAGAGTTTCGGGGCCATTGTCCGAAGAAAATATTACTAGTGTGTTTTTTGTGAGATTTAGGCGATCCAGACAGAGTGTTATTTGGCCGACTGCAGAATCCATGTTTTCTACATTTGCATAATAGAGAGCCTCTCCCTTTTTCTTTGCTTTGGGATAGTTTTCAATGAGGTGCTTGGGAGAGTCTATTGGTTCATGAGGTTCATGGAATGCTACGTAAGAGAAGAAAGGTTGGTCTGGGCTATTTTTCACATGCTTGGTTATCCAGTCCACAGCTTCTTGGGCAACGATTTGGCAGCTAAAGCCTTTGCTTATACCTACATTTTTTCCGTTACGGACAAAGTTTTTCGGATCCTTATGGCTCGGAGCGGCATTATTTTGGGTGGCGAACCAATGATCAAATCCAAAGTCACCGGGCTGCGGTTGATTTTTTCGATTAAAGATTCCATTGCAGTGCCACTTTCCTGACATGCATGTTGCATATCCAGTTTTTTTCAGCATGGCCGGAATAGTGAATTCTTTTTTGCTCATATGCATTCGATTGCCTCCAGATATCCAATCATAGACTCCTGCCCGGTTAGGTGTTCTGCCAGTCATGAGCCCAACGCGTGAGGGTGAACATACCGGAGAAGATGAATAGAAACTGGTGAAACGGATTCCTTCAGAGGCTAACTTATCGATGTTTGGAGTTCTGATAACTTTATTTCCGTAACAGGCAAGATCGCCATAGCCGAGATCATCACATAGGATGATTATGATATTGGGCCGTTCATCGGCCATGGCCCAGGAAAAGGACGATAATAATGTGAGGCCTATAAGTAGAGCCTTGGTGAATCGAGAAAGCATAACGATGTTGTTTATATTGATCGACAGTTATTATCTGCTGAATCTACAGAATAATGCACAATTTATTAGCAAAATTAATTTCAGGCGAAGGAATAAGGATAAATAGAACGGTTTACAATCATTTAGCCCTTATCTGATTTGGGGTAATAATCGGTAATTTTACTGGAAAAGTGATAATAAGAGAGAGAATTACATTTTTTTTGATTTTTATTCTAAGACTCTTGTCTCTTCAATCGTTGTTTATGATGTAACAAATTAATGTTAGAAAATAATACAGCCGACGAGCGAGAAGAACTTGTTCATAGAGCCCTCATTGAGTTTGAGTCAGCCTTGATTGGTTATGCGGCTAGTATCGTTAAGGATGAGGATCGCGCTAAGGATGTCGTTCAAGACACATTCATAAAGCTTTATGAACAAGATCCTGAAAAGGTGAGAAAATCCCTCAAGGCATGGCTTTTTACGGTCTGCCGGAACCGTTGTTTTGACGTTATAAGAAAGGAAAAACGTATGATTAATGTAGAAGATGATCAATTGACAGTCATTCGAGATGTGGCGGATGACCCATCACAATCCGCAGAACGAGCGGATGAACATAGTAATGTTATTAAGTTTTTGGACCGGTTGCCGCAAAATCAGCGTGAAGTGATACGCCTGAAATTCGAAGGAGATATGAGTTATAAGGAGATAAGCCAGATCACTCAATTAAGTGTGAGTAATGTCGGTTTTCTTATTCATGCGGGGATCAAGCGATTGAGGGGTCTTTTATCTGATCAGGTCGCTTAGAAGGAATGACAAAGTTTAATAAATGATTTTATAGAAAGGAAATAATAGAAATGAAAATTAATTCAGAAGATCCTAGACTTACTGCTTATGCACTTGGTGAACTTGACCCGAGTGAAGTTGATGATTTCGAGAAGATTCTTGAAGAGTGTCCTGAAGCAAAGTCGGAAGTGGATGCGATTAGAGGCGCGATAAAAACTATCAAGGAAGAATTTGCAGAGGCTCCTAAAAAGAAGCTTTCCAAAGAGCAAAAACAAATACTTTTTAGTAATGAAGAGGATGTTATTTTGGATCCAGGTCCTGGCACTTTCAGTAAGGTTAACAGGTGGTTAGGTGTTACTGCAGCTGCGGCTTGCTTTGTAGGAATGGGGATAGTTGGCCTGAGATCAGTAAAACAAGAGCTTCAAGAAAATTCAGATGGGGAGAGTCAACCAGTTTATACCAGAGCTGTGGATCCTACTGGACCAGTTCCACTAGATTCAAAAGAAGACTCAAAGAAGGGTTCTATTAAAGAGTCAGATTTGGATTTTGCAGGGGTAAATGAAAAGGCAAAAGTAAAAGAAGAATTCAAATTTGAACAAATAAAACAACTAGAGAAGGCAAGTGTACCGTCTTCGAAGATTGCGAAATCTCAAAGCGCAGATCAAAATGGACCTATCCCAAAAAGATTCGGCTTAAGTACTCGAAATGCTGCTCCCTTTGCTTCAAATGAAGGTGATGAATTAGCCAGTGTCGCGGGTATAAGACGGAAGCAGAGCAGTAAGTCTAAGCCGAGCATTAGGACGATCGAGTCTAGTGCGAAATCGCCACTGGATCTGAATTTGGGTCGGGAATTGCAGGATGGTTCCGACAAGAGATGGTTCAATAAGATTAAAGAAAAAGATGGTCGGGATGACGCTCAGCTCAGAGATAAAGAATTGGAGGAAATTAATAGTGAGCAGTACCAAGTTTATCATGACACTCCTTTCTTTCCAACTATTGAACGGCCCTTATCTACTTTTGCGATTGATGTTGATACGGCCAGTTATTCGAATGTCCGTCGTTACATCGGACGCCGTGGGCAGCTTCCTCCGGTTGATGCTGTTCGTGTTGAGGAATTGATAAATTACTTTGATTATGATTATCCTTATTCAGGTAATAAGCATCCTTTTTCGGTGCATCTTGAAACTTCCTCAGTTCCCTGGAAAGCTGGTCATCGGCTCGTGAGGATAGGATTGAAGGCTAAGGACATACAATTGGACAAAAGGCCGGCATCCAATCTCGTATTTCTAATAGACTGCTCCGGATCCATGGGCAATAAGGAAAAATTACCACTCTTGAAAAAGTCCCTCGTATTATTAGTTGAGAATTTGACTGAGGATGACCGTATAGGGATTGTTACTTATGCTGGTGGAGCAGGAGTGGAGCTGGATCCGCTGCACGGTGATCAGAAAGATAAGATCATTGAGGTCATTAACGGACTCAGGAGCGGCGGTTCAACGAATGGTGAAGGGGGAATTCGTGTTGCATATGATCTTGCTTCGAAGAATTACATCGAGGGCGGAACGAACCGTGTAATCATAGCCACTGACGGCGACTTCAATGTTGGAATTTCGAATAGTAACAAATTAATTGAATTGGTTAAAGGTCGTGCGGATAAGGAGAAGATTTTCCTTACCGCACTTGGTTTTGGCGAAGGCAATATCAAGGATGCTCGGCTCGAGCAGATTGCCAATAATGGCAACGGGGAATATTACTATATTGACTCTATTAAGGAGGGAAGGAGAGTCCTTGTAGATAAGATGAGTTCGACTCTAGTCACTGTTGCCAAGGATGTTAAGATTCAGGTCGATTTTAATCCCAGGAAGGTCAAAAGCTATAGGCTCATTGGTTATGCTAACCGCAGAATGAAAGCTGAAGAATTTCGTGATGATGCAAAAGATGCAGGGGAAATCGGGGCCGGTCATGCAGTGACTGCCCTTTATGAGATTGTTCCGGCAGGGTCTACTAGTGACGAGGGAGACGTGGCAGTGAAGTCAAAGTACAGGAAACCAGCCAAGAAAGCTGAGCGGTCGGACATTGTCGAAAGTGAAGAATTACTTACTGTGTTTTTGCGGTACAAAGATCCTGAAGCTGATATCAAAGATGAGGCGGAAGAGTTTTCTGTGCCGCTCACCGATTCAGGCAAAGGATGGGAGAATTCCAGTAAGGACTTTCGGTTCGCTTCATCAGTTGCAGGGTTTGGAATGCTTTTGAGAAATTCCAAGTTCGGTGGTCAGGTCAATTATGATTTACTGCTGGAAATAGCATCTGAAGGGATAGGAAAAGATAAGAATGGTCTTCGTAAAGAATTCCTTGAGCTAGTCAAAAAGGCAAAGTCCATTGCCCAAGCGAAGAGTACTTCTGAATAGTTCCGGTTAAAGACAAATTAACGTTGGCGAGTTCGGCGACTGCGAAAATCACCAGTTGGCCGGCCCCTGCTAGGCGTTTCAAGAATCGCCGTTTGAGTTTCTTTTGGTAATCCGCTGGTAGGCAGCCATGCTTTGGCTGCATCGGGGTCCGTTCGAATCCAGGACTGAGCGACTTGCTTGAGCGTACTTGCTCTTGTCTCTTCATTGTCAATTGTTGCGGCCCAGGTAGCTGCGCTTTTTGGATCCTCACGGTCAAGTGAAGTTGCGAATGAGCTTATAGCTGAGTCCCTGGCCTCTGAAGGTTTCATTTCTACGAGGTGATTGCTTGCAGCTTCGGGATCATTTCTTGTCCAGTTCTCCATGACCTCCCTATAGGCCTGATCTTGTGCATTTGTTGGAAGCGTTGAGGCCCATTCCACAGCGTCTTGTGGATTTTTTCGGGTCAAATGTGAAGCCACCTCATTAACCGCTCTTTGTGCATATTCTTTTTCAGCGTTGCTTGAAACCCATTTTTTTGCAGCATCAATGTCTGACCGTATGTAGCCTTCAGTTACCTGATCAAATGCGGATGATTTTAATTCACCGTCCGGAAGCGATTCTGCCCATTCTATTGCTCTGCTCATGCCTTTCTTTAATTGTTCGGATGCAATCTGACTAATGTAACGCTGTGTAACATCACCTCTGCGTTGAAATCCTTCTGGTCTCTCTTCCGTTTCATTCCGATTCGCTGCAATTTTCAATACGTAATCAGTTGCAGCGCGTGCATCATTTTTGGCTAAGCCGTTAATGAGTCCATAAGTAAGGAAACTTTTTTGTCTTTCATCTTCTATATTGGAAATTGTTCTCATTGCGGATTCCGGATCAACTGATGCCCAGGCAGATAAGGCGGAATACGCATACATGTTGCTTCCTTGACCGCCTCTGCCCCATGATTGACGTGAATTATTCTTGAGTGCCGTTTTAATGGCAGACTCTCCGTCCGCTTTTCCCCAGGCCTGAA
>CACJBM010000059.1 GCA_902591645.1 uncultured Verrucomicrobiota bacterium | reverse complement strand
GGGATCAGCACCATGGAATTAGGTAAGCAGAGTCTCGAAGATCGTAAGGATAGAGAAGTCCGCTACTATGACTCTCAGTACGATCCTTACTCGAGCATTGATCCGGAACGGATGGACGCTAACGGAGGATGGATTGCGACTGCCGTTGATTTGTTATTGTTTCTCCGTTGCATCGATGATCGGCCATTCCCTTCTGATTTACTTAGTGCCGCTTCTTTGAATTCGATGCGGACAGGATCGGAACCAAAGGCTAACTGGGGCCTTGGGTGGACATGGAGCGGCAGTAGGAGCTGGGAAGGGCATAACGGTTGCATGACCGGAACTTCCTCTTTCCTAGTGAACCGTGATGATGGGATTTCCTATGCTGTACTGGCCAATAAGAGAACGAGTTGCTCATGGTCGCTCAAGAACACAATTGATGGGCTGATAGATCAACTCAAGGAAAAGGACCAATGGCCGAGCCATGATCTCTTTCCTTTCAGGGCCTCTTATAAGGAATGGATTGGTCTTCACTTTTCAGAGGATCTTACCACTTTCAGTGGTGACGGTTTCTTTCAACTAGTGTGCCCAGAAGCAGATCCCGATGAGGATAACATTGTTAATTCAATGGAGAAGTATTTAGGGACTGACCCGAACGGACCGGACCCTCAAGTCTTGGTCATACAGAGGGAAGGGGATGAGTTGATCTTGCGTTGGCCCAACCCTCAAGGGACCGGTTATCTCGCTAAGGTTCTCCTATCAGAGGATTTTCAGATTTGGGAGGAAAGTAATGATGTTCCCGTAAGATCCATTAATGATTTAGGAATTCCGACTGATTTCATGGAAGTCCAAATTCCAATTAATGGCAGAAAAAGGCTTTACGCAAAGTTGCTAATTGGTGAGGACTAAGGCTAGCGGTAATTTTTCAACCAGGCAGCGATATCAGCAATGTCCTGTGCATTGAGGCCAAGCATGACCGGGTCATACATCAGGGAACGAGTGAGGTCCTTCTTTTTATCGATGCGTTTATTAGGAATGAACTGAGTTATTCCGCCAGCTGATTGAATAATTAACGGGGGCGCATTCTTTATCCAAGGATCACTATTGTTGAAGGTGATCCCATGGATCGTTCCTCCGTCTTTAAGAAGGATTTCTGTGCCGTTGTATCCAAGTGCTATTCCTGCGGAAGGTTCTGCAATCGCGCGAACGATTCCTTCAAGGGTTTGAGTCTTAGACCAGCCTCTCAGGTTCGGCCCATAGTCCGGACCATTACCATCAATTTGATGACAAAGAATACAGCGGAGTGCAGTATTTTTCCCTTTCAATGGATCTCCTTTGAGTTTGAGGATATCTTTGACCTTTGGTGATGAGGCATCCTTGGGGGGCACTGGAATGGGTGCGGGTACTATGGTAATGGAATCAGGATCATAGATTCCTTTTTCCTTTAGTCCTTCACTGATCCCGTGCTTTGCCCATTCACCGGCAAGATTCCGTAATAGCCAAGCGATCGCCTGTCCTTTGAGCGGGGATTGGCTGGATGCTATTTCCAGCATCACCTTTGAAGCATCAGCGTGATCAATGAATGCAATAGACTCTAGTGCTAGTTTTCGTTTTTCTAGTGTCAGTGATTTATCGTTGCATCTTGCCTTAAGATCATTGACGGAGGCTGATCCCCAGAGCCTCCAGGTGAGTCTCGCAAAACTCTCAGGCCAATCCTTTGGCTCGCCTGGCTTTATGCCTTTTTTTACCGCAGTCCAGATCTGACTTTCCTGATTAGCGGCCCCTAGACCAATGGCTTCTAGGGAATTTTTATCTTTGGTGTCGCAGTTCTTTGCGAGAGTAATAAAGATGTCTTTGGTTTTTTCTGCGGGGACGTCGCGAAGAGATAAAGCAATTTCGCGACGCACTTGAGGCGAAGGGTCAGTGCACATGCGTCGAGCGTGAGGGACCATGTCATGGCCGGCTCGCCGCAGGGACCGGTAAGCGACTACTCGCTTTTCGCTATCATTGTCTCTCAACATTCTGATGCAGGTTTCGATTCCCTCATCTCCGATATGAGGAAGTAACCAGACAGCGCGAGCAGCGATCCATTTGTTTCCATCATCAAGTTGTTTAAGTACATGATTGGATACCTTTTTTCTCTGGTCCTTCAAGGCTCGGAACCCTAAGTATCGTGTATTGATAGCGGGGCTACGGAGGGCCTCGATTTGACCCTTTGTACTTGAAAGGTTGATCTTTGGGATCTTTGGCTTGAATCCTTTTGGCGCGATCCTGTAAATCGTTCCAGAGAACGATTCATCTAGATGACTGGACGCGCCTATTCTCGGATCGAACCAGTCAGAAAAATAAATGGCACCGTCTGGTCCTACAGTGACGTCACTGGGGCGGAAAAGGGTAGGAGAGATTTTGTTCTTGTCTTCTTTTTTGATTTCTTTTCTCCCTGAGAAATCAGCTCCGTCATATTCTTTTCCTGGATTTGAAGTAAGGAAAATGAATCTTTCCAATTCAAAGGTGCCGCCCTTTGGGACTGGTCTATATCCAAATATTGTATTTAGAGCAGCCTCACAGCTGAGGAGAAGACCTTCCCACTCAGGGCCCAAGGCACCGTTCTCATAAAAAGTAATTCCAGTAGGTGAACCGCCTCCGTAAACGTCTCCAGCATCCATTGTTCCTGGATCGTCCTGCCTCCAATGAACTCTTGAGTATTCTTGGCCTGGGCGTCTGACGGCCTTGTTTCTCTGCATGGCGTCCCTAGTGAAGTAGCCCGCGCATCCAAATTCGAGAGCATATGAGGTTCGGCATGCCCTCGGATCATCATTATCGTTCTGAAACATGTCACCGAAAGATGTGAGTGTTTGTTCATAAGAGTTACGAAGTCCATGACTGACGATCTCGGCGTTGGCTCCGTCCGGATCCATGCGGACCGCAAAGCCTGATGTCCATACATGCCCGTCGTCGGATCTCCTGCCTGAATTTTTCAGGTGGTCTGCTGGCCAGTTCGGGCCACTTCCTCCATACGTACCGCCCATGTAAAAGGTCTTACCGGACTTATCGGTGAACACTGCTCCGCAGTTTCCGTTGTTAAAATAGAATTTTCCATCTGGTCCGGCCGTCAATGAGTGAAGGGAATGGTCGTGATTGATTGCATTGAATCCGGTAAGAATGACTTCTCGCTTATCTATTTCCGGTTCGAATACCAGATTACGATTCACGTCAGTGTATGCGATCAGATCTGGAGGCTGTGACAAATAGACAACATTATCAAATACGGCCACTCCCATCGGAGCAATTAGGCCTTTTTCCTGAACAAAGGTATGGGAGCTGTCGCACTTTCCATCATTATCAGTGTCCTGAAGTACAACGATCCGATCCCCTTCGGGTCTCGTTCCGTTCCTGCCACGATAGTTGACACCTTCAGTGACCCAGACACGACCCTCATGATCAATATCCATATTAGTTGGGTTATAGAGCGTGGGGCTAGTGGCCCATACTGAAACTTCTAGTGAAGGATCAATTTCGAACATATCGGTTGGAATTAATCCGTGACCGCTTACTGGTTTCCATTCCTCTGCATTGAGTGCACTTGAAGAAGTAATAAGAACTGTAGCAAGTAGGAGGAAGATGTTCATGCTTAGGAAAACAAAAATAGAATTTGAGCGGTAATATGGTATCGCTCAAGAGTATTTTTAGTTACCTGAATTTGACGAACAATATAGAACTTTGTAACCTCATCAATAGATGCAAATTAAGTCCATTAATTTATTTATATTTATTAGCTATTTTTTTGTAATTAACACTATTTCAAGTGGTGAGGAGAAGTTAGAGAAGCCTGTTCTGGGTTTTAGTGATATAGTCAAAATAACTTCTGGGGCCGAGCCGTTTTTTGAGATCTGGGATGAGGATAATGTTTATGGCGTTCTTGATGTTGCGATGGACGGAACGGTTCTTATGTTTAGCCTTCAAGGTGAGCCTCACCCGGACAAAAGAAAAGGCAGTAAGATTTTTGTAAAGAGATCCGAGGACGGAGGAGACACTTGGTCAGACCATCAATTAGTTGGTAAAAGGATTGATCTGGACTGGAAGGCCTTGGGCATTGGTCCTTACGATGGTAGTGGATGGGGGAAAGATAAGCACCACGCTTATGCGACTCTAGGTACGAGTATAATTGATGAGAGTACCGGGGAAATAATGTTGTTTATAACGGCCCTTTATCCGGCTCCCTATATGTACAAGAGTCGCGATCATGGCAAGACTTGGAAACTTGAAAAAATCAAATATGGAAAAGATTCCAAAGGCTTTATGCCAATACCGAATGCTGCCTGTGATTCTGGAATTAATATTAAGCATGGGCCCAATAAGGGGCGTCTTCTGGTCCCTTCGCGGGTGATGCCTAATTACAATAAGCATGAGGAATCTAAAGGATACACTAATGCGTCTTACAGTGATGATCATGGTAAGACCTGGATACCAAGTGAGCCATTTCCATTAGATGGAACGGGAGAGTCTGGACTAGTCGAATTAAGTGATGGCACCATTTATATTAATTCTCGTACACACACGAGGAAAGGGAATCGCTGGGTAGCCTATAGTGATGATAGTGGGGAAACTTGGAGAGACCTTCGTCAGGATGATGAGCTATTTGACGGGCCACCCGATGTGTACGGCTGTAAGGCGGGGCTCATAAGGCTCGAGCGAGATGATGGTGATATTTTATTATTTAGCTCTCCAACTCCACACATTGAAGGTCGTAAGAATATTAGAGTCTGGGTGAGCTTTGATGGTGGTAAGACATGGCCACATAACCGACTCGTCAGGAAAGGACCCGGAAATTACACGTGGATGACCCAAGGAAGAAAAGGTACTCCGAGTGAGGGCTATATTTATCTACTAAGTGGCAAGGACTGGATGGCCCGTTTTAATATGGCGTGGCTATTAACCCCTCCCGAGCCAGAAATTTTATTAGGGAAGAGACCACGGTACCGATTTTCAGATCCAGACTTTTATAGCTCCTCAACGAACGCCAAATTGATTTCAACAAACGAAACGAAGCTAAAGGAAAGTCCCAAAGGATATGGACTAGATAGCAAGAAGGAAACTGGATCCATTCTTTCAAGGAAGTTAGTTCTTCCTTCGGCAGACATGATGGTAAGTTTTCATGCTCCTCAGGGTAAAGTTTTTGTCGAGCTAGTTGATGAGTCAGGGGGTCGTTTGATGGATACTCATGCTTTGTCAGGAGCCTATAAGATTAACAGTCCATTAGAATGGCAGGAGAAGGGTATTGATAAGCTGGTCGGTAAAGAGCTCTTCGTGAAATTTGTTCTTGAAGGTGACGCTCAGGTCTTTGATGTCAGTTTTGGTGAAGTTAATTCGCTATCAGAAAATGTTACCAGTATCGGACCCTCCGATGATCGGTTTGTGTTACCTCCCCGAAATGATTATGTCATGAATCAGGTACCTGCTTTCGTGAAATCATTTCAGAATGCGCGATCATTCAGTGTTAACGATGATAGAATAAAAAAGATTAGTCTAGGGTATGAAGTGGAGAGCAGAGCAAAATCTGCACAGATCATATCCAGAAAAATAAGTTTACCCGGAGAAGAGGTTAAAATTACCTGCGACCCTGGTCAGGGCAGCATAAGAGTTTCCCTTTATGATGAGGAAGGTAAGCTCATAAAAGTTAGTCAACGGATCTCAGGTAACTTAAAAATAAGCGAGTCTGTTAAATGGACTGACTCATTCAATCTGACTAAAATTGTTTCTAAGCCTGTCAGCTTTAAATTTAATATCGAGGGTGATGCTAAATTATATGCTATCAGGTTTGATGATCTTTTCTGGGACTAGTTCGATCGCTCATTTGAATTTCTTATAATCTAAGTAACCGGGAATCAAAAATCAGAATCCTGCAATTATATAAATGATCCGTTTTTTATAGTAGATTCTTTTACCAAACCTACAGGCCATAATTTCGTGAGGAAGTTTCTAGTGGCAAGAGGATCCGAATGCATTCATTCTTATTGAATTATTCATGCCGTATCGTCCCGACATTGATGGCCTTCGCGCGATTGCGGTTATAGGAGTCCTGTTCTTTCATGCTGACCTTGGGGTCAGTGGAGGGTATGTTGGCGTTGATGTGTTCTTTGTTATTTCAGGGTTTCTCATTACGGGACTGATTATAAAAGAACTCAGGGAGAAGAGATTTTCTGTTTTAGGTTTTTGGGAACGTAGGGCCAGAAGGATTGTGCCTGCTCTCTTTGTAGTTACTCTTAGTACCCTATTATTGGGTTATGTTTTTCTTTTGCCGGCAGAATATGAGATGCTGGGAAATTCGGTCCTGTGGCTTTCGTTAATTTCATCAAATCTATTTTTCTGGAAGAACACCAACTCCTATTTTGGGGGATCTGCCGAAGAAATGCCTCTCTTGCACACATGGTCACTTTCTCTTGAGGAGCAGTTTTATCTGATCGTGCCCTTTGTGCTCCTTTTTTTGTTCCGTGCTGGCAAGTCGAGATCAATATTTTGGATTATTTGTTCGTTCGTTTTGCTTAGTTGCTGCTTATCAATTTATGGAATGAAAAATTATGGGTTAGCGACATTTTATCTTTTACCTACTCGTGCATGGGAACTTGGGGCAGGATCGTTAGTTGCGTTTGCGGTTCCAATACGGTCAGTCCGTATCCGGTCAATGATGCAGTGGCTGGGCATGGCCTGTATTCTGATTCCTTTCTTCACTTATGATAAGATCACACTATTTCCTGGAATAAGTGCGATTCCTCCAGTAGCTGGGACTGCATTCCTTATATGGGCAGGAATGGGCGAAGTGCCTAAGGCCAATCTCCTTCAAATACAGCGGGTACTTTCGATGAAGGTGTTTGTCTGGATCGGTCTTTTGTCATATTCACTGTATTTGTGGCACTGGCCCTTATTGGCATTCAATGAGTATTTGGTTATCTGGAAAGATTCGGTTCCAGTCAAAATATCCATCCTATTAATCGCATTATTACTTTCCTGGATTTCCTGGAAATTTGTTGAGCAGCCGGTCCGTTCAAGGCGCATGTTCGGATCAAGGCGTTCGGTTTTAATTTTCTCTTCGATGGCTTTTTCTTTGCTTCTAATATGTTCTTCCTCGCTAATTTCCAAGGAAGGAATGACTGGAAGATATACAGAAGATTTTCTGAATCATACTGATAGGGGATTGAGTAAGGATTCTTTCTTTGATTACGGGAAAGCTTCAAAAGAATTTCCTGAGAATAAATCTTCTTTAGGAATTGAAGGGGAGGAGCCAATTTTCTTTTTGTGGGGGGATAGTCATGGGATGGCCCTTGCTAGGGCCATTGATGCGGCCGCAAAAGAATTATCAGTTACCGGAGAATCGGCTGTCAAGACATCGACCTTGCCCGTGTTGGGTTGGGTAACTTCGAAAGAATCCCAGATCAATTATAATGAATCCGTCCTGAAGTATTTGGAAGGTAAGGAACAGAGAGAGTCAATTAGTCACGTGATTCTGGCAGGTAGGTGGTGGCTCGCCTCTAACCAGTCGTATGAGAATGAAATTTCGTTCGAGACCAGTCTCATTAGTACCATTGATAAGATCAAAGGTCTTGGCTATTCGGTGAGTCTTTTCAGGCAAGTTCCGCAGTGGACTGATCATTGGCAGACCCCAAGCAGTTTCCCTTTTCAATTGGAAAAACTTTCATGGGAATACAAAGAAATGACATTGTCTGAAGAGGAATTGGAGAAGCGATTCGCCCAACAGAACCAAATATTTTCTAACATAGAAAAAGTATCCGGAGTTCAGATAATTGATCCTTTGCCACTCTTGAAGGGAGCCGATGGTTTCTATCACATCAGAGATGAGGGGGGCTGGATCTATTATGATGATGATCATTTGAGCGGATACGGAGCAATGAAGTTGAAATCATTATTTAATTTTCTTGGCAATTGAGCGTGTAGAGTCTTGACTTTTCACTATGAAAATAATGTCTACGCGTCGTCACTTTCTTAGTGCGGCAGCAGCAGCAGCAAGTGTTCAGATCGTTCCCCGGCATGTCCTTGGAGGGCCGAACCATACGGCACCCAGTGAAAAATTGAACATTGCGGGAATTGGTTTTGGCGGAATGGGGTCTCATAACCTCGCCATGTGCGCTAGGACAGAGCAGATCACTGCCCTATGTGATGTGGATCATAACTATGCGAGGAAGGTTTTTACTCAGTATCCGGATGCTAAGAGATTTCATGATTATCGTGAACTTTTGACTAGTGATGTGGATTTTGATGCAGTCGTGATTGCTACTCCTGATCATACGCATGCGGCCATTTCCGCTGCGGCAATGCATAAGGGAAAGCATGTTTATTGTCAGAAGCCCCTAACGCATGACGCTCATGAGTCGAGGGTCCTTGCGAGGATTGCAAAGCAGACCGGAGTCGCAACGCAGCTGGGTATTCAGGGCCATTCTGGTGAGGGACGGATGCTAGTCAGTGAGTGGATCTGGGACGGAGCCATCGGCGAGATCGCTGAAGTTGAGGCCTGGTGCAGTCTGTCTTACGCTCCTCATGGCCATGCTTCATGGAGTTCACCCTGCAGTGACCGGCCAGCAAAAGTTGAAAAGCCTCCTGCCGGAATGGACTGGGACACATGGATCGGTCCTGCCCCGATGCGGCCATATCATTCGTGTTATCATCCGAGAGTGTGGCGTTGTTTCTGGGACTTTGGTTGTGGAATGATGGGTGACCGTGGTGTGCATACAATTGATGCGATAGTTTCATCCCTCAAACTTGGGCACCCTCAGAGCATTGAATGCATTCAGGTCAAAGGAGGTAATGCTGAAGTTCATCCAGATAGTGCCGTAATTGAGTACCGTTTCCCTGCACGTGAAGGTTTCCCTGCACTCAAGCTGACTTGGAGGGAAGGGCAGGAGCCTCCGAGACCGAAAGAGCTTGAAGATGGAAGAAAATATCCTCGTGAAGGCGGAGTCATGTACAAGGGAAGTAAGGGAATTCTCATGAATGATGTTTATGGCGGTAGCCCGCGGCTCGTTCCTGAGACTGCCATGAAAGCTTATAAACGTCCTAAGAAAACTTTGCCGCGAGTTCAAGGAGGCCATGAACAGGACTGGATCAGAGCCTGCAAGGCTGGAAAGTATGACGCGGCAGGAGCCCATTTCGGTTATGGAGGGCATCTCACTGAGATTACTCTTCTCGGAAATGTAGCTAAGCGGTTCCCCGGCAAGAAATTATTATGGGACGGTGAAGCAATGAGGATCACAAATCACGGGCCAGCAAATGACTGGGTCAAGAGGCCTTACCGGGACGGTTGGACTCTTGATGAGACGGCATAAAGATATCCCAATAGAGAATTTCTGGTAATCTAGCGACTGATTTTCAAACGCAAGAATTGTGCGCTTTTTTTAGACGAGGACGAGCGCCAGATGACTTGGTTGATTTCTTCATTTATGGAAGTGTCTGAGGTCTTGGTATATTCTTCAGCAGCGTCCTGCCATGAATTCAGATCATTTGATAATTGAATGCTAAATAGGATTCCTTCAGCGTTACGGTTCCTTGTATGGGTTATGATGGTCTTTCCTTCACCGTCGAAGCTGATCATGAACGGGGCATTAGGTGAATCGTCACTGGTCCCGAGGGCATTTTCGGCGAACGCGCTCAATCCATCATTGTCCTGATCGAGGTTCTCTTGGGATAACCCGTCATCTCCTTGGCCTGGAGTTCCTCCCAATTCAGAACTCATTGTCCAGTTCTCACTTAATGAATGGTCCGGACTATTTTGAGCATTGATCAGGTTCAAGCTGTGACCGCTTCCGTCAGCTCCTTCAGGCCACGGCCTCTTGTCATCATAAACGAAGTTCCTGATTTCATCGGAAGCAATGCCTAATAACCTTAAACGTTCTCCACCATTAGCGAGTCCTGTACTATTGGAGAATTCCTTAGTTGCAAGCCATGAGGATGCGTCAGGGTTCCTATTAAGGAAGGCAGAACGGTTCCTTGCAATGACTATTCGATCTCCAGAACCCAGCAATGAACCTGATTCAAATTCATAGTCTATACCGTTCACAAAACGGGACCCGGAAAGGTCGATGATCTTGTCACCTATATTTAACAATTCAATGAACTCAAATTGATCTGCATCAGTGAATCCTGCCTCAATCTCAGTGATGGAAGGGTCGGCAGGATGATACATAATTTCAGAAACAACGATGTTCTGTGATGAGGCAGGTTCAGATTCGGCGCTGCTAATGATTGTCACTGAATCATTGCCGATGACTTGGCCTGAGAAATCAATGGCTTCGAGGTTGAAAGTTTGTCGGCCCGGTGCAGCCGGAAGTGACAATTCCCAGGTATTTTTGTCCGACCATTGCAGTGGCAAATTTTCATCACTTCCTTTGACCCGAACCTCGCGCACATTGATCCAGCCTTTGCCATTAATTTTAACGATATTGTTTTGCGTTTCTATGGTTGATGGGGAACTGATTGAGAATTGGATTTCGGGGATTGATCTGAGTTGAGACAGGACATTACTGGATCGGCTATTGACGTAACTTAGGTGACCGTTCCAGTTCTGCGATGGATCCAGTTCTTTGAGATGATTTGTCCACTTTGACATGTAAGATCTGTTGTACGTGGTCGTTATTATGTCCTGAAGGTGTCCATAATAGATCCTTCTTCGGATCTCATTTTGAGTTAATTTTGAACATTCCGGGTTAGCTGTGATGGAGCGACTAGAGCTAAAGGCAAAGTCCATATCATGTGGGAGGAACATGACCCTGCCGTCAGGGAAAGCGTAATACATTCCGTTGTGCTGGCTTCCGGCACCTGCATTATCTCCGGCACCTGAGAGTACTGCATATGCCATTCCTCTGAACCATGCATCGACATTAACAACATTTTCCACTTCTCTTTCGAAGTCAGATCCTGAGCGACTGAAGAGCTTGGCGTAATTCATGATAGGTTCAAAATTGTTCGCTTCTTTATTGTTTCTCTTCAGAAAGAACCATCTGTATTTTTCAGGATCATCACCAAGGTTACGTACCGAGGTTCCTGTGACGCCGTCAGGCTGAGGCCGTTTGAGGCCGGCTCCGCTATTGGTGGTAGGGTAATAAATTAGTTCATATTCAAATAGGTTTCCCTCACCGTCTTCACCGAATTGGGATTCCATTAACACTTCATCGTATCTTGCCATTTGCAGAGTCGCGCCTCTGGTGTGCCTGTCCATTGGGGCTAATACTTTAATGAAATCATAGTACCTGCTCACGATCCCGCCGCTATTGGCGATCATGATGTCGAACAGAATCTCTAATTGTCCGGAACCGACACCCTCTGACCGGTCAATGGCGAGGGACCTATGAATGCCCCTATAAAGCTGGTCGCTGCCAAAGCGAAAATTGTAACCGACTCTCGGGTCCTGACTCCGTGCTCTTTCGCTTCCCTTTAGGCGCATCTTTACGTCGTAATAAATATCGTTTTCCCTATCAATTACTGTGACTCCGATCCGATCATTACTCATGACTTCGGTTTCTTTATGGATAAAATCACGATCAGCATTAGTGGTAACGATCCGAAAATTGTGCCAACCGTTCGTTGCTGCTAGACCATCGTCTACTTTGTATAAGGCTCTTGAATCTGGTCCTGCCGCTGGGAAAAATGAAAGCGCACCTTCCTGGTCCCTGCCGCGTACATAAAATTGAACTACGGATTTTTTTGTTTGGGCTGGAATCGTTGCGTAATATTTTCCACCTTTAATTCCCATCGTTAAAGATTTAAAGCTGCGACCATTTACTGAATAATATAGTCGCATCGAATTGATTCCTTCAGGATCATCGGCTTTGACGCTGACTCTGACTGTTTGACCGGAATTAGGTACTGCCGGCTCATGATTTAATTGATAATAGGTGGGACCGATATTTTCTTGGGATGAAGTATTTATTGCGGAAGGGGTCCCAACATGTTCTGGGCGCTCAATGACCGTGGTATGAGCTAACCTATTAAAGTAGAGCCTAGAATGGAGGAGATTTGTTCCGCTCACCCATCGGGCGCGGAAAGATATTTCGTAATCAGTGCCGTTCCTGACGCGGCTCAAGAGAGTCGTTTCCATTTGATTGTGCATGTGGCCTGTCCCTGACGTTGCTACGACCCGAAGAACTTTGTTACCAGGTTCTTCCGGGTCCTCGATAATTTCACTGTGGCGGTGATTGCCACGCAATCTCCAATGATTGGTATCGTCGGAGAAATTTGAATTTCTGAGGATCTGTTTTGCCTGTCCGTCAGGATCCTCAATGACGCTGATATCATCAATAAGAACCTCACCTGCATTGAGTAAACCCACATTGAATTCACTCCATTGTGAGTCAGGACCTCCGCTCGATGAGGCGCTGCCCCTGTAGGAATAATTCTTCCATTTTGTCCTGCTACTTTCATCGCTCTGTGACCAGGCCTCGGCAGTAGAGTTATCTGCATCAAGATCGCGCAATTCCAGAGTCGATCCTCCACCGTCCGGGGCGCTCGACCAACGTCCACTGTCATGATATCTGATATCATCGACTGGATTCTTGTTTGAATCCCTCAGGACTATCCTTTCGCCTGATCGTGACAGGTTCCCATCGAATGTGCCTAATAAGCGGGCGTCGGGATAGGCTTGAATGAAATCTTTTTGTCTAGCAGCGATGCAGGCATGTTCACCAGGGTCCAGAATGGTCTGTTCGGGGAACTTAAATTCTACGCCGTCACCAAAGTCCCATCCTCCTAAGTTCATTGGGGAATTGCTTTTGTTCGCAATTTCGATCCACTGATTGTTTGAGCTCCGGTAAGGCTTTCCTTCGATTCCCTCGGTGATTTTTACCCTGGCTTCTAGGGACGCACCAAAGACGATGTCACTGCTTGATTGGGACCCCTGGTGCGTTTCAATTGAGAGTCTGTTCTCCCCGACTCTAAGGGATGCCAGCGAGATGCTTAGAGTTTCTAACTTGGCATTACTGACCGTTGGACTGGCAATTGTCTGTG
>CACJBM010000058.1 GCA_902591645.1 uncultured Verrucomicrobiota bacterium | reverse complement strand
GCCGGAAACCTCAAAAGCGTATGCAATAGCTTAAGCGCCATGAATGCTAAAGCTAAATTAGTAAAATCTCCCGAGGATTTATGCGAAGTCACTTCAATTATTTTTCCAGGCGTAGGATCCTTTGGAGATTCAGCTCACCATCTTGAAGAACAAAAACTATCTGCCCCTCTAAAAAACTGGATCACAGACGATCGACCCTTTCTTGGAATATGTATAGGGTTTCAAATGTTATTCGAAGCTAGCGATGAAAGCCCCGAAGCCATGGGCCTTGGGATATTTCCTGGTAAAGTTGTGAGATTCCATCAACATCAATCCTTTAAAATTCCTCATATGGGATGGAATAAGATCATCAAAAAACAAAAATCTGATCCAATCTGGGAGGGACTTGAAGAAGATCCATACTTTTATTTTGTTCACTCTTTTTATCCAAAACCAGATGACAGTAAAATAATTGCATCAACAACTCCTTACGGGTGCGAATTCACTTCAAGTGTAAGAAGAGGCAATCTCTTCGCCACTCAATTCCATCCAGAAAAGAGCCAAGGAGCTGGACTTAGATTGATTAGAAATTTTTTATCTTTGAACTCCGAAATATAGACGCGACTTTAATTTGCCATGCGATTTAATTCACTGGCTAACACGCATTGGCATCAATACGTATAAAAACGACCCCGTTGTTTTAATCACTCCAGGACTCATCTCATCGATCAACTCCAAGAAAATCTCATCAGTGTCTATATTCCTCAATGGAGCCATTAAAAATTCTGGATTAAATGCTATAGAAAATTCAGGCCCCTTGTAGGATACAGCTATCGATTCATTCGCTTCTCCCACATCTTGAGAATTCGCGGTTACATCTATTTTATCTTTGCCAAACACACACTTGACCGAATTAGACTTCTCATTGGCAAGCAAAGAAACCCTATTCACAGTGCTCAGAAAACTCTCTCTCTCGAGTGAAATCCTCTCCTTTGTTTCTTCAGGAATCACCTGGTTATAATTTGGGTAATTACCCTCAATTAGTTTACTGACCAATAAATTATCGTTTAGCTCAAAAGCAATTTGAGAATCACCAATCGAAATCTTAACTTCTCCATCATCTGCAAGTAAGCGCTGCAATTCATTTACAGCTTTAGTTGGCACTATAACTTCTGTCTCTAAACTCTTTGGGAATTCAACATCATTTTGAACCATAGCTAGACGGCGACCATCAGTAGCAACCAAAGTAAGTAGCCCCTCTTTAAATGAACATAATATGCCATTTAAAACGTACCGAGTCTCATCATTTGAAATTGCATAAGAAGTCATCTTCAGCGCCTCCTTCAATACCTTTTGTTCAATTTTGTATTCATTGGCATCTTCAAATGTAGCAAGCGGTGGAAACTCATCTTTCGCAAGACCAAGGATTTTAAAAAAGCTTGGACCACTCTTAATGGAAGCCACGTCTTTAGATGTGACTTCAATGCTAACCTCATCAGCAGGCAATTCACGAACGATGCCAGCCAATCTTCTAGCTGGTAACGTTGTTGACCCTGACTTGCCAACTTTAGCTTTAACTGAACCGGTAACCCCAACATCAAGATCCGTTGTAGTTAGCCGCAATGAATCGCCATCGGCCTCCAGCAAAACATTGGACAAAATAGGGAGAGTTGTTCGATTACTAACAACATGCTGGACCTGTTGGAGGCCTTCAATAAAATCCTCCTTAGAAATTGTAAACTTCATCTTATTTGTTTCTTAAATCAGTAAAACGTTAAAAATCCGATCAAGAGTTTCAACTCAATTAGATTAAAGACTTTAACCCCTTATTTAGCGAATAAATAAAGGGTGTCTAATACAAACTACCATCTAACTGAGAAAGACTCCCACAAACTAAGCCCATTAAAACCAACTTTGCCTTTAAACGCTGGATAATCGACTGCCTAAAATGCTTATTTTCTGGCGGATATCCTGAGACCTTTCCATCCTTGTTTCCACTTTTTTGACAGCATGAATGACCGTGCCATGATCCCGCCCAAATGCCCTACCAATTTCAACAAGAGAATGATCCGTCATCGTCCTAGACAAATACATGGCTACTTGGCGAGCAAAAGCCACATCTGACCGACGACCTCTTGCTGTCATATCAGCTATCCTCACATCAAAATGCAAAGCTACTTCCTTCTGAATAGAAGGTATTGTTACTCGACGCCTACCCTCCTCACGCAAAATATCTTTCAACAAACCTTCAATAACTTCATCAGTTAAAGACTTTCCACTTAAAGAAGAATAACTGGCTAACCGCATCATTGCTCCCTCAAGGCGACGAACGCTTTTCCTAATACGATCTGCGAGAAATTCTACGATACGATCCTCTAATGAAACTTGCCACATAGCCATTTTCTTACGCAAAATAGCTAAACGGGTCTCGACATCTGGTAATTCCAAGCCCGCAGTAAGCCCCCATTCACACCGAGAAACTATACGCTCTTCAAGATCAGATATTTCTGCAGCAGGCCGATCGCTAGTCAGAACAATATGACGACGGCCGTCACAAATCATATTAAATGTATGAAAGAATTCTTCTTGGGACTTTTCCTTGCCTGCAAGAAAATGAATATCATCAACTAGCAGAAGATCAGCTTTTCTGTAACGGTTGCGGAATTTTGATAATGAATTGTTTTGAATCGCCTCAATGAACTCATTAGTAAATTGCTCACAAGTCATATAAACAATCTTAGACTTTGGATTTCTCTTCACATGTTCATAGCCAATAGCATGGAGCAAGTGTGTTTTCCCTAAACCGGGACCACCCCAAATAAATAAAGGATTGTATCCTTCCGAGCTCCCCTTTGATACAGCATGTGCTGCAGCGCACGCATATTCATTATTCGAACCCACTACAAAAGTATCGAACCGGTGATTCCTATTCAGACCGATCTTTCTAGTAATCTTATCTATTTGATCATTAGAAGATTTAATTGCTACTGGCTCTTTTCGAGATTTAACTTGCTCACGCGCTGCAGGTAAAACCTTTGCCTGTTCCTCTGAGACTTTATTAGAATCATTTGAAATCACTCCACTATCTGGATCCACTTCCCCTGATCCTATTTCCCATTGAATTTTACGAGGCTCACCAAGAACTTCAGTCACCGCATGGTTAAGAATCGCCATGTAATTGGAATCAATCCATAATCCATAAATGTGATTAGGAACAAAAACTCTTAAGCTATTTTCATCAGCCTCTATCAATTTGGTAGAAGAAAACCAACGACGAAAAGTATCAGCGCTTACCTGCTCTCTTACTTTAGAGCAAATCTCCTTCCAGATGGCGTTAAGTTCGTCTGCCATTATTAACAAATCAGCAAGAGTGAACCCTTGAAATTACTTTTACTAAATGCGTTCTATGTAAAAAATATTTTTGTCGACTTTGAATATTCATTAGCTGTGCTGAGTTCTTAAATCTTAATCAATTAAATTGGTCTACTTAATGCCCCTGCGTTGGTAAAATACTGTTTTAAATTAAAGAGGATATTTCGAACAATAAGTGGGGTGAGATTATTTGGTTCCTTCGGCCCAAATGTCAAAATCTTAGTTACACTTTAAGAAAAAAAATGCCTGCACTCATGCCATTGAAATATTTTATAAAAATATTGTGAATTTGGATTAATTTTCATAATTTTATAATGTTTCAAAAAACCATAGCGATCGCTCTACTGCTCGGCTTTGATAATTCTCATCGAAATAAAGAATTTTAGGATTCTGCACGAATCTATTTTTTTTGAGGCCGGATCTATGCCACTTCACTTTTGCACAGGAACTAAAAATCCGGCTCCAAGTGTAATGAGGCAAGTAACTGGCCACATCCATGCATAATGGATAACTGAGGATATTACTGAATCCGTGACTTCGATTGGCAACCACTTGTAGTCGAGCAAGTTGTCCGTAGATATCCAGTTCAAATTGAGCAGAACGTTGTAAATATCTACCCGGACAAGCAAAACTATAAATACTGAAATAATACAGCCTATAAATAAGCCTCGGGCTGAAGACCTTCGCCTATTCGCTAATAAAGCTGCTAAGAACAAACCCAAAAGTGGACCAGTCGTATAAGCTATCATCCCAAATGCAAGATTCACCATATTTATGTTGCCTCTTAGCTCATCAAGCCCGATTGCACATAAAGATAAAATGATACCCCAAATAACAACTAAATAACGAGAAACACGCAATAAAAAGGCTGGATTCTGGCCATTTTTCACAGCCAACGAAGGATCAATAAAGAGTGCCAATGTCGTCTGCGAAAGAGCTGCAAGAATAGAATCAAGGCTCGAAATAGCAGCAGCAAAAATGGCCGCTATAATAAGACCTCTCAACCCTACAGGTAGGGTAGTAGTGATCCAAGTTGGAAAAACGTAATCTTTACTCTGGCTAAACAAAGCCTGCTCTGCCAAGGAAGGCTCATTGACACTATAATGGACAAATAGAGCAGCCCCGACAAGAAGCATTAAAAGCGTCAAGAATTGGCCAATCGAGCTCCAAATAATTGCTTTGCGGGCTTCTTCTGCAGATTTACAGCAGAACATCCTTTGAGCATTCAATTGATCTACACCAAAAGAATTTAAATTCAAAAATGGTACAGCTATTATTGCTACCCATAGGGTGAAACCAACATCAGGATCAGTGGTAAGGTCTATTAAAGTAAACTTACCATGATCACCTGCTTCTTGAACGCTTCCTCCAATTTCCTTAAAAGTAGCCCACCCACCATCAATCTGAGAAACAATCCAAAAGAGAGCCATAATCCCTCCAAGAGTAAATAACGCAAACTGCATGACATCTGTCCAAATCACGGTGCGCATCCCCCCCATCAATGTCCAAACGATAGCAAATGCACCGATTACCCATATGCATTGATAAAATTCCCAGCCAGTGACAACCTTCAAAGCCAATGCAGCAACTAAAACTCTGACGCTCTGCCCAAGTATACTGCCAATTGAAAAAATTATTGTAGCCAAACGCTTGACTGAAACCCCTAACCGGTTCCCCATATAATCATACGGACTATATATTTCCTGCTCATAATAAACCCTCACAAAAAAATATCCCACCAAAACGCGAGCTATAACAGAGCCCAGAGCCCATTGTAAATAAGTGAAATTACCAGTGAGTGCAAACACCATGCCAGGAACCCCTATGAAGGTCACCCCACTGATCTCCGTTGCAATGATAGATCCGCTAACTGCTTGCCATGGTATCGAGCGACCTCCTAAAAAAAAATCCTTAATGGTACCCTGCTTCCCCCTCATTATATGACCCACCCAAGTAGTCAAAGCCAAATAGCCAAATACTACTATCCAGTCAATGCGAGTGAAATGCTCGTGAACTTCCATTAGAATGATGCTGCTACGCAGTTACAGAAATATCAATACCCATTCGTTTTACTTCCCTTTAATTATTCATTTCAGTATCTTTATATATCAATAGATGCCAGATCAATTTGATAAACTTAAATATCTCTTAAGAAAGAGAATCGAAATCATAGCGAATCACGAATTCCGGGACAATGACCCTGACGCCCATTTAATAGCATTAAAGGAAATCTCTGAATCAATCGAGAAACAACATCATGATCTGCGAAGGGATGTTTCCCCACAACTTGAACATTTTTTGGATAATCGAAGCTATAATAAAGCATTAAAATTCTTAGAAAAAGTTAAACCAAACTGACTGCTCGACATTTTGCCTCTTAAATATATTCTTTAAATACATAAAAACCTAAATCAAAGATAATGGCACACGAATTACCCGAACTAACTTACAGTCATGATGCACTGGAGCCCTTCATCGACTCCAAGACAATGGAAATACATCACGGAAAGCATCATAATGCTTATGTTACCAACCTAAACAACGCCATCGCCGGCAATGAAGCTCTGGAGGCAAAATCTATCATCGAACTCATATCAGATTTGGATGCAGTGCCAGAGGACATACGAGGAGCAGTTAGAAATAACGGAGGAGGTCATGCAAACCACTCTCTATTCTGGAGTATCATGGGGCCAGGCAAAGGAGGCGAACCCAGCGGCCCTCTTGGAGATGCTATTAATTCAACATTTGGAACCTTTGAAAGTTTCAAAGATGCATTCACTAAAGCTGGAATGACAAGATTTGGAAGTGGATGGGCTTGGTTAAGTGTTTCCAATGGATCACTAGAAGTGTCCTCAACGCCCAACCAAGACAGTCCAATAATGGAGGGCAATGAACCTATCATAGGTTGTGACGTTTGGGAGCATGCATATTACTTAAACTATCAAAACCTTAGACCTGACTACATTAACGCCTGGTGGAATGTTGTTGATTGGGACGCTGCTGCGGCACGCTTTGACGCTGTGTCATAATGCCATTAAACATAACAATTAAATCTTAATTGAAAATGCCTCACCTTACAAAGTGGGGCATTTTTTGTTCACATATTAAAATATGAAATATCCTATTAAAATTCTTCTAACGGCTATTGTTATTCTCTTGGCCACTGAGTTTAGTAGCTTCAGTCAATCAAATGAAAATCAAACTACAAAATCCCATAATAAACTCACGCAAAAGGAAATCGATGAGGGGTGGAAATTATTATTCGATGGAAAAGAAATTAAGGGCTGGCGATATTACGACTCCGCTTCAAGAGAAATCAAAGGTTGGACTGTCTTCAATGGTCTTTTGCACAAACCTTTAGGCATTAAAGCTGGCAATATTATGACTAATAAAGCCTATCATAATTATATATTTTCATGGGAATGGAAGTTAGAAGATAAAGGGAACAACGGTGTTAAATATTTCATCACCGAGGAAAGGAAATCAGCCATTGGTCATGAATATCAAATGATTGATGATAAGAAAGTTAAAGACCCCTATTCATCGAACGGGTCATTCTATCTCATCGTAAAACCAGTCGATGGAAAACCCAATTTACCGATGGGCTCATGGAACCATTCAAAAATCGTAGTCAAAGGAAACGATGTTGAACACTGGTTAAATGGAATGAAAATATTATCCTACGTTTGTGGAAGTAATGAAGTAATGGAAAGGGTGCCTAAAACAAAATTTAAAAAGGTTTGGAAGTTCGGAGAAAAGATAAAAGGTCATATTCTACTGACTGATCACAACGATGCCTGCTGGTATAGAAATATAAAGATTAAAGAACTACCTTGAACAAAATCTTATCACTTCGTTAAAGCACTATAACATCAATCAAATGAATAAAAGAATCACTATACTTTTTTTCATTTCTCTTATCATCAGCGCCTCGAAAGCAGATGATAGTTTTCCGAAAGTCCCAGATGATTTTGACATCGCATTATTCGCACAAGAGCCTCTCGTTCGAAACCCTTGCGCAATCACTTTTGATAAACAAGGCAGGTTGTGCGTTGGGATGGGACCTCAGTACAGAAAACCCAAGCCGGAAACAAAAGGCGACTCCGTGTGGATCATTATTGATAAAAATGGTGACGGTTCGGCAGATTCAAGAATAGAGTTCGCCTCTGGTTTCAATTCTATCCAAGGATTAGCATGGAAAGGTAATGACTTATGGGTCGCAAATGCTCCTGATCTCACTTTGGTCAGGGATACTAACAATGACGATATAGGTGATGAATATGTGAAGGTTTATACAGACCTCGGAAATTTAGAGCATGGACTGCATGGTCTAAATTTTGGCCCAGATGGAAAGCTTTATATGTCAAAAGGTAATTCTAAAGGGCTAACCATATTATCAGAAAAAATATCACCTCAACCTTTTCGAGAATTGTGGGGTGTATCAACACCCAAGAATACCCCCCCCCTTTCCTGAACCAATATTATCGAATAGAGAAAATTACAACAAATCCTATCACGATCCTGCGGATGATTGGGGGATGACCGGTGGAATTCTTAGATGTGATGATGATGGAAAGAATCTTGAAATCATCTCAAGAGGATTTAGAAATCCATGGGACATATGTTTTGATGATGAATTCAACTGGTTAGGTACTGATAATGATCAGACCATGGGAGATAAAATTTTCGCGCCTTTTTTCGGGGCGCATTTTGGCTGGGGGCACAACTGGAGCTATGATTGGAAGGGCGACGATCATCTGCCGACAGCACCTTCAAGTGGCCCTCTATTTGAGGGATCTGGCACTGGTATTATCTTTTGTAACGTGCCTGATTATCCAAAAAAATACCGCAATGTTTTTTTTATCAATGACTGGTTAAATCGGGAGGTGTATATCTTCAAACCTGAATGGAAAGGGGCTTGGAGATTCTCAGAATCACAAAATCTTGTTTCACTAGCAAGTGCTGGCTCTGGACGAGCTATGCCACTTAGCAAAGGTAGAAGCTTTGATCCCGTTGATATTGAAATTGGCCCTGATAGATCTATCTGGATATCGAGTTGGGGTAGACAATATGGAGCTCATTATGAAAACGGGTCACTTGCCAATGAAGGACGAGTCTATCGAATATGGCCAAAAAAAATCAAGCCAGTTAAAGAACAATCCATAAAACGATCCAAGAATATTCAAGAGTGGTCATTCAAGGAATTAATAGAAGATCTCGGCAGCCATTTACCTGCATGGAAGACTAACGCACAAGATGAACTTATCAGAAGAGGCAATCAATCCTTGGCTATTCTTGAAGAGACTATTAAAACAAACAAACAAAACAAATCCTTAGAGACATGGATAACCTGGACAATTGGCAGGATCAAAACAAATCCTAATTTGCCAGAAACAACTCTAAATCAAAAAATCCAGTCGATTAGAATACAGGCACACAACAAAAAAATTAGGCCTGATTTCGATAAATACTTAAGCGACTCTAATGCGCGAGTAAGACATGAGGCCGTAATCGCAATACGCCAATGCAAAGAGAAAAAGTTTACTGCTCATTTAAAAAGTTTAGCCGAGAAGGAAAAAGATAGAGTTGTATTCTATTCGGTATGGGGAGCCCTAATGGATTTATGTACCGTTGAGGAACTAAAACATCAAATTAACGAAAAATCGGCAGGCCTAAAACTCTCTGCTCTTCTGGCACTCTTAGAAAAGGACACCCTTCCTAGTAAATTAATTGAAAAACTCTGCTTAAATCTTTACTTCACTGAAGGGCAAGACCCCAGAATCAGGAAAATTGCGATGCGTCGATCAAAAGGCAAAGCAGTATTTGAAAGTCGAGGGAGAGCATTAACAGCTGAGGGATTACCTCCTACTAAATTTCACCCTACTACTATCAACCCTTTCTCAAATCTAAAGCCTTCAACAAAAAATAATTATTCTGTAGATACGCTGGAAAACGGAAAGAAAATTTATACTGATAGAAATTATCTACTCAGAACAATTCCAGCACAGCTAAAAAATGATATCTTTATAAAAACGGCTTGTGCTGATGCAGAATACTCTAAGGACTTTCAACTGACTTTTAATCTAAAATATCCTAGCACATTATTTTTAATAGATGATTCAAGAGCTGAAGAATTACCAGAATGGGCTAGGAGTGACTGGCAAAAAACAAACCTTATAATTAAAACTGATGATCCAAAAGAAATGAAGGTCTTTCAAAAAGATTTTCCTGCAGGCATCGTAAAACTT
The DNA here is from genome assembly GCA_902591645.1 of uncultured Verrucomicrobiota bacterium. The sequence continues at coordinate 3,723 of CACJBM010000058.1, read as the reverse complement.
GGCCCTAATAGAGAAGGTATTAATGCGCGAAAAGGAAACTATTTGATTGCTGCTAAACCAAAGCTTTTAAGCAAAATAAATGAAATAACCACTGTGAAATCAGTGACCGAATCATTGCCGTTTGCTGATGCAAGGAAAGGCGAAGACCTATTCATGAGTATTTATGGAGCAAATTGTTCTTCATGCCATCAAGTATCAGGAAAGGGTAAAAACCATGCTCCAGATTTAAGTAATATTGGCGATAGGGCCGATCCTAAAATACTCGCCGAAGCAATACTCAATCCAAGCCAGAGCATTACCGAAGGGTTCGCCGCTCAAATGTTTAAACTAAAAAGTGGAATTATACATACTGGTATCGTTCTTGAGGAGACTGGACGCGCAATTAAACTTGCCATGACTGGAGGCATCGTAGTCAACATTCAAAGAGATGAAATAATTGAACGAAAAGGATTACCAATCTCCGCAATGCCTGCAAGCTTTGCTGAATTGCTTAGTCCCAAACAAGTGGCTCATATCATTGCGTATCTATCTGATCAAAGGAAAACTAATAGCAAGAAGTCTAATGAATCTAGAAGTTTTAATTTTGAAAGAAACAATGCCAATAAACTCACTATTAATTTAGGAAAGCAACCAATAGCCACTTACTTGATTGATGATCCAATCTTAACTAGAAGAGGGTTAATAAATATTAAATCTCCGTCTGGAGTTCCAATCACCCGACCCTTTCCAGCTCCTAAAAATGAGGATCACTCCAATATGCATCCTGGAATATGGTTAGGTTATGGATGGATTGATGGAAACGATTATTGGAGACTTAAATCCAAAGTGAAATTTGAAGGGTTCTTAAAAATGAACCCCACTTTAAATGAAAATACTGCATTTTTTTCAGCAAGGAATCGCTACTTAAATGAAAATTCAACAGAAACGATCTGCATTGAAGACAGTACTTATAGCTTTAGTTCTCATCCAAAGGGTATCCTCTTGGAAATTTCAGTTACATATTTTAACGATGAAAGAGAATTTGCTTTCGGGGACCAGGAAGAAAGCGGGCTTGCTTTGAGAATGGCTAAACCTTTAACTGTTAAGTTTGGTAATGGAAGAATATTAAATGATACGGGTGATCTAAATGGCAAAGGAACATGGGGCAAGCCTTTTAAATGGATTGATTATTCAGGAATCCACGATGGAAAAAGAATTGGCCTACTTCTTATACCAAGCAATAAGAATAAAAGAGAAAGCTGGGCTCACAGCAGAGACTATGGAGTTCTTGTTGCTAATCCTTTCCCCAAGCAACCTCAAGAGCGACGTGAGCCATACGTGAAAACATTAATTAAGAAAGGTGAGAAACTAAAAATGCAATACCGAGTACTTATTCACGAAAATCAAAAAGGGAAATTTGACCCAAAAAGAATTGCTGATCATCTATTGAATCAGTAAGAGTTAATAGATTAACCTCGGAAAATTAATTCTTAAAACTTTCGAATGAAGAGGACTTTATAAAAGAACAAACAGCTTAACTAACAACAATTAATTTGAGCTCAACTAATCACAACCAGTCCCACTCGGATAATGAGGGTATAATAATGCAATCATTACGATTTATTATTATTCCCGTCATCATACTTGGTCTTGGATATCTCATATACAGTCAAATAAAACAACCAACGGCTAAAGCAAAAAAACCACCCGGTATTCGTAAGGTACCTAAAACCAAAGTCATTGAACTTCAGGTTGAAAATTACACATCATCCATCGAATCCAATGGAATAATCAATGCTCACAATGAAGTTACTTTAACTTCTCAGGTGCCCGGAAGGATCGTGAAAATACACCCTCAATTCGAAGACGGCGCCTTTTTCAAAAAAGGGACAATCTTAGTCGAATTGGAAGAGGCTGACTTCCTTACCTCGGTCGCAAGTGCAGAAGCAATGCTTGCTCAGGCATCAGCGTCTCATGCACAAGAAAAAGCAAGATCAGAACAGGCCAGACTCAACTGGGAAGATCTCGGCTATGACGAAGAACCCAATGAGTTAGTGCTCAGGCTCCCACAACTGCGCGAGGCTGAAGCGCGAGTTAATTCCGCGACAACTCAATTAGCACAAGCGGAGCGCAACTTTGACAGGTCTAAAATAAAAGCTCCTTTCGATGGACGGGTAAGAAAAAGACTAGTCGGTGTGAGTCAGGCAATTTCTGGCAGCACACCACTAGGAAACATTTTTGCAGTGGATTATGCCGAAGTAAGAATTCCAATCAGTGCCAAAGAAATGCGGCATTTAGATTTACCTGAAAATCCCGACGACCCATCAGTTGATATTGCATTGCATGACGCGTTAGACGAAAAAAATAAAACTGTTTGGCCCGCTAAAATAATAAGAACTGAAGGCACTTTAGACCAAAACTCATTGGAACTTTTTGCAATTGCTAAAATCTCAGATCCCTTTGGACGCAATTCAACTCTGCCTGCGCTGAGAATCGGCCAACCCGTCAATGCTAAAATACCTGGAAAAATCCTTGAAGGAATCATTAAAATTCCTCGAAGTGCGGTGAGGCAGCTAAGAAGAATTTATATTATTGCTAGAGAAGAAGTGCAGGTTGAGGAAGATTTCCCTTTGGCAGATTCCGTTAAGGCTAAGTGGGGAACAGTCCATGGAATATCAGTTGACCCCATAAGGGAAACTCAATCACATATCATCATACAGGATAATTCAATTAAAGAAGGCGCCCTACTTTCCACTACTCCCATGCCTTGGATCCCAGACGGATCTAAAGTTGAGATCATTTTTGAAGCAACTCCCGAAGAACCCGATGATACTGAAGATGGAAAAGCCGAATTAACCTCCCCTTAGCAGTATGATCCGTTGGTTTACTAACAATGGCATTGCCGCCAATCTGTTAATGATAGGAATCCTTCTCGGAGGTATTTATACGGCTTTCAGACTCCCTCTTGAAGTCATTCCATCGACAGATTGGCAAACTGTTTCCATGGAAGTTAAATACCCTGGAGCTACTCCAAAGGATGTAGAAAAAGGCGTTCTTATTCCTGTAGAAGAAGCCTTAGAAGGTTTGAACGGCATCAAAAAAATCAATTCTGATGGAGAACGCAATCGAGCAAAGTTTTATTTTGAAGCGGAAAAAGGAACCGACCTAATTGAACTCCGTGAAGATATTCGAGGCCGGATCGAACGAATTTCTTCTTTCCCCCAAGAAATCGAACCCCCTAGGATATACATACCGAACACTTCTAATTATTTTTCTGTAATAAGCATAGCGGTTACCGGGAATCTTCAAGAGCAAGATCTCCGGGAAATCACTCATCGGGTACGCGATGATCTACTTGAAATTGAAGGAATCAGTCAGGCTAGAACTCAAGGAGACCGCGATTACGAAATTGCAATTGAAGCAAATATGTCAAAACTCGAATCCTACAATGTCGGGTTCAGGGAATTAGCCGATGCTATACGAAGATCTTCGATCGATCTTCCTGCTGGCTCAATTAATAGTGAAAGCGGAAATCTCGTGGTTAGAACTCGAGGCCAGGCATACGTTAAAGAAGACTTTGAAAAAATTCCAATCCGCGCATCTAATGGCGCCAATGTTTTGCTAGGTGAAGTGGCGAAAATAATAGATGGCTTTGAGGAAAATGATGTAATTACTGAATTTAATGGTAGACCCGCGATGTTTGTCCAAGTGATGCGGACAGGAGATGAGAGCGCCATAGATATA
>CACJBM010000057.1 GCA_902591645.1 uncultured Verrucomicrobiota bacterium | reverse complement strand
GTGCCCAGATTAATTTGTTATGATTTTCGTGGAGTAGAATAAAATAATATCCAGATAAGATTACTTTATAAAATTGATCCTGGTGAATAATTAATTGAATCTGGGTATTTAGTTTTTATTTCTTCTATCGAATTGAGGAATTCTTCGATTTGGGCTCCCGCGGCTCCGGCCCTGCTCGCGGCGGCGCTAAGTAATTGATCGAGTCTGTCTTTGGAAATTTTCAGTCCATCATCATTGGATAGACGATCGATGAGATCATTGTCTCTCGCTTCTCCTGAACGCAATGCTTGAAGAGCAGCGACGGCATGTTTTTTTATTAATTCGTGAGCTTCTTCTCTTCCTGTGCCTTCCTTAACGCATTCCATCAGAAATGTAGTCGTTGTCAGGAATGGGAGGTATCGTTCATTTTCATTATTGATAACGTCAGGGTACACTTCCATTTGATTTAAGACAGTTAGGCAAGTCTCAAATAGACCGTCAGCAACAAAGAAGGCATCGGGTAACATTACTCGTCTGACTACCGAACATGAGACGTCACCTTCGTTCCATTGATTGCCGGACAAAGATCCTGCCATTGTAAGATATCCTTTCAGTAAGACATTGAATCCGTTAACTCGTTCACATGATCGAGCGTTCATTTTGTGAGGCATGGCTGATGAGCCGACCTGTCCCTTAGCGAAGCCTTCGCCTGCTAACTCATGTCCCGCCATGAGACGTAATGTATTGCAGAAACTTGAAGGTCCTGAGGAAAGTTCTGCCAAAATTGATATGACTCTAAGGTCCAGAGATCTTGGGTACACTTGTCCGACGTTCGTAGCCGTTTTGGAAATTCCAAGGTGAGATGCAACTTTCTGTTCTAACATGGCTACTTTGTCAGTGTCATCTTTAAATAGTGCGAGCTGATCTAATTGAGTTCCTACGGCTCCCTTTATGCCGCGAGCAGGATAAGATTCAATTGTTGATTCGAGTGCGCAGAAGGCCCCGAGTAATTCTTCTCCAAACATTGCCATTCGTTTACCCATCGTGGAGGTTTGTGCGGCAACATTATGGGTTCGTGCAGATATGTATAGATCTTTCCATTCTTGCGCTTTAAGGCTGATCGCGATCAATGCTGCCGCTGCCTTGGATTGTATTACCTTTAACGATCGGTAAATCTGAATTTGTTCGACATTTTCGGTGAGGTCCCGACTAGTCATTCCTTTGTGAATGTGTTCGCAGCCTGCAAGGTCGCAGAACTCTTCTATTCGAGCCTTCACATCATGACGAGTGACGCGTTCGCGGTCCATGATGGAATCAATATCCACATCGTTCTTAACCTTTTCGTAAGAGAGGATATCTTTTTCAGGAATCTCAAGACCAAGCTCTGCTTGGGCTTTCATCACAGCTATCCATAGTTCGCGTTCAAGGATGACTTTGCCCTCAGGTGACCAGATTGCCCTCATGGGTTCGGTGGCATAGCGATTGGCTAGAATGTTTGGAATCTCAGACATGGTGTGAATGTAATATAATAATGTCAGCCAAAGAACTCATTAATTGAATCTTTGTATTAAAATGTAAGATATTTTTTAATCTGACAGCGGAAGTTGTTCCAAGCAAATTAATCGAAAGGTATGCCAGTCCTCTTCGAAATGTCCCGTAATTCTTTAACTACAGGCAACACGAGCGGAATTCCTTGCTTCGATCGGATTGATTCGGCTTCTCTTTCAGGGTCGCCAGGGACAATTGGACCGTCAGTTCCTGGGGCAGGGGAGGTTGCTCTTAGTGTTTGAATATAGTCATCTGTTTGAGTTTTGAACTCATCAGGGTCTATAAAAGCATCTATTTTCATGGCGCCAAAGAAATGTCCGATTCCTTTTCCTACACTACGATTTGGGATTTCTTGTTGTAAGGCGAATGGTGGGGTAAAAGGCCCCCAATTAGCTCCACTAAGAACAGCGCAAAGAAAATCGACCATTACCGCGAGCCCGTACCCTTTGTGACCGCCTTTTTCTCTATCCGATCCGAGAGGGAGAAGAGCCCCTCCATTAATCATCTTATCGGGATCACTAGTATTATTCCCCTCAGAGTCAATGGCCCAGCCTTCTGGAATCAATTGTTCTTTCCGATGAGCGATTTCAATTTTTCCGTAAGCAGCTGCACAAGTGGCTAAATCAATAATTATTGGGGGCTCTTTTTTTCCCGGAAATGCAATTGCTATTGGATTTGTGCCGAGCATTCTTTCAGCTCCCCATAGTGGGGCTACTAGCTTAGTTGTATTTGTCATTGACCATCCGATCAGGTCTCTTTCCAATGCTTTTATGACATAGTAACCAGCGATTCCGTAATGGTTGGTGTTACAGACGCTCACCCATCCACTGCCAGCTTCTTGTGCCTTGTCCATTGCAATTTCATTTGCTTTTGGACCTACCACTAATCCTAAACCGTTATCACCGTCAACCGTTGCGGTTGATGCGGATTCCCTGACTATTTTAATTTCAGGAACTGGATTTATCCGTTCCTTTTCCAGCATGTCAAAATAAGTATGTAATCTGGCAACACCATGAGAATCGATCCCTCTTAAATCACTCATTGAGAGGACTTCTGAAGCCAGTTCAGCTTCTTTTTCAGGTATGCCGAAATGTTGGAAAGTGAGTTTAGAGAACTCGCTAAGCCTTTCATGAGGATAGGTTATTGTTTCTACTTCAGGCATAAGTTAATAGGTGAAATTCAGTGATTCCCTTTTGTTTGCTAGCAATTGATGCTTTTTGATTTGATTAATTGAGGTGTTCTCCAATTACCTTTGCAATGTTAAGTGAGGCGGTCGCAGCGGGAGAAGGTGCATTGCAGACATTTAGAATATTACCGTTCCTTGAAAAATAGAAATCATCGACCATTGATCCATTGAAACTTACAGCTTGAGCTCTTACTCCTGCCGGTGCAGCGCATAAGTGTTCAGTTTTGATTTCCGGGACCAGACGGGACAATGCTTTGACAAATGCTCGTTTACTTGCGGAGCGCCACATTTCACCTAGACCTGTTTTCCAAAATTTTGCAGCTAGGCGAAGGAATCCAGGATAAGTTAGAGATTCGACCAGTTCGCTGGGATTGATTTTGAGCTTAGAGTATCCTTCTCTTGCATACGCAAGAACAGCGTTAGGGCCGCATTCGACGCCTCCGCCAATCATTCGAGTGAAGTGAACTCCGAGAAAAGGGAAGTTAGGGTCAGGAACTGGATAGATTAAATTCTTTACTAGTCCGCGAGCGCCTTCGTTAAGTTCATAATATTCTCCTCTGAAAGGAATAATTTTCATGGGAGGCCTCGCGCCCGTCTTGTCTGCTATGTGATCTGAATAAAGTCCACCGCAGTTCACGACTCTTTCAGCTAAAAATTCTTTTCCTGAACTAGTTTGGACTGATACTGATTTCTGATCAGGAGTGATGAAGTGTACTCTTTCTCCGGTTAAGATCTGCCCTCCCGCAATTTTAATTTTTTCAGCTAGGACAGAGCATACTTGACGATAATCCACGATTCCTGCCTCAGGAACATGAATTCCTGCTATGCCCGCTGCATGAGGTTCTAATTCGGACAGTTCGGATTCATCAATGAGTCGGCACTTTACACCATTTTTCTTTCCTCGTTCAAGTATACTATGCATTGCTGGCAATTCTCTCTCATCGGTTGCGACAATGACTTTTCCACATGTCTCGAATTGTATGCCTTCCTGCTTACAGAACCGTTCAAGTGCTTGTTTGCCTTTACGACAATTAATCGCTTTCAGCGATCCGGGCTTATAATAAATACCTGAATGAATGACTCCAGAATTATTGCCTGTTTGGTGGGAGGCTATCTCATTTTCTTTTTCTAGGACGGTGACATTTTTTTTTGGCAGAATTTTGCTAAGGTGATAAGCCGTTGCAAGCCCGATAATACCTCCTCCAATGATGAGGGTATCTTTCTTTTCGATCATTATGATTCGTCCTTATTCCCTTTATAGGCTCTGTCGAAGTGAGTGTATCCGCCGTCAGGATATATAATTTGTCCGGTAGTATGTGCTGATTTTATGGATGCAAGGAAAACGATCGAGTCTGCGATTTCTGCGGCTTCGGTAAATCTTTGACCGAGCGGGATGATGGATTCGATTGCTTCTTTAGCTTTAGTAGGCTCGGGATTTTTTGCTAGCCAATTTTCGTAAAGGGGCGTCATGACTTCAGCGGGAACAACGCAGTTTACTCTTATCCCGTATTGAGCGAGGTCCAGGGCCCATTCTCTAGTCAGTGCATTTATTCCACCTTTTGAAGCAGCGTATCCAGAAGTTCCACCCTGCCCTGTCACTGCGACTTTGGATCCCACATTGATTACATTTCCCTTAGTTGATTTTAAGTCGGCAAGAAAATGGTGAAGGAGAGCAAAGGGATGAATTAGATTTCTTTCAAGTGATTGAATAAATTTTGAAGGGCCATTTTCTATTGATGCTCCATCATTGACTCCGGCATTGTTTATTAGGATATCAATAGGACCAATGTCGGCACCTATTTTATTAGCCGTCATTTGAATTTCATCAAGATTAGTCAATTCAACATGATAAGAATGACCGGTTCCAATTTCTGAAATTAGGGTTTCAGCCTCTTGCTGATTTCGACCCAGAATAATTGGCACGGCGCCTTCTGATGCGAAAGATTTAACAATCGCCGCTCCGATTCCTTTGGCTCCGCCCGTAATGACAACTTTTTTGTCTTTTAATTGCAGGTCCATACCGTTTTTAATTACTGTAGGCTACGACGTTCTGTCTTGAAGAGCCTAGTCCGTCGATTCCAAGTTCGACGACATCTCCGGGCTTGAGGTATCTTTCTGGATCCATACCCATGCCGACACCGGCTGGGGTTCCTGTTGATATGACATCTCCAGGTAAGAGGGACATGAAATTGCTCAAGTAACTGACTACATGGGGCACATTGAATATGAGGTTTGACGTATTGCCATCCTGCATTTTTTCACCATTGACCGTTAACCACATTGCTAGATTGTCTGTATCTGGAATTTCATCTTTAGTGGCCATGAAAGGGCCCATCGGAGCAAAAGTGTCGGAACTTTTTCCTTTAGTCCATTGTCCGCCCCTGTCTTTCTGAAAGGAGCGTTCACTGACATCATTATGTAGAACATAGCCAGCGATATAATCTTTAGCCTCTGATTCACTGATGTACGAAGCATGCTTGGCTATCACGATAGCAAGTTCTACTTCCCAATCTGTTTGTTCGCTTCCTTTTGGAATAACTATATTATCGAAGGGGCCGTTAAGGGCCGAAGTTGCTTTGCTGAAAATGACAGGTTCTTTGGGTGTTTCTGCACCCGTTTCTGCAGCATGATCACTAAAGTTAAGCCCGATGCATATCATTTTACTTGGCCGAGCAATGGGTGATCCGATCCTATGGTCTGCACTGATTTGTTCTGCATTATCAGCGTTAGAGGATGCCCATTCTTGAAGTTTTTCTAGTCCGCTAGAAGCAAAGAATTCTTCATTATAATCATTCACAATTGAGGAAGTGTCTACTAAACGGCCATCATCAAGTTGAAGTCCCGGTCTTTCGTTTCCTGTTTCACCATAGCGTATCAATTTCATTTAATTGTATTTGTTATTTTTATTTTAATAGAGTGAATCCGCCATCGATGTCAAAGGCTGACCCGGTGACAAAGGAAGCCTCGTCTGAGCAAATGTATGTAGCTAACGCTGCTATTTCTGAAGGTTTCGCCATGCGACCAATGGGCTGAGTCGCTTCGAGCTGAGTGAACATCTCTTTTTCTTTTCCTGGGTAGTTTTCTTTAAGGTAATTGTCAACAAAAGGGGTATGGACTCTGGCTGGGCAGAGACAATTGCAGCGGATTCCTTTTTCAACAAAATCCCGGGCCACGGAAAGAGTCATCGTATAAACGGCACCCTTGCTTGTTGAATAGGCAAAGCGGTCAGGGATACCAAGATTAGATGCGACCGAAGCCAAATTAAGTATGGAGCCGCCTCCTTTTTTGATCATTGATGGAATGATAGCGCGGATACAAAGGTAAGGCCCTCTTACGTTTACGCTCATGATTCGATCAAAATCATCGGGATCAGTGTCCGTTGCATTTCCGATATGAGCTATTCCTGCGTTATTAACAAGGATGTCAGGGTGAGATCCCTCTTCCGCGATTGTTTTAAAAACAGTTTCGACCGAATTGGAATCTGAAATATCGCATTGAAAGCATTTTCCGTTAATAGAATCCGCAACTTTCTTTGCGGGTTCCTCGTTCACATCCAAAATAATGACTTCAGCCCCTTCTGAGGCAAATCTTCTACTGATTGCTTCACCTATGCCAGAGCCGCCACCAGTTATCACGGCAATTTTTCCTTCGAGTCTTTTTGACATGATTAATAATTAATGAGGGAATAATTATTTGCTTTCTAACATTTTATTAAAATCTCCTTCTTCACAACACTTAACGAACCCTTCGGTGAATGATTTAAGTGCATTCCAGACCTTGCGAATCCGTTCTGATTCATTATTAGCAATGGCATTGTCTTGTGCGGCCTCACTGATTTCAGATAGTAGGGCAGAGAATTGTGAAACTATTTCATTTGTTGCAGGCATGACGTCATAATTTTTTTCTTCTTGGTCATTTGGATTTCGAACAAAATAACCGCCGGCCTGTTCACAGATCCAGTTAATCATTTGAGGATCATTTGCAGCTTGCATGAGATTAATCATGCGATCTAGCGGGTTCTTGCTGCCGCTTCCAGAGGCCTCAGGTGGCTGACTCCATTTGTAGAGTAAAGATGTTGAGACTCCTACATCATCTGCGATTTTTTTGATTCCTCTTTTTTTGCAGGATTCTTTTATTACTTCGTGGGATTTCATTTATGATAACTAAAAATTATTAATGCATTTTATAAACATTTTCCTTTTGATAAGCGAACATTTTAAATGAATACCAAGATAACTGCACTGCTCAGTAGTAAGGCTCCGGCAAAGCGCTTGGCCATGATTCGGTGACCTTGCAGCGCGGCTTCATTGTTTCCTAATGCGTTACCTAAGAACCAAACAATTAAGACTCCCCATAATGCTCTTGTAGAATAAATAATGTTCATGGGAGTAGCTTTACCAAAAAATGCTAATGATAGATTGAGGATCATTCCTTGGATGCCAATGGCGATTCCTCCGAGGGCAGCGAATTTCAGAGAACTCCTTGGGCAAGATTTCAGGGGTCCTGAGAAGAAGGGTATGAAAAGGAGGGAGCAAAAAGCTACCACAGAAACCATGACGACTATGAAGGGAATGGGGCCAAAATCTTGACTCCTATATCCTGCCAAGGTGTCACTGCCACCGAAGCAAGCGCAAGCAACGAGTGACCAGAAAACTGTTCGGCCATTTTCTTTGAAACTTTTAATTGTGGCTCCTCCCAAGAGAAAAATAGCTGCAGCGGCTAAAATTGAGCCGATCCATATCAGTGGCGGGACTTCTTCGGGTCTGATTGCATAAGAAAAAAGCGCTACGAAGATTACTTTTACGCCCATTAATGGGGCCTGAACTGACACGTCACCGGAACGGATAGCCAGAAATGTAAAGACTTGCCCACCGAAGAAACAGATTCCTGCTATTAGTGCCCAGCTAATGTGCTCCCATTCAGGCGACTTATCATTGAACGGAAGCGCACATAAGAAGACACCAAAGAGTGCCATATTGGAGATGAACGCTGATCTTAAGATGCCGCATCCCTCGTTAAGTGACCTCTTAAGAAAGAGGCTGGCAAATGGGTAAATGATTGCACTAACTAATGGAAGAAGGAATATCATTACAGTGCTGACAAGCTGCTCGTCAGCTGGTCCTCGTTACTGACGTTCTAGAATTTCAACTTCATATCCATCAGGGTCTGTTACGAAGGCCATTTTTGCTTCGTCGTCTAAGAATTTCTCCCGCCATGTCTCTGGCCAAATTTCGATGCCCTGATTCTCTAGCCTGTCACAATATTCAATGATGTTTTCAACTCCTACGCAGGTATGCATTAGATCTTCTGGAAAATTCACTTCAAAGTCAGGAGAATAGCAGAGCTCCAGAAAGTGCTCACTCGCATCAAGTTCAAGGAAGGCGAGTTGATTTCCAGCAGGGGATTTGTCATTCTTCTTTGTGAGCTTGAAGCCCATCTTTTCATAGAACTCTATGGATTGGTCAATGTTGCTGACTCTTATACGGGTGTGTAGGAATTTGATGGGCATATTGTATGAAATGAGGTTTGGATAATGTTTCTGATTTGAAGTATATTAATAGTAATGGTTATGTGAATTACACCTGATGGTTCTCTTACCAGTTTCTGGGGTCAGTATTTGTTATTCCGGATTTAGGACTTTCTCCGTTCTTGTCTGACGCCGTGATGCAGTATTCATAGATGACTATACCGTTCATATCGGAACCGGCTCCTGCTTTGTATCCTGGATTTGAGAATTTAGCGGTCGCTGCTTTTGCATTTTTGTCTACGAATCCTTGGGACCGGCCTGAGTAAATGGATGTCCAATTTTGTTTCCCTTTTTCTCGTCGATAGACTTTGTATTCATTCGCGCCTATTTGAGTTTCCCATTTTAGGCGCACTGATCCTTTGAGTGGAGTGACTTCGGGTCGTTCAGGAGCCTCGGGCGGATCTTCAGACAAGTTCAGTTCTATCGGTTCAGAGAGGATCGGACGAGCAGCGGTTGGAAGTGCTGATACTCGTAAAAGATAGTTGCCATTTTTGAGTGGGAGAATCACTTGTTTTAAACCCGTGGATTTACTGACGCTGCTCCAAACTTTGCCTCCATCTTTACTGCTTTCGATTGAGTATTTGGTCACGCCGGGCGTGCCTCGAATTTGCACACTGATTCCTGATTTCAGGTTTTCGACTTTTAAAATGAGAGGGGGTCTTAGGGGTGCTTTGTCTTTTGTTAATTTCCAGTTCCCTGTTCCGGGCGGGAGAGTCGCCTCGACTCCGAGTCCATTGTAACGAGTCAGGATGGATCGGCCATTCACTTGGATTTTCCAGTCCCTCTTAACGAGAGGAGGTTGAACGCTGACCGAGAATCTTTGCTGGCCCGGGCCCCAAGGACTCATCCCTACGATGGTTATTGGTTTGCTGAGGCCCAGATCCTTTAATGTAGGAGTGCCTATGATGCGCCCCTCTATTTTCGCCCATTTGGGCACATTGTTGAATGTGAAACGTACAAATGGCCCTCCTCCGGTATATTCTATAGCATATTCAAACGTTTGACCCACTCGTATCATTTTTTGCGGTTCTGATGTAATTGCTAGAGGTGAACGCATCAGTCCTACCATAGTGAATCCATGGATTTGTTTCTGGGTAATTGGGAAATTATAAATTCTTAGATTATCAATAGATCCGTTCAGGCCAGTGATTGTATCATTTTTTCCATCCGTTCCCTTAGTTGTAATTTGTCCGCCCAACTTTAACTGAGCGTTCAGAAGTTTTTCATTTATTGATCTATTAGTGAGCTTAGTTCCTGCAATTTTGGAATCGACAAAGAGTGTATGTTTATTCCCTAATTCTTCACTGATTCCTTCGTCGTATTCTTCCTCATTTACCCAGGCGATGTGGTGCCACTGATCGTCATTTATTGATTCAGTGCTCTCTATCACGAATTTATCATTGCCGTAGTAAGTGGCTCTGATTTTTCCTTCTTCAGTGACTTGGATAGTGCGTGAATGTTTTGCGAATTTTCCGTTTTCTATTTTTGTTTTATTTAAAAGTAATCCATGACCTTTTGTTTTTACCCATAAAGCAATGCTGTTATTTCCATTAATGTCTTGGTCGAAGAGGGTGTTAATGTGGCTTTCTTTTCTTAGTGAGACGCTCGTCCCGTTCCCGAAACCGACACCCTTTGTCCATAATGGCTCGTTGTTCTTGTCGAATATTTTTCCTTTTTGATCAGGGGCTTTAATGTTTGTCACTTCAGTGCCTTTGCCCTCATCAAATTTCCAGAAGGCTAAGAGTCTATTTTTGGATTTTTCTTTTACCGTGAAAGGTTTGCCGAATTTGATCCTTAATGTGGCTCCGTCTGGAGCATTGTATCTTCCTGAGGTCGGAAAGATTATTGGATCTCTGGTGCTTTTTTCTTTAGGCACTTTGTATCTGGCCGAGGCGGAGACGAGATTCCCTTCAATATCAAGTGTCAGGTGCTCTGAAGCGATCCTGTGTCTTTTGCTTTGGTGATTTCCTATAACAGCTATTTCCTTACTGCTATTATCTAAGTCCCTAATGAGGCCAGTCATTGCATCGACTGCCCAATCTTTTCCACTTAATATTTTATTTTGTCCGTTCTTGCCGGCAAAGATACGGTCGATCCCATTATTTGTTTCAATGAAAGCCGAGTTCAGGGCTGGGCCGGGAGATGTCTGCAGGCCGGGTTTAGGAGTCTTTCCATGCACTTTAATTTTTGTTTTGTTTGCTATTATACCAATGCCGCTGACCGCTGCAGCATCTCCCTCTAGTGACATTTCATTATCCTGACCATTTATAATTTTTAAGCTTTGGTTATAACCTGTTCCGATAAGAATGGGGGGAATGGGTCCTGAATCTTTCCACACCCACTGGGCAGCTGCATTCCCCACATCGTCAATGACTGCTACGTATCGTTCCTTAATATGCAAGACCCTTCGCTCACGAGGTCCGTTGGCCGGGTAAGGAAAGGTTACGCTGCCAAACTGAAGTTCCCCGAGATCAGTGTAGGTTGTCGAAACAGATTCTCTGTTTATTGATTCAAATCCATCCTTAGTTTTAGTTAAAATAGTACCTCTTGCCATTGTCTTTTCGCTTGAGGGGTATAGTAATGTAGCGTCCGCATTTAGAATAATTTGTTTCCCGTTCCTTTTTCCAAGGGCGACGCTTCCATCGCTGAGTTTTCCCAGTGAATTCTCTATTATTATTTTTTCACTGACGCTTCCTTTTCTGAGGCTATATACATATTGAATTAGAGTTTTTATTTTGGACGACTCGGTTGAATATATTCCTGCTTTCTTTCGTATCGATCTGAGCGCTTTTTCGGACTGATCAAACCATTCGTTGCTCATAGGGTGTTCGGGCACTTGGTATGCCGTTTCAGCAAGTTCGATACAATCTGTTTGAGTTAACAAGAGGAATGGGGTTTCGGCTTTCCGGTGCGCATTAAAGATAAGTTTAGTGGAATTTCCATTGAACCGTTTTGTGAAAAATGAACTTTCTGCAGGTCTGACCTTGCCCTCATATTTAAGGATCCAATCTTTTATTTCATTTAGCCCATCTCTGGTCGGCTGATAATTCAAATAATTCTTAAATTCTTTTAAGAATTGCTCCGATATTTTGGTATCAACCCCTTCGAATGTTTCCGCTATTTCAATGCGAGGAAGGTCACGTATGCATTTTAGCGTTACTGTGTATTTGCCGCCGCCTTTAAAGTTATAAGTGAGTTGATGGATTAGGAATAACGGGCCAGTTTCAATTCTACGGCTACTTAGTGATATTAGTTCCAAGTTTCCTCCTAAGGCTATGGATGAGTCTTTCCAAGTCTACCCAGATTTAACTCCAAGAACAGGAATCGGAACAGGTCCTTTTGATTTGGTCTTTTCGATCGGAGCTGGGACTTTGATTTTTAAGGAATTCGTATTAATGATAATGACTTGTTCGGTTTTTTCATCAGTGATTGCCGAATTTTCAAATTGATGTTTGCCTTTACTGAGCACAAAAGAACGTTCGGAATTGGCTGGAAAATCTGCTATAAAATTTAGTTTTCCGTAGGCCAATGAACCGTCATCTCTGTGCCTCTTATCAGAGAATTGGAAGGTTAATTCTTTTCCATCAGTGTTGGTCAATTTTAAATTTTCTGCGGTGGTTCCTGGTGTAGGAAATTCGACAGGATAGCTAATGAGGGTCATTGGCCATTCACGGTCAGGGAAGTTTGGGAATTGAATCTTAAGTCCACCGCTTTCAGAGAATTCTTTTAGGTACGGATTCTTTGGTTGCGATGTTTCAGCGCATGCAAAAATCGCACTTAGAGAAAAGAATAACGAAATGTATAATTGTTCCTTTGTGAAATTTTTCAGCATCGAGGTTTTACTTTTTTCTATGAAAATGGCCGAGTCTTTTAAAGTTGTCTATTATAAGCCTATTTAGAGCTAAGTTACAGTGCAGTTATTTTATCTTTTTCCGGACAGGATGACTTGAACCGCGTCATTTAAAAGCATAGAATATTGATATGTTATCCTTTACTGGAGGTCCTGCCAAAAATTGCGACGGTCTTTCTCGTCGGAGTTTTCTTAGAGTGGGCTCCCTTGGCATTGGAGGTCTGAGCCTCCCTGATCTTATTCGTGCGGAATCAGCTTCGGGTAATGGCTCTTCTGCAAAGTCCATAATTCATATTCATCTTGATGGGGGTCCTCCACAGATGGATATGATTGATCCTAAGCCAGATTCCCCTGTCGAATATAGGGGGGACATTAAACCCATTCGTTCAGAAATTCCCGGAGTTCATCTTTCAGAGTTGATGCCACGATTAGCGAGCTCCGCAAAAAAGTTTGCTTTTATTCGCTCATTGATCGGAGCTGACGGTCAGCATAATGCATTTCAATGCCAGTCAGGATACAAAGCTTCTGAGAAGGGTCCAGCTGGAGGATGGCCCGCAATGGGTTGCGTTATCAATAAGCTTTTAGGATCACCAAGTGATCCGGCCCCCGCGTTTGTGGATCTTATGCAGGGGAGGGGTCAGGTAAGGAATAGTGTTCGGCCTGGGTTCTTGGGCCCTTCTGCTAATCCCTTCAGGCCTGATATTTCTTCAATGTTTAAACGAGAGCTTGAGGATAAAATGAAAACTGAACTGGCCAAATTGCGCAAAGGTCATTCTGTAAATTTAAATTTGAATAAGGATTTAAGTGTTGGCCGTCTCGATGACCGGCTAGGACTCTTACAGGGTTTGGATAGGACGCGCAGAGAGATTGATGCTATCGGATCAATGGGGGCTATGGATACTTTTACTGAACAGGCCTACGGAATATTAACATCGGGTAAGATTGCTGAGGCTATGGACCTCTCTAAAGAGGATCCCAAGGTGATTTCAAGATACGTGCCTCACATGAAAGAAAAGGAATTGGCATTTTTCACGAGTGAAGGACCGCAGGCGGCAAAGAAATTACTTTTGGCTCGACGTCTTATTGAGGCTGGTGTTCGGGTCGTCAATGTTTCTATCAGTGATTTCGACACCCATTCTAAGAACTTTGTTAGAATGAAGCAGCTAGTTCCGATCGTTGACCATGCAATTGCCACTCTCATTGAGGACTTAGGTGAGAGAGGAATGCTTGAGGATGTGACTGTATTAGCTTGGGGTGAATTTGGAAGGACTCCAAAAGTTAACGCTAATGCCGGGCGAGACCATTGGCCGAAGGTTGCGATGGGAATATTGGCTGGTGGAGGGATGAATGTTGGGCAGGTAATCGGCGCTACTGATCGGTACGCGGCCGAAGCAGTTCAGAGGCCAGTCCATTACAAAGAAGTGATTGCGACTTTATATTATAATCTTGGAATAGATCCCGAACAGACGACGGTTCAGGACTCTACAGGGAGACCTCATTATTTGCTCCAAGATAGCAAGCCCATCAAGGAGCTTATTTCTTAAGATTCGTTGATTAGCTTGGTTATGCTCTTTCGATATTTTAATCTTATAAACCCAAAGAGGATTATAACGCCTACAGAAAAGTAATAAGGCCACCATTCTAAGCTGTACCGAAAAGCTGATAGCTCGGGGTCAGGCGCGTCACTAAATTTATTGCTCAGATAAATTCGGGCAGTAAGAACTCCAAAGACCTGAGTTAATATGCCGAATGCAAGGTTCATGCTTAGGCCCTTAAAACTAAGTACCGTGGCTCTCTGTTCTGAGGGGGTCACTTTGTTCAAATAATGGGAAAGGAAATACTGGAGAAATCGCATCGCAGAGAACATTGGAAGTAACAAAATTACGCCCCATCCAGGCACTGCCAATGAGAGAGCAATGCACCCAAGGAACGTTAAAATAGTAACAACCCCAAAATTGATGCCGGGACTCAGTTTGGTTGCCATTTTTTCACAAATAATTGCTACCCCGATACCAATTATGGAAGCGACGGCACCGACGAGTCCCCAGCACCATTCAGGAATGAGTAGGATCCTGTAGATATTTGAAAGAATCGTATAAAAGACCCTGATGATACTATCATAAAATAGGCCTATAAGAATGAGGCAAGACGCTGCGGGTGAGTTTATGATCCATTTTCCGGCCCTTAGTGTGCCTGCAAAACTTTCCTTGATGGCAATTATTTTTCCACCCATTGAGATCTTATGATCTTCTTCAAATTTACAGGCGATGAAAAATACAATTAATGCGGATCCAAAATTTAAATATAGAGGAAACTTAACCGTTTGTTTCTTAGTGAATTCCGTTTCAAGGTTGAGCGTTGAAGCGATAAAGTTAATAAAGTCAGTGGAATAGACAAGTGCTCCGATAATTGAGCTGATGACGAATCCAACTGACATCATTATCATTACTCGCTTCATTGTTTTTTTCCATACCGATTCGCGGTTCTTAATTGGGATGCTGTCATAAGCCAGGGCTTCATCTGCGCCACTCGCAGCCGCTTCAGCCGCGCCGCTAAGAATTCTGTTTATGACGAACATCCAGAAAACAATAGGTGAGCCTATAGGGGTGAAGATAAGAACGCTAATTTCCCCAATCATTAAGATAGAAGAGAGGATAACTAATCTCTTCCTGCCAACGTGATCAGCGAGAGCGCCTGAGGGGACTTCGAGTAATATGATTGCGATGGCCCAAATCAGATTGAGTGTGGCAAACTCGGAAATGGTCAGCCCAAAATCGAGGAACATGACCAGATAAATGGGGTAATAGAATCGACAATTAAAAAATACCCGGAAAAGAGCAAAGAGCTTGGTGTTATTATTAATGTCATTCATTTCCGGGAAATCACATGTTCTGCCTCAGAATTATTAGCACCAAGTGAAAAAAATCATTAAAATGAAAGAATCGGTTGAATTTGTTCATTCGAACAGTATAGTGTTCGAATGAACAAATCAGTTAATGTATATAGATTTCCTCCTCAAAATACCCCAATAATTAAAAGAT
>CACJBM010000056.1 GCA_902591645.1 uncultured Verrucomicrobiota bacterium | reverse complement strand
TGAAATGCCGCACGCCGACGTGTATCGCCCAATCATATCAAACCCATGAAATCTTTTTTGAGCCTTGCCTGCAGAATAAATTTTCGGGGACTTCCCCCTGAGCATTTGGCGGGGGTCCGGTGCAGCAATGTCCGGGTTACGCTTAAGGTATTGGTCTTCTAAGACATAATGCCAGATAGGGTGTGCGTTCTGAACCCCGAACCAGTTCCCGTCATTGTCCCGTACTCGCCCGAACTGGGATGGCCCGGCAACCGGTTCAAATGATCCGTCAGGCCGGAACCGGAAATCACGTGCACCTAGCTTAATTTTTTTGCCATTCTTGGTACAGGTAATGACAGTATTTACTCCAAACCCGGCATGATGACCACCGCTAGCACAATAGATCCATCCATCAAGGCCCCACCGGAGGCCATTGACTCGAAGCTGCTGATTGTCCTCAACAAAACCGGTGAACCAGTCCTCTATATTTTCAGGAACCCCGTCACCGTCCTTATCTTCAGCATAAAATATTTTACCTGCGCAAGTCACAATGACTCCATCTCCCCATGACATGACACCCGTAGGAAATGAAACATCATCAAGGAGCACTTGTCTTTTATCTGGTCGGTGATCGCCGTTAGTATCAATGAGTTTTACAATGCGGCCCAAAACACCATTCTCCCCTGAAGGATAATCTGCCATTTCAGCAACCCATACTGATCCATCAGAGGACCAGTCAATCGCGACAGGATCCATGACCAATGGCTCAGCGGCCACTAGTTCTAAATTAAAACCTTTAGGAACATGCGCTTTTTTGAGGCTCTGCGCGGGCAAGAGCGGTGGCTCATCCGGCACGGAAATGATCCCTGCAGTTTCATAAAGAGCACCCACCTCAATAGCAGATAGTGCCTTATTAAAAAAAGCGACTTCATCAATTCGTCCTTCGAAGTTAGCAAATTGATCGCTGCGTCCGCCTATAAAAAAGTTATTCGATCCAGAATAGGTTGGCTCCAATTCACCGACCATTTCCTGCTTCCCGTCAATGTAGGCTCTGACCTCTTTCTGGTTTCGAACAAATACCAAATGGTACCATCGGCCCTTGATTAAATCCTGCTTCCCTGTCAGTAAATCATTGGATTCGTTGCCATTAAAAACAATTAGTTTGCCAGCATGACCGGCAGTTCCTCCAATTCCTACATGGTCTCCAGGAGCATCCTTATTATTTGGCTGGCCCCTAGAAAAGAAATAGCCCGTCACTAATCGTGCATTCTTACGCAACCCATTTCTAAACCATAAAGAGATCGAATACTGATCGCCTATATTTGCCTCTGAGGCTACTCTTCCTCCTGCAAAATTTGCTGAACGACTTTTGTGATTGTTCGGGAACCCTTTCCCTTCTACTCCGGGAAGGTGACAAACGACCCCACCCTCAAATCCTTGTCCTGGCTCAATGTCTCCGAGCCTCCATTGCTTTACAGGATTCAGCACATTGATAGCCTCCGAATACTTCCCTGGCGGTTCAAGGTATTCTCTTTTGGCCTTACCTGAAATATTCTCCAGCATACTGATGAGGTGAGAGGTTATTTTTTTCTCTGCGCCAATTTCGAGTCCGGCAGTGACTGATGGCCAAGTCGTGTAACCTCCAAGGAAATGCTGCTCGGCAGGGGGAATGTAGCCCTCTGCTCCGTTAGCTAATTCAATATTCATCGTGGTGCCGAGGGGGCTCCATGATTTGAGCTTAAGACCCGTCAACGCATAGACCTCATTAGGCATGGTCGTAATGCCAAAGTCTCCGACCCTTATTGTTTGGAGAACGATCTCGGTCTGTGGATTCTCGTGAAGATAGAGTGCCTGCCTCGCATAGACTTGGGGCTGATTTCTTGGAGTGTTATTGGTGATGCCCTGAGCAACTTTTTTTGCCCATCCGAGTCGCTCTTTATCTGGAACGCGGCGGTCCATCATGACGCGTTTTTCCTGCATGGAAATTGGCAAATTATCAGAATGTTTGATTGTATCAAGCGACCGAACTGAAAGGTCAGTCAATTCCTTTACATAGCGCTGAATACTAATGGCACTTTCTTCTCTTTGTTTCCCATAATCGGCTCTCCAAACATCGCCACTGGTGCCCTGCGAAAGAGCCACAACGCAGTTCTTGCCTCTGCGAGCCGATAATTCCTTGCAGTACCTTCCAAAATAATCCGATGAAATTCCAGAGTGCCCACTGAAATAGTGCATCGAAAAATTTCCCAGTACCGCGATAGGTTCATCATTCTCAGAAACTAAAGAAAATAAAGTGAACCACGGATCGGTCGGGCCAGTCTCACCAGTCGCGTTAGGGTTCTGATAACCGGGATGCATATTGGCGCGGATACTCTTCTCGCCGAACGGGTCAGTGCCTGTTCCCGGCCAAAGGGCCCATCGCCTGGGCTTAGTATAATTTGAACCATCAAATACTGCCCATCCGGCCTTGGCCGGACGCAAATTGGAATGCGCTTTAATGATTGATTCTGAAATCTTATCAGGCAGAAATCTTGTATAGTCTTCGTCCTTGTCAGTGCCAAGGCATAAGTCCATGACACTCGGCGCACTATGAGTATGGGTAGCGCAAATAAGAATCTTGTCTTTGTTGATACCGGTTTCCTTGGAAACTCTATCCTTAACGGCATCACACAAATGAGTTGGTATCATGCAGCTATCCACTACCGCAATGGCAATGATTTGATCATTATCTGAAAAAACAATGGCTCTAGAATGAAGGCGGTCAGCAATGATGCGTACCTTGTTCGTTAAGAATCCCCCATTAACAGTGACCGGCAACTTGCGCGGAGTAATATCAACCTGCGCAGCGCCAGCACTTAGTGCTGCCAGTACATTTTGATTAGAACCTACCAATATCGCAATAAAGATAATGATGCGGGTCAGTTTCATTGAACAATTTTACCAATCAGAAAGATAAAATAAAAGGATTGTTCTAACAGATCATAATAAAGAGTAAAATCATCTTATTTCCCCACAGTTTCAGCTTGAACCTTTCCGATGATTGATCAGAAAATAGAGTCCATGCAGAAAGGGACACACTTTTCACCTACGTCGGTTATTCTCCGCCTCTGTATAGCTTGGTCGATTTTTCTAGCGTTCAGTTTAGTGAGAGCCGAAGAACGTCCACCAAATATTATTCTGATCCTTGCCGATGACTTGGGCTATGGCGACTTGAGTTGCTTCGGTCAAAAGACTTTGAAAACACCTCGCCTCGATGAGATGGCCTCGAAGGGCATGAAACTTACGCAGTTCTACGCGGGTTGCACGGTTTGTGCTCCTTCTCGTAGTGTACTGCTAACGGGCAGGCACATGGGACGCACGGTCGTACGCGGCAACTCCACACAACCGATTGTGATCAAGCCCGGTCAGCACACTTTAGCATCGGTCCTGAAAAAGGCCGGTTACGCTACTGCCTGTGTGGGCAAGTGGGGAGTCGGAACGCCGGACAATTTCACGAACCCCAATGATGTTGGGTTCGATCATTTCTTTGGGTACGTCAATATGTGGCATGCTCACAATTTCTATCCTGAGTTTCTGATCCGTAATGGCAAGGTAGAGAAGTTGCAAAATGAGGTGGCTCCTAAGTGGAAGCGTTGGCAGGACCCAAAGCTTCCACAAGCTGGCCGCGGGGTAGCAGTGAAAAAAGTCCAGTACGCTCCCGATCTTTTTGCAAAGGATGCACTTCGCTTCATCCGGGAAAAGCAAAAACAGCCCTTTTTCCTCTACTTTGCCATGAATGTCCCTCACGCAAACAACGAAGCTGGTAATCAGGGAATGGAAGCGCCTGACATTGGTGAATTTGCCAAAGAGGACTGGCCTGATCCAGAAAAAGGATTCGCCACAATGATCAAAAACATCGACCGAGATGTTGGTCAGATCCTCGACTTAATTACCGAGCTGGATCTAACCAAGAACACTTTAGTAATCTTCACATCAGACAACGGCCCTCATCAGGAAGGAGGTCACAAGGCCGACTTTTTCAACTCAAACGGACAATACCGTGGAATCAAAAGGGACCTCACTGAAGGTGGTATCAGGGTACCTACTATCGCATGGTGGCCAGGAACAATTAAGGCAGGCACCATTAATGATCACCAATGGTACTTTGGGGACTTCATGGCCACATTTGCCGAGTTGGCCAAGACAAATGCCCCAGAAGACATTGATAGTGATAGTTTTTTATCTACTTTGCAGGGGAACCCGCCCAAAAAACAGTGGGCCCGAAAGAGTCAGCTCTATTGGGAATTTCTAGAACGCGGCTCTGCTCAAGCTGTGAGGTTCGGTAAATGGAAAGCCATTCGCAAACCAATGTTCACTGGCCCAATACAGCTATACGATCTCTCTTTTGACCATGAAGAGAAAAAGGATCATGCCAAACGCAGACCCGATCTGGTCAAGCACGCTAAAAATTTATTAGATCAATCTCATGAACCTGATCCGAACTGGAAGACTCCGCCCCGGTCAAAGAAAAAATGACCCCGATGACGACAATCACGCTTACCGAAGAATTTAAAAACGAAGAAACGGGCCGAAAAGCTTTAAGTCGTCCCATTGGATTCAATATTGCTTGATAACCAAGCCACAATCGCCATTTACTCTTAAGGGAAAGCTTTTATGATTGCATCACGTCCGTTCACTATGACCGCCGTCTTGGGTATGGTTACGTGCTGTTCCCTTTTGTATGCCGCTGACGGGCAAGTGATCTTCAAGGATGATTTCAACCGGGCGGATGCCGAGGTGGTGGGGAGCGGCTGGATGACCAGTGGAACGGCGGCGTTGAAGGGCAAGGCGCTCCATTTTCAATTGGATGATGGTGAGTTCCGGCCGCGCGCCAGTCGGACGTTTCCGAAGTGGGAAGGAGGTTCCTTCAAGGTTTCATTCCGGTTTGACTGGCTGAGGAAAGACGAAGGGACCTGGGGCTTTTACATGCAGTTGGGCAACAGCGCCGAGATGCCCAAGTCGCTGATCTACGAACGGGACTTGGCCAAGGGCGTCGGAGTGAACTTGGTCTGGGGCGGTCGCGACCTGATCGGGGGCGAAGAGCCTGGATCATTTGGCTATTTCAATGACATGAAGTTTCATAATCTGTTCATGGCCAACGATTCGAGGGCGAAGAATACCTTGGTGGATAACCCCGTGGTCACGCTGGAGGTCGATCTTGACGCAGGCACTTACGCGGTGGGCTTCAACGGCAAAACTTATCCAGACATTCCCCTCGAAAACAAGGGGCCGATCGATACCATCCGGTTCGTTACCACCGGATGCAGCAAGACGGGTTTTCTCAAGAGCTCGATCGACGACGTGATCGTCCTCGAAGGCAAGAAGTCGGTGGTCGCCAAGTCCACTGGAGAAACCGACGAGCCCGCTACGTCCGATCCTGAAAAGGTGGAAAAGAAACCCACGGGCCCGAGAATGCAGACTTCCGGGGAACTTGCGGGCGTCGACATCAAGACCTTCAAGGATCACCTGGCGCCATTGATGGAGAAGCATTGCGTGGGTTGCCACGGCCCGGACAGACAGAAGGCCCGCCTGCGTTTTGACGGTGTGCGTGGTTTTCAGGTTTCCGACAGGCACCTCTGGACGAAGATTCACGAGCAGCTTTCACATGGCGAGATGCCTCCGGAGGATGAACCTCAGCTCAATGCGTCAGATAAGGCCAGATTTCTGAAATGGATCGTAAAGGAACAACGGGCGCTCGGGGCAGGCAGCACCCGGCGCCTCAATCGTCGTGAATTCGGAAATGCCTTGAGGGATGTCACAGGCTTGAATGTTGATTTTGCCTACAGTATTCCCGGGGATGGAAAGGTGAACGGATTCGATATCGGCGCGGAAGCCTTGCAGGATGCGGCGGACTCGGTGAATCAGATGATGGAAGTCACTCGCCGCGCCGTGGACGGAATTCGCTTCCTGGAACCTGCTCCTAGCAAGATCTACAAAGTCGATCTCGTGAATGTGGAGAAGGATCCTCACCGAGCCTTTGACTCCTGGAAGAAAGACGGGCTTACCCTTGGCAAGTTGCCACGAATCGCCAAACCCGGGCTGGGTGCTTTGGGCGAAACACGTTGGCCGGGGGATCGCACCAGCAGTATGTTCAGCGTCCCTTATCCTCCAGGGCAAAGAGGTCTCTCCCGGGTGAGGGTCAGTATTATTTCCTACAGCAATTTCTCCGGTGTTCCCAATCCTGTTCTCGAGGTAAAGATTGGTGGACGTATTCATGACCGGCAGGAAATCACAGGGCCTGTCGAACTTGAATACCACGTGCAGGTGGAAGACGCGATAAAGAGCAGTAAAGGGCTTTCTTTTGGGTTCACGCCCCGCGTTCCGGTTGCCTACGAGGTCAAGGGTTTTCAAAACGAAGATCGATCCAAGCCCGACAAGCTGCCAAACGGTGCAGGGCTCTATCGCCCCGCCTGGGACAAGAAAAAACTTCGTAAGCCCGCAGAACAACCCATACCATTCGTGGCATTTCAACGCATTGAAGTCGAGCCCCACTATGTTGCGGCTTGGCCGCCTGCTGACTGGGATGTTGATATTGGCGAAATCACTGACTCTCTGCAAAGTGCTGAGAAATTGCTCGAATTGTGGATGAGTCGAGCCTATCGCCGAAAGGTAGAAAAGACGGAACGCAGCCGATTCATGGCTTTTTACAAGCAGCTGCGCACGGATGGGATGAGCTTTGATAATGCTCTCCGTTCTACCTTTCAGTCTGTTTTGCTTAGCCCTCCTTTCCGATACCTTGATTCCACTGCTCATCAGGACAGGAAGAGAGCGAATTATGCCGTTGCTTCCCGCTTGAGTTTCATGCTGCTCGGTGCCCCTCCTGATCAAGAGTTGCTCAAACTTGCCGCCTCAGGTGAAATCCGTAATGACCAGGTGATTCGTGCACAAGCAGGGCGCCTGCTGAACGATAAAAGGAGTTTTGATGCTTTCATTCGTCCTTTTGTCACGCAGTGGCTGGAAATGGAACAGCCCATCACGCTGGTGGACGATCGCCTTGGTATGGCGAGCTACAAATTTCGTGCGCACTTGCAAGACTCGATGCGAGAAGAGACGTTGAGGTATTTTCAGAGGCTTCTTTCCGATAACCGGCCTGCTCGTGAATTGGTTGAGAGTGACTGGACAATGATGAATGAAGCCCTTGCCCGACATTACGGGTATGATGGAATTCAAGGTACGCGTCTCCGCAAAGTGCCCCTGAGCAGAGATGATAAGCGCGGGGGAGGGATCATGTCACATGCGGGCATTCAATCCATGCTGACTTGGATGGGCGAAAACTGGGTAATTTATCGAGGTGCCTGGGTGGCACGGCATATTCTCGATGATCCTCCGCAACTGCCGCCACTCGAGGTCCCGGAACTGGATCCATCAAAGGGAGATCTGAAACACATGACTACCAGAGAATTGATGGCCTTTCATGCCGAGGATGCCAAATGCGCGGTATGTCACATCAAGCTCGATCCAATCGGGTTTGCCTTCCAGAATTTTGACTTGAGCGGACGATGGCGAGACGTGGAGTATGCTTCCTATGCGGTGGATGAACTTGATGGCAAGATGGCGTGGCGGGGAAAAGGTAATACACGGCCTGTAGATACGGCAGGAAGGTTGCCCGGTGGTGAAGAGTACCAAAATTATAATGAGTTTCGCAAGGTCATCTTGAAGCACTATCAAAAAGACCTCGTAAAGGGTTTAATGAAAAAATTCATGCTTTATGCAACAGGGCGTCAACCTGACATTGATGACATGGCGGAGATTGATGAAATCATGAAAAAGAATGCTGCAAAAGGATACCCGCTACGGGAAATGCTTCTGGCGGTGTTTCAAACGGAAGCTTTCCTTGAGCACTAGAGCATTGAATGCTTTGACTTTATTCCTGTATAAGAGCAACATTATCAATAAGAACTAAAGAAAACTTGAGCTATGAAAAGAGACCATCCATTGAATCGCCGTACGGTACTTGGAGGTTTTGGTGCAACACTTGCGTTGCCGTTCCTAGAAAGTCTTGGACAAAAGACACTGGCAGCAGAATTGAAGGGTAAGGATCCTTCACGTTTTGCCTGTTTTTATATTCCAGGAGCAATTAGCCAATACAATTGGTTTCCCAAGGATACCGGCCCGAAATACACCATTGCCCCTTCACACAAGCCATTGGCGCATCATCGTGACCATTTTTCTGTGCTTACCGGTTTATCCCATATAAAGGGGCGCATTAGTGGTCACGTTCATCCTTACAACTGGTTGACCGGTCACAACATCAATCTAATCCCGGGCACCAAAACCAATACCATTTCTGTTGACCAGGTGGCTGCTAAGCATCTCGGACCGACCTACTTAAACTCATTAGTAATGTCATGGACTAACGGTGTAGGCACGACGACCCTTTCCCGCAATTCGTTGGGTGTCGATATTCCTGCGACTGCCGATTACCGGAAGGTTTTCGAGCGCCTTTTTCCGCCAGCGGACCGCGCGGAAATCAAGAAGAAGCAGACCCGCCTAGCGCTCAATCGCAGTATTCTCGATTCTGCGATGGAAGGTATTAAGGATATCAAGCGAAAGCTCGGGCGAATTGACCAGGAACGTATTGATCAGTATCTGCATTCGGTACGCGATGTCGAGAAACGACTGATCCAGACTGAGGCTATCCTCGAAGAAGGTCGGCCAAAATTCAATGAGTCTGAGGTTCGGCTGGAACGGGAGGTCAAGAACAGCTTCCAAGAGCATGTCGAATTGATGACTGACCTGATCGTGCTGGCTTTCCAGACAGATATGACACGCGTCGCCACCCAGTGCCTCGGTGGAGAGGCTGGTCCGAATTACGATGACTACAAGGTCTGGGCCAACAAGGCAGGGGCCCGGCTTCGCGGTACCCATGACGTTCATCACAAAGGAGGCGGCAATCGAGGCGCGGACAACCCGGACGTCATTGCCTTAAGCTACCGGGATGAAATGCTGTGCGCCTGCATGGCCCGTTTCATGGACAAGCTCAAGGGTATCCGGGCATCTGAGGGAACCCTTCTCGACCATACTGCCATCCTCTTTGGGGGCGCTCAGACAGCTAGTCACGTCGGATCAAGCTTTCCCACCATCCTTGCCGGAGGCAAGGCCCTGGGCTTCAAGCATGGCCAGCACGTCAAGTGGCCCAAGGACAAGCGACCCATGTCCGACCTTTATCTTACAATTCTTCAACAACTCGGTTGCCCGGTGAATTCGTTCAAGGAAAGCGCCGACCCAATCGGAGATTTGCTAGTCTAATTCAGTGAAATCGATAACGGCATGCGTGTTCCTGCTTGGCGTGGTGGGAGGTGCGGTGTTCTTCCCTGTCCACGCTGTTGAGCCGGCTGTCATTACTCTCAAAGGACACGAGGGGTGGGTCACCACAGTTGCATTCAGTCCTAATGACAAGTGGATTATATCCGGTGGGGAAGATAAGACAATTCGAATCTGGGATTCGCACACCGGTAAGCAAATTCGGGTTTTTGAAGGGCACTCCGCAGCACTTAGTTCGGTTGCTGTCAGTCCGGATGGGAAAAAAATAGTATCCGGCGGTTGGGATCACACCCTCAAGATCTGGAATGCCGGAAGCGGTAAGAATGTCAAAACCCTTACAGGTCATAAGGATCAAGTGACCTCGATCGAGTTCAGCCCGGATGGTAAGCGCATTGTATCGGGTAGTGCGGATGATACCTTGCAGGTCTGGGATGTCGCCAGCGGGGAATCCCTGCTGACCCTCTCCCACGATAACGAGTATGATATCACTTCGGTCGCCTTTAGCTCCAACGGGAAACGCATTGTCTCCGCGGGTGGTGAGAAGCAATTGAAGCTCTGGAATTCATCGACTGGTGAGGAAATCAAGACTGTACTGGCTCACGATGATGCAGTTAGCTCTGTCTGCTTCAGTGCTGATGGCAAGTTACTCGTTTCTGGAGGCTGGGATGCAGTGGTCAAGATCTGGGATGCTGCCCTCGAAAAGTCCCTCCTGAGTCTGGAGGGACATTCGGATGAGATCAACATGGTCGCAATAAGTGCTGATTCAAGACGCGTCGCCTCCGCGAGCGAGGACAAGACGCTCATTGTCTGGAATCTGCCCACCGGTAAGAAGCTGTTAACCTTGGACAGTCAAAAGGAAGCCGTGACATCCATTGCCTTCAGTCCGGATGGGAACCGGCTCGTTGGAGGCACCAAGAGCGGAGTGAAAATCTGGCCTCTTAAGAAACCCTAGCGAATCTTTATCTTTCGGAGTAATCCTGTGGAGAATATGGATATGATTTTGTAGTGAATAATCTGGCGGTATTTCATTCCGGTTGAATCGGCGTGAAGGCAATGATGGTACGTCCCCGCTTGGGGTAAATGACGACCTCGCCTCCTTTATTGGCCACCGCTTTCCAGTCAGCCGGCAAGCCATCGACCTGGTATCGGGCACCCTTGTCCAGATTAACTTGGACAGCATTCTTAGCCGTCGCAACACGCATCGTATTTTCGTTCATGGCGACGATGTTTCCACGGATTGTATCATCATGTGAACGAACCAAAATTTTGTGGGGGATTTTTTCCGAGCGATAATGGCAGAGCACGGCCTCGCGTCCCGCCACGGCGGCGATCTTGGGGGGGGGCGAGCTTGCCGTCGAGGACGAAGGAGGTCTTTTTGGCGTTCAAGGTTAGGTTTTCCTTCTTGCCCTTGAGCCAGCGGTCGCAGGTGACCTGAGCCGAGAGGTCCAATACTTTGTCCGGAGTCTTCGTGGCGACCTTGCCCAACACTGCCCGGCAAGTGAGGTCATTGGCCAGTCCGCGTTTGCCTTGCTCCACCGGTTGCTGTTCGGCGGGATCGTAAGTCGTGTCCGCATTCCACAGGGCGATCATCTGGGGACGTGGTTCATGGATTTGCACCCAGTTCCCCGGCTTGAGCGCGGTGGTTGCATCGGTTGGCTTGTCTTCCAACCTGAACGAGACGTTCGCATCATAAGGAACCTTCACTTCCACCGGGGGATTGGTCTCAATGTGAACGTCCTTGTGGGTGCGGTGGATGCGCAGCGTAAATGCATCCTTACCGAATGCCATCACCTCACCCCACTGAAAATTCGGAGTGGTCTGAAGGTCCAACCAGGTGGTCTCGTAGAAATAGCCCCACAGACCCGGCCGGATAGCTTTGGAAAAAGTGGCTGCATTCACCATGCGCCCATTGATCACGCATACCGAGCCGAGTTTAAGCACCCTCTGGTCAATGGACTCGCCGACTTTCGATTGGCGCCCAAACTTCCCCCGGCTGATGTAGTCGTAGTAATCGATCTGGACCGTGAAATGAGTGAGCGTATCCTTCTGCTTGGGCGAAGCCGGCTTTACTGCGGTCACCTTTCCGCAAAATGCGGCCGTGGCTCCCCCGGCTGGCCCCATCGCCAATAGCAAAGACATTGGGACGGCTATCAATTGGCCAACGAATTTCATGAAAGAATGGGTCATTATATTATTATTCCTTACGTAAATCATAGCAAACAATGGTGCCGGTTTCAGTGCGCCAGTAGATATGTCCGGCGATGACGGGTGGCTCCATCAGGACTTGGTAACTGGTGGTCAGGGGCTCCTTGGGTTTCCATGGTCCGGAAAGTTTCCGGAAGTTTTTTGGATCTGCCGAGTAGAGGTTGAAGGCGGCCCGGCTGCCGTGGGACCAGTCGATGCAGTGTAAAAGCTTGTCCTCAATCAATTGAAACCAGAAATCGTTCTCCCGAGGCTCGTCGGCCAGGATTTCGCCGGTGTCCTCCCTTGCGATGATGAAGCGCCGGTCGGTGGTCTTGTCCGGCCCGCCGGTGGTGTGGTAGACGTAGCCGTTACGGATCAACGTGCGTGGGCGGGCAAGACTATCACTCCAGGTGGGGGTGAGGAAATGTGGTTGGTCCGGCAGGGTCCAGGTGCGGGTGGCTCCCTTGGGTGTGATCCGATAGGCTCCTAGTAACCCGAAGGGGGCTTCCCCGTCGCCATTCTTAGGGGAAGAACCATTGGGATTCTCCTTCATGATTTTGCTGCCGACATTGACCAGAACGTGGTTGGCGGAAGGGGCAAGGTTGAACTGGGTGGAGTGCAGCCCGTTCACCGTCCAGAGTACCTTACCTGTGGCGGGATCGACGAGGTTCAACCGGGCTTCGCCCGGCTTGCCGCCGGTGGCGCAGAGCAGATACTCCTTCTTTTCATGCTGCCAGACGGTCGGAGTGCTCCAGCGGGAGATGATTTCTGGTAGTTTCCATTTCTGCATTCCGGTGGAGGGATCGATTCCGATCAGGTTGGTTTGGCGGGGAACCACGAGGGTGTTTTTCGCATAGACCAATGACTGTAACCAACCGTAGCTGGTCGATGCTTGTAGGACGTACGATCGGGCGAGATGCTTTTTCCGTTCTTCAATCATTCTTTCCTCCGGCTTCGTCTGCCAGAGTTTCTTCCCGTCGGATGTTCGATAGGCAAAGAGACGGCCAGTGGTTCCCATACTGAAAATTGTTCCATCGCGGTAGACGGGGGCGACCTGAAAGCCCATCCGTTTGCCCACTCCCCACACGAAGCCGCCCGGTTCGGCGGCTCGCCATAGGGTCTTGCCCGTCTTGGCGTCCAATGCGATGAGCAGATCATCCGCCTCGAGGTGACCCTTGGCCGTGGTCGGGTTATTCTTTTCTTCCTCGTTGGCTGGGTGAACCATGACGTCGTACAGCTTGCCGGCAGGCTTGAAGGTGGTGGCGAACACCTTGCCCTCGGCGACGATTGGCGCTGCCCAGCCACCCGGCGTGTTCTTCGGGTTGGATCCGAGGATGTCACGGATCTTTTGGGCTCGGTCCCGTGGTGTCTTCCCCTTGAAGGAACCGGTGGTGTGCTTGGCCCGACCAAAATCTCTGGTCTCACTTTCCCAGACTAATCGGGCCTTAGATAGGTCGTCGACCAGTTTGGCTCCGGTCTGCGGCGCTTGGTAGTTGCCATGCGGCCCCTGCATGGTGGGCCATCCCAGCTTCCACGCTTCCTCCTCGGCAATCGTTTCCCCAACAAAGGAAAGTGTGGACAGCAAGGCTGAGAAAGAAAGAATGATGAGTAATGGGATCGATGTGTGGGTGAGTCTCATGGCTTGGAGGCTTTCGCTTTGCGGTAGAGAAAAGAGTCACTGGTGAGCAGGGAAGTAATAAGCTGTTTCATGCTACCCTCACTCTTGACATAGGCCTCGTCAGCTCGGCGCAAGGTGGAGGCGTCGCGGAGTGTTTCGTTACGGCCCATGAAGTAGCGGAAGGCGTGGCGGACGAAGACTTGGCGGACGTGGGGCGAGTCGGCCAGCTTGTGCATCATGTCCACTGCATTGGACACGTCGGCGTTGAGCCCTTTGACTCCGCTGTTGGTGATTGCTCCCCTGGTGTCGACCGGCTTTCCAAGTTCCTTGGTGCGCCAGCGTCCAAAATGGTCGAACATCTCGAAGGGGAGACCGACAGGATTGGTGTTTTGGTGGCACTTCCAACAATAAGCCTGCTCGGTGACTTTCATTTTCTCGCGAAGGGTGAGGGTGTCGTCGTTGGGGAGCTGGGCGTCCACTGTGATCGGCAGGTCGGGGATGATGCCGCCGAGGAGTTTACTACGCACCCAGATGCCGCGGTGGATGGCATGATTGTCAAAGTTTCCGCTCTTGGCGACCAGCCAG
Organism: uncultured Verrucomicrobiota bacterium; assembly: GCA_902591645.1. The sequence continues at coordinate 1,593 of CACJBM010000056.1, read as the reverse complement.
GCGGGTTGTGTCAGGATGCCGGAACGTTGGGAACGGGGCAGAGGAACTGGTTGGTTGGGAATCCATTTCCAGTCGGGCGGCAGGCTGTAGGCGAGGTGGGCGCCAAGGTTTTTTGCCTGGGCACGGGTTGGTTTCTTTGTTTTCGAGTCAATGCCATACTGGACGAAGCTCTTGTTGGTGGTGAGCAGTTCTCGTAGGACATTCTTGTCCTGTTCGTAGAAATGCAGGATGAGCCGGTCGGTATCACTTACCAGGACCTCAGGCACGTGGTTTCGGTTCAGAGCTTCGTCCTTGAATATGTCGATTGCCCCGCCGTATTCGAAATACTCGCGAAAAAAACCGAGGATTCGTGGCTTGCGCAGCTTGGGGTCTTCCAGCATGCGCCGGACCTGGGCATCGACTTCTTCATGCGTGTCCAGTTGGCCTGCGGAGGCTGCCTTGAGCAGGGTGGCGTCCGGTCGCGTGTCGGTCAGGGCATAGGCCAAGGCATAGGCGATCTCACGGGGCGCCAACAGAGCCCGTCCATGCTCGTCGGGCTCGCCTTGGGCGAGTTCGGAGCGGTAGAGGGCCTCGGGCTTTAGCAGGACGGCGGAGATCAGGTTGCGTGCCCCGAGGAGTTTGCCGTCGGACTTCATGCTTTTCATCGCGAAAGTACGGAGCCGTATATGCTCCTCGGGCGTCGGGGACCGGAGGAGAACGCGATCGTAGAGCCACTGGATGGCGGCGTCGATCTTACCTTCGGCAGGCGACACTTCCTCCGGGTAGATGAGGTCAAAGAGCTGGGCTGGCGTGGAGTTGCCTTTCGAGGCTTTGCCATTGCTGAAGCGCACTTCGGTCAACTGCTTGGCGGCGGTGGCACTGTTAGCCATCAACTGGGAAAGGTCCGCCCCGGCGAGGCGATACTGATTGTCATAGTCGCGGAAGCCGTGACCACCGGATTTCAGAGTGAATGGCAGCACATACTTGCCGTTCTTTGCGATCGCCCGGATTCCGGATTCGTAGACCGAGGGTCGAATCCGCCAGATGCGGGGTGGTGATGAAGCAGGACCAAAGTCCTCGTTACCATAAAGCCTCTCGTGCTTCACGTAGTTGCCTGCCCCAGGCCGTAGCAATTTGTTTTCCGGATTCCGCCCACCCTTTAGGAATTCGGCCCGGATCCATTGAACGAGACTGTGGCGTTCGGCGGTGGTGGGCTGGGGTTTTTTCTTGGGCGGCATTTGGCCGAGCTCCAACTGATGAAGGATCTTTTCCCAATGATCGAGATCGGGTCCGTCTACCAAGTTTCCCTGAATTCCCTCAAGGGAGAGGTCCCCCTTGGAGGTATCGTTGTCGTGGCAATCCATGCAGTAGCTCTCGATCAGGGGAGCGACGAGTTTCCGATACCCTTGGACGTCGGGCTTCGCGGCCAATCCCTGGAGCGTGAACGAGAGAAAGATAGCGGCCGTACAACTCTTCTTCATTTCTTATTCCCCGATACGTGTTTGTTGGTCAGCACAACACGGAATCCGACATTCGCAAACTCGGCGGAGTTGCTTTTGATTCCCACCGAATTACGGAATCCGGCCCGGCAGTATTGAGCCGTGCTGGACCAGC
>CACJBM010000055.1 GCA_902591645.1 uncultured Verrucomicrobiota bacterium | reverse complement strand
CGAAGGCGCTTTCAGAGGATCATCCTGACAGGGTAAAGGCATTTGTTATTCGTCAGTTGCAGATCTGTGGTGGGGAGGAAGTAGTTCCTGCGATTGGAGCGTTCTTGGTTGTTGCGGGCATTGCTGATGACGCAGCTCAGGCTCTCATTGCCATAGGAAAAGGTTCCTCTGAGCAATTCCGTAAGGCATTGCCGAAAGTTAAGAATAATTCGATTCTTTATCGTAATGTTTTGCATGGTCTGGCTGAGTTAGCTGATGAGTCATCGAAGGAATTTTTTCTTGAAGCTATAGTAAATAAAGATGATGAATGCCGGCTGCTGGGTCTGTGGGGATTGACTCAGATCGGTGACTCCTCCACACTTGAATCTTTTCTGAAAGCTGATCAGAATGAGAAAGGGTTTTCGCGTATCAAGGCAGCCAGTTATTGCTTAAAATTTGCAGAGAAAGTTAAGAAGAAGGACGCTGATAAAATTTATCGACATTTACAAAAAACGCGCACGTTGCCAGAGGAAAAATATTTACAGCAAATCGCTGTATCCAACCTCTAGTAAATGTCTCAGTTAGGCCATTGTTCTCAGACGCGTCTCTCGAGAAGGCGTCTGATGCAGTTGGGGGGTATTGGTGCCATGGGGTTAACATTACCCGACTTGCTTCATGCTGAAGAAAACACGGGTTCAGGTGCTCCTGCCAAGTCTTGCATATTTATTCATCAGTATGGCGGGTTAAGTCAGCTCGATTCTTGGGATATGAAACCCAATGCCCCGCAGGAGGTTCGTGGTCCTTATAAACCAATTAAGACGGCGACTCCTGGCTTTCAGATTTGTGAACTAATGCCGCGTCTGGCAAAATTGTCCGAGCAATACGCAGTCATTCGTTCGATGACGCATAATCAATCAGATCATAAAAAAGCCAATTCTATGTTGCTGGCTGGTCGTGAACAACCTGCAATTGATGACCCTTCTTTTGGAGCGATGGTTGCGAAGTTGAGGCCCTCAAGTGCAAGTATTCCTGACCACGTATGGTTGCAGAAATTTGGAGGAGGAGCGGCTCCTCCTGATCATACTTATCTGACAGGCGGACGATTGGGCGCGGCCTATGCTCCCATGCTGATTGGTGAGAAGCATGATGACAACCCAGCTTCGACTCAATTTCGAGTAAGAGCGTTTGATTCGCCCAAAGATTTATCCGAAGAACAGCTGCAAAATCGATTAGACTTGCTGAAGTCAGCTCAAAGGTCTTCACCAGTGGCAAATACACTAGAATTTGAATCATTTGAAACTCACCAACAGAGATCCTTTGATCTGCTGTATGGGAAAGAAGCTAAGGAGGCCTTTAATATTGAAAGGGAGGGCGAAAAAGTTAGAGACCGTTATGGTAGGAATCCTTTGGGTCAGAACTTATTACTTGCACGGCGACTCATCGAATCGGGTGTGAGATTGGTCAATGTTGCTGCATGGACAGGACTCGCGGCAGGTGAGAAATTTGTTAGCGTTGAAACCTGGGACATGCACGGCAATGCTGATGTTGGTATTTTTGAAAATGGATGGAATGGACTTCCCTTTGCGCTGCCTCGGACTGACCAGGCAGTCGCGACTTTGCTTGAAGATCTTAAGGACCGTGGCCTACTTGACACTACCCTTGTTGTATTGGTAGGAGAGTTTGGTCGCACTCCCAAGATCAGTAAAGGTGCCAAGCGAATCGGTCGGAACCACTGGCCTAATTGCTATTCAGCGATGATTGCCGGAGCAGGGATTCAGGGAGGTTGCGTCTACGGAGAATCAGACAAACAGGCAGCTTACGTAAAGTCCAATCCGGTAACGTTAGAGGATTTCACTGCAACGCTATTTGCAGCGATGAATATCAATCCGGCATCACCCCTTGGGCTCGATGGGTTCACATCTCCAGCGAGTAGAGGGAATCCAATTAAAGCATTGTTTTAGAAAGTACATGAATTGCACTCTCCCTAACTCCAATCTTTTAATTTAAGAATGCAAAAATTCTGTACTTTTGTTGTCTTAAAATTCTTATTCGCGGTAATGGCTATGGCTCAGGTGCCAGAGGGGGCTCAGTTGCGAGGAATGGCCGAGATGAAGAACGGGGAGAATCTTGAGGGGTGGGTCCGTTTCGAGCGTGAGACGATGATCCTAACGGAGATAGATGGTAATGCGCAGCATCAGTTCACAGCAGAGCAGTTAAAGGAAGTTCGCATGCAAAGGGAAGGTAACCCTAAGGTTTTGAAGAGTGTCCCTGGACTAAGGGGACATTATTACAGTACGCCAGAACTAAGCGGTAAGATGATTGAGCGGGTTGATGCTCAAATTAATTTCCGCTGGGGAAGGGCTGCGCCGATGTCTGGTATCCCAGCAGATAGATTCAGCGTTCGATGGGAGGGAGAAATTGAGACACTCAACGAGGGTAATTATACTTTTCATCTTCGCAGTGATGATGGGGCAAGGCTCTTTGTTGACGGGAGACCAGTCATTGACCGTTGGCGCCCGCAGGCTGAAAGCGAACATATTGGGGTAATTGAGCTTGAGGCTCGTCGGCGCTATCCGATCAGGCTGGATTATTTTGATGGGCAGGTACTCGCAGTTGTAGTCCTTTCATGGACTCCGCCAGGAGGAGCTAAGCGATTGATTGAGGTAGATCGGTTTTACCAAGGATCTAGTCGTGAAAGTCAGATCAGTGCGCCAGGAACCGGAGTTTTCTTGAAAGGTGGATCTTTCCTGTCAGGTACAATCTCCGAGGTAGATGACAAGTCAGTAAAAATTATTTACCTTGAAGGGAAGGAATTGAGAATACCGAGAAAGAATGTCGGCGGTTTGCAACTATCTCCGATCAGTTCATTACATTATAAAGAGTTATTGGAATGGGACCCTGGTTGTATGTTGGGAGGAGGAGATTTTTTCGAGTCAACACTCGTTTCTTTTGATCGGAATTTTCTTAGGATGAGATCACCGCTCCTAGGAAAAAAAGATTATAGAAATGGACAGGTGAAATTTATTAAGCTTAGGAATTTTAATAAGAATGGGGCAAACTTTGAACTGCATACTAAATCAGGTTCTCGTTTACGTGCTGATTGGCTGATGCTTGATGGTAAGCGAGCGCTCGTTAAAGATAATTCTTTTTGCTGGATCAATCTTGATCCGCTTGATGTGGTATCGGTCTATGGCATCCCTGAAGATGATGGAGTCCAGAGCGATTGAGAAAAATTAAAGATGAAGATGATAGCGGAATCCATCTTTGAGGAGTTCATTGTGAATTCCAATTAATCAATATTGAAGACAATGATTTATACTGTTTCACTAATAACTTTTGGATTATTCTTGAGTATTCTATCTGAGGCTGAAGAACAGAATAAGCCGGAGCAGCAAAGTGATAATGCAAGCAAAAGTAGACCAAATATTTTATTCATTTCTGTCGATGACTTGAATGACTGGGTCGGATGTTTAGGTGGTCATCCGCAGGCGAAAACGCCGAACATAGATGCTTTAGCCAGGCGTGGTGTATTATTTGAACATGCTTATTGCGCTGCACCTTTGTGCAGCCCTTCCAGAACCGCAGTGATGACAGGCCTTAGTCCATCCACTACTGGTATTTATGGTAACCTTAATTGGTTCAGGGACCTTCCAAAATATAAGGACTGGGTCACTCTGCCTCAATACTTTCGTAAGCATGGATACAAAGCCTTCGGGGGTGGGAAATTATTTCATCAGCCGAAAGGTAAATTTTCTGATCCAAGTTCCTGGGACGAGCAGTACTCCCTAGGTCAGGGAACGCCTCGCCCTGAGCCTTCGAGACGGTACACTCATGGCCTTAAGGAAAAGTTTTCAAACCCGATCCTTGCGAGGCTCATTGACTGGGAACCGCTCGAGAAGCCAAAGGAGCAGTCGGCTGACTGGAGGACCGCAGCTGGGGCTGCAGAATTCTTAAAACGCAAACATGAAAAGCCTTTCTTTCTAGGATGCGGTATTTATTTACCTCATTTGCCATGGCATGTCCCAAAAAAATATTTTGATATTCATCCTTTGGATAAGATTCAATTACCTCAACATCTAACCAATGACATAGATGATGTCCCGCCAGGGGGACGTAGGATGATTGGAGATGCGGCTGAGATTATACGTGAGAGTGGAAAATGGAGAGAGGCAGTTCAGGGTTGCCTTGCTGCAGGTTCTTTTGCCGACGATTGTGTTGGGCATGTTCTTAATGCGCTCAACAATAGTCGTTATAGGGATGATACTATTGTAGTCTTATGGGGAGATCACGGTTATGACATCTGTGAAAAAACCTTCGCTAAATCCGCGCTTTGGCAACAGACCACACGGACACCACTTATAATTCAACTGCCAAAGGGTCTAGGAGGTAAACCTTTCAACGATAACTGCAAACGGCCAGTCAGTTTAATCGATCTTTATCCTACGCTTATTGATCTTTGTGGTCTTCCCAAGAATCAGGAAATTGAAGGTCGTAGCATTGCCCCATTGTTAAGTAACCCTCAAGCTGATTGGCCTTACCCGGCATTGATAACTCATTCTCCGCATTGGCACGGTTCTAACCATGCAGTCCGTTCCGAAAAGTTTTATTACATTCGGTATAATAAAGGTGGGGAAGAGTTATATGATATGTCAAATGACTCTAATCAGTTACACAATTTGGCGGCAGATTCTAGGTACGCCGAAACCAAGAAGGAACTGAGGAAATGGATTCCAAAAAAGAATGCGCCTCATTTTCGTCAAAAAAAATCTTCAGGCGAGTAGAGAACAAAAGGACATTCAATATATTTTCTGAAACCCTATACTCGGTTTTCGGAACCTGTTGAGTCACCAAACTGAGCTTTGGGAAGTCCGACTTCTTCGAGCATTCTGACGAACAGGTTGTTCAGTGGCTTAGCTCCAACATCAAAATGACGGCCTGTTTGAAATTTTCCTCCTGCGTGACCTGCTAAAATGATAGGAAGGTCCTTATGCGAGTGCTGATTTCCATCTGAGAGGCCGCTTCCCCATACTATCATTGAATTGTGAAGAAGAGAGTGTCCATCGATGTCCTTAGCCGCACTCATCTGCTCAAGAAAATAGGCAAATTCTTCAATGTAAAAGCGATCAATTAAACTCACTTGATCCATTTTCTCTTGATTGTTTCCGTGATGTGAAAGGTCATGGTGACCGCTACTAACTCCGATGTCCTTAAAGCTCCTATTGCTCCCGTCATGGCCGATCAGGAAGCTAGCTACTCTAGTCGAATCGCTTTTGAAAGCGAGTATCATCATATCAAAGAGAATCCTGATATGTTCTCGATAGTTGCGCGGGACTCCATGATCAGGAGCCACTCGTCCCGGTGCAGGTGGGGGTCCAAGTTTCTCGGCTCTTTCGATATTCTTTTCCACCTCACGTATTCCAGTTAGATACTCATCGAGCTTCTCTTTGTCAGTCCGGTCCAGACTATTTTCCATTTTGCGAGCGGAATCACGAACGAAATCTAGGATCGAACGTTTCTCAGCTCGGCGCTGTTCTAAATTGGCTGCTTGTTCCTCGGCAGTACCAACACCGTAAAGTCGTTCGAAGACCAATCGTGGGTTAGACTCAGGGCTCATTGGTTTATTTGCGGACCGCCATGAAATATTATATTGATAAGCGCATGAGTATCCTGCATCACAACTGCCAGAATTACGCACTCTCTCACAGGAAAGTTCGAGGGAGGATAATCGGGTTTCTTTGGCTAGGAAATTAGCGGCTAATTGATCAGCTGATATGCCTACTCTAATATTGGCTCCCGAAGTCCGCAGAGGGCGAGCGCCAGTGAGAAAAGTTGCGTTGGCTCTAGCGTGATCACCAGCACCATCACGCCCTGGGCTGCCATTTAATTGATCGAATCCTTTTATGATTTGCAGGTCGTTACGAAACCCTTCTAATGGTTTCATGGATTGATTGAGGTGAAAATCAGTTCCAAATCCTTCTGGCCTCCACTTGTCAAGAATGACTCCGTTAGGAGCGTAAAGGTAAGCCGTGCGTAGAGGTGCTCCGGTAGCAGTTGTGCCTTTCTTAACGTCCTCGGTTTCAATGGCCATTGAGCTCATTGAGGGAAGAGTTACGCTGGCACCTATTCCCCGCAGAAATCGTCTACGTCCAATCTGTTCAATTCGCGAACTCATGATTACATCAAGTCTACTTAATTTCGCAATAGCTTAATAGATAAGCAAGGTCAATTTGCATTTTCCGCCCGTCTTCTCTGAAATGGTATGCTATCAATTAAGGCATAAATGAATTCTTTTAATCCTCCGCCCTTATTTTCAGCCTCTTTGATAATGCTGTATATAATTGGACTATCATTGTATTCGACTCCTCTTCCGATTGCATAAGTGAAAAGTTTCTCTGTTAGGCATCGATGAAAATCTTTCTTTCGCGGTCCTGCTATGATTTTTTTAAGTTCAGGTATTCCTTCAAACTTTTCCCCAGTGACAAGGACACCTGATGTGTCGAAACCTTCAGTACCTTTTTTTTCGAGATGTTGGCCAATCGCATTGTAGTTCTCTAGGGCAAGGCCGATAGGGTCCATTCTGGCATGACACGAGCGGCACAATGGTTTGGCACGATGAAGTTCCATGAGCTCTTTCATTGTTGCATTTTTGCCAATTTTTTGACGAGTCTCTTCCAGTTCTGGCACATTAGGAGGTGCCGACGAATTAGGAACGCCGAGGAGGTTGTCTATTACGAAAAGTCCGCGCTTAACTGGTGAAGTTCGGGTCGGATTAGAGGTTACAATGAGAAAGCTGCCATGAGTGAGAATTCCACCGGGCCGAGATTTTCCTTCGAAGCTAATCTTGCGAAATTCCTTACCCTCAAATCCATTGATGCCGTAAAATTTTGCGAGTCGATCATTAATGAATGAGTAATTGGCAGTAATTAACTCGATCGCTGGTCGGTTTTCCTTGAGGATATGACTAAAGAATAATTCGGTTTCTCGTTTCATGTCCTGCCGCGTGAATAGATTGAAAATTTGACGGGCCTTGTTCCCATCATCGATGCCGAGAATGCGAGGGGTATCAAAAAACTTCCCCTCTACATCACGTGTTTGTAGCCACTGCCCGACGAAATTTTCTATAAATCTGTCCGATTTTGATTCTTTCAGCATCCGGTCAATTGTGATTCTAAGGTTACTTCGAAGTTTTCCTTCAGCGGCGAGTTTCAGGAGCGGTGCGTCAGGAGTGGAACTCCATAGAAAGTATGATAAGCGAGATGCGAGGGAGTATTCATCGATTGTTTGCTCCTTATTGTTTTCATTAATTGGTTCTTCGCCGCGGAGCAGGAAAGCTGGGGAGCTTAGTGCCGCAGTCAGGGCTAATCTGATCCCGCTTTCATAGGTCCCACTTGGCGATGATTCTTTCGTTCTTACTAAATCGATGAGTCGATCGAGGGTCTCTTTATTAACTGGTCGACGAAAAGCCCGACTGACAAAGCGGTTAAGTAATTTTTTTGTATAGTGCTTACGTTCTTCAGGATCTTTCGGTGGCGGGCCAGCAGAAAAAATTTGTTGATAGCTTTTTGGATAAGCATTCCAATCGATGGACCCTCCCGGACCAGTGATCTCTACTTTCAATACCTTAACTGCGAGAGGAATGTTGTTGTTTAGATCTCCGTTGTTTGGGATCATCCCAAATTCGATGCTGTGCTTTTCAGCTGACAAATCAAGATCTACACTGATTGTTCCCCCCTTATTTTTTGCCAGGCTAATTTCGTGGCTCTCATGTTTTTTTCCATTAATCAAAAATTGCCATGTGGAGGTATAGTTCTGTGCGCTTGGCCTGCCAGTGATTTCGTAATTCACTTTGAATCGGTGAGTTCCCTTTGAGGTGGCTTTCCAGTCGGTCCTGACGGTATGTTTGATTCCGGCTCTCATGAAGCGAGCTGTTCGCGAGTTGTTGCCTTCTTGTCTGAACTCATTAGGTGCAATGCTTAACGGTTGAGGTCTCCCCACCTCATCGGGGATTGCCTTTTTCATAATTTGCTCTGCTGCAGAGAAGTATTTCTCCATTAGGAGTGGGGAAATAGTTAAGACATCACCGATCGTATCAAAACCATAGCCTGTGTCGTCAGGTGGAAAATTATCAGTAACGTTAAATTCGATTCCTAGTAGGTCTTTAATGGTATGGCCGTACTCGACTCGATTTAAGCGACGCATAGTAATGCGGCCAGGATCTGGATTTTCGTGATCTATCAAAAAAACGTTACGCTCAATCCAATGGATCAATTCCAGCCGCTCTTGAGTTTTCGGCTGCTCCTCTTTGGCTGGGGGCATGAGGTCGCTTCGAAGATTTTCCCATATCTGTAACCAGAGTTTTTGATTATCCATCTGGTGAGCGCCTCTCTTCGGATCATCAAGGGAAACTTGTCCCTTAGCGGAACCCTCTCCGTGGCAGTCGTAACAGTATTTTGATAGGAAAGGCTTGATCTTAGAATCAAATTCCAATGAGCGGTCTTTTGGTGCTACTCCTTGGGCTGCCAGTTCAAGGAAATCGGTTCCGGCCAATAGTATTAATAAGAAAAATTGGATCCGTCTCGAGAACATTAGATTATATATATTAGACTCATTTTTGAGTATTGAGGAATTTTCTTTATTATCCCTCAATGCTAGAGTCTGCCTTTTATTTTTAACTTTAATGCCATCTGGGATTCTCTTTCCCTGATTTTCAGTGGAGTTACTTTATTTATTACGCGAATAGCGTACTTGATTCAATTCTATATAGCTGGGCAATTTAAATTAAATAATTGTTCTGAAGTGAATAGCTGAGCAATTAAGCGCTAGGACGAAACTTCATGGTCGGTGTTCGTATGGCGTTTTAGAAACGTAGGACGTGTCAATTCGGAGCAAACTTTAAGCAAGCCGACGATAGCGAATAAGTCCTTATTCCGCCATAGATACATAAAATTTAAGAATAATGAATCTTAATACATCAGATCTTCGTCTCAAGAAACAGACCGTAACAGTTAACACGGTCTTGTTAAAAAAATTGCAACAATCAATAAACAAAAAAATGAAAACATTACGTTCGCAGGGGAAACTAACCAAAGCCTCATTTTCGATTCTTTGCCTAGTATCGTTTGGACTATCTGAGGCTAAGGCAATTACAACATTCTCTCTACATAAGGAAGTGGATGGATCACCGCTGTACCGAGCTTTATTCAGTCTAATTAAAGACACTCCTGACGAAGGCCTTAGGAAAGAGAAGGCAAAATCTATTATACTTTCATTTTTGAAGTGAGCTAATTGATCAAAATATGCTCAAATTACTATAATTAAGCTGATTTATATTTTTGTTGCGGTTTAAGTTTATTTGAGCAATTATAACTGATAATGATTCTCATTACCAGTTATCTTTATTAGAGTAGTCGTCCTAATTATCAACAGAAGAGGGTTGGGCAATGAGTATCATTTCAAAGCGAATTGTTAAAAAATGATTTATCCAAAAGAAGAACTAAAGGACTCAATTAAATTGGAAGATTCCAGTCCATGGATGAGCGCCAAGAAAGGATGGCGTGTAGAAGTTGTTAATGAAGATTCAGGGTGTGATGAATTTATTTTTTCTGCCATTGAGGCTGATATCAATAAGGACATTGAGTATGCGTGTCATTCCGATGATGCGGGACTCTTACTTCGAGTGTGTCTTGAGGGATCGGGAACCATCGGAACTGCTGGTGTCACTGAGGAGTACTTTCCGAACATGATAATTGCGATGCAAGTTGCTCCGTATGGTAAAATTGATTGCTTCCACAAGAAGGGGCGTCAACGCTTTGTTAATCTTAGATTTACAGCTTCTTTTCTTAGGTCAATTCTTGGAAATGATAAAGAACATATTAGGGCAGGTTTATCATCAATGATTTTTGAGAATGATCCCGTAGAAGGGGAAACTCCATTTATTTTGAGAGAATTTCTTCGTCCGGAGGAACGTGTTATTGCGGAGTCGGTAGCGAATCCGTCCATTAGTGGAACGGCTTCAAGCTTATGGTTCAAATCGAAGGCATTAGAAATGTTGGCTGAATGGAGCTATGTAGATAGTCGCGATGGTAAGGAGTTTTTCTGTTCTCGACAGAAGAGAGCTGTTCTAGAGAGGGTGGAAAAAGCCAAAGAGTATCTTAGTGATAATCTCCAGAGTCCACTGGATCTGAATTCCGTTGCAAAATCATGTGCTTGCAGCCCGCATTATCTTTCACGTTTATTTGCTGCAGAGACAGGAATGACACTCAGTATATATTTGAGGAAACTAAGAATAAATAAAGCTTGTGGATTGCTTTCATCAGGAAGGTTAAATGTGAGTGAAGCTTCTCTCGAAGTGGGTTACCAAAGTCTGAGTCATTTCGCAAGGGCGTTTAGGGGAGTGATTGGTGTGAGTCCGAGCAAATACGCTAGGAGTTTATAAGAACCGTATATCTAATTACACCCTGATCGGGTTCCTTCTCTATTAGTTAAGAGAGCACAAATAAATAACATTTCGTCATTAGTCCTCATTTAAACAAAACTGTAAATTTTTTTAAATTAAATACAAAAAATCTCATGAAAACATTATTAATTGCTTCTTTTCCGTTCATTTTCATCAATGCCTTGCAGGCAGATAATAAGGTCTGTCCCATCATGGTCGGTGATGAAATTGATCAAGAAGAGGTTGTTGAATTTGAGGGTAAAAAAGTATTCTTCTGTTGCGCGACTTGCGTCAAGATATGGAATAAGAATCCTAAGTATATCATAAAAGCTATGCCAAAGCTCCTTCCTCAATTTGCTGGGATGGATGAAAAGCTTGGCCTTGATAAAGTTGAACTACTTGAACAGAGGATGTGCCCGATATACAACGAGCGTGTAGTGACTCCTGATTCGCCAACTGTTAAGATCGAGGGTAAGACAGTTTATCTGTACAATAAGTCGGCATTGCGTAAGTGGAATAAGTCGCCAGAAAAGTATCTATCTAAAGCTCTTGAAGAAGGATTACTTCCTCAGTTGCCAGGCAATAAAGCAAAGAAGAGTTAAGGGGCTAAAATTTACCGGTATTCCTGCTTTTAAATTCATTAAGGGTTTGTCCTACTTGCCAATGGTTAATGTCTTCGGTTCAGCGGAGATTGCCAGCTTGGGAATGGTAATTAATCCCCATGGACCAGCTTTCACTTTGCCTTTTGATTCACCATAATGCCAATTAAGTGTATCTTCTGGTGCTACTTTCATCTTTTGAATTCTCCTTATGGAGATATCAGTGATCGCTTCTTCAGGGATAGAAAATTCCGTTTTCAAATTCGTGGGGCTTGTGAGGTGAAGTGATAATGTAATCTTATTTGCTTCATCGCTTATAATTTTCCATCTAAAGAATGCATTGACTTGACCTGAGCTTTTATCGGACCTGTTATCTGGCCACGGTAATTTGTCATTGCAGGAAGCATTGGAGAAGGCCACGTAGGCTTCATTTTTCCTGATGCTCAACCAATCAAAGGAATTAATTAAATCATTTACCTTCATGATGCGCGCGTGATTGTTGGCATGGCCGAAAGGGCCCCAGTAAAAATATAGTGGATACCTCCTATCATTCATGGCCTTCACGAACCGGTCATGACCAGATGACCAGCCATCATTTTGTGCAGAGTAATTAATTGTTATCGGAGGATCAGCATAATTGATCAAAGATTTATGCGTGAAGCCCATTCTTTCGGAAGCATGTTCAATGCCGGCCGGAACATTGGCTTTGATGGCAGCGAAGATATCTCCATTGCGCAGGCCAATTCCCAAAGTTCCACTCCCTCCCATCGAGTTCCCGGACAAGTAGACTCTTTCAGGATCAATTTTATATTTATCTATGACCCATTTCACGGTGTCTATGACGCGATGCTCGGCCGGCATTGGATTCAATCCTGAATTCTTCTTGGTAAGCTTAGCATCTCTGGCATGCATTCCTCCCCACCACCAATCTCCTCTATTTGCCCTGCAATCGACATAGAGGGCATAGAAATTATCAGGTGAATGATAGATGTCATGATTGCCAACTTGCTTTGTGCATTTCACGCAGGAGAAAACGTCGTGTCCTGCAGAATGCAAGACAACGTATAAGGGAGCATTTTCACGTTTTGTTTTTGGATGAATGACAATGAAGGTGTCTTCTTGAGGAGCTTTGTATCCCCACTCTTTTTTTATGCCGTGCCGGTACACTTCGAGATTCCTTTCACTGTCAATTAGACCCTCGGCTTTTGTTGGATCCAGTGCTGGTGTCCAGTCGTTTGCTTTGGCAATGAATGGAGCAGTAGTCAGTGCAACTATTAAGAGGATAAGGTTTTTCATCAGGTGTTCTTATTGTATTAAATTTAACCTCTACTTAAAGCTAATTAAAGATCCATGAACATTAAATCATGACTAAAAAATAACTGGGCTTGTATTGTTCATTAATTAGGAGCAATATTAGGTTTAGATGCTTCCAATACCGCAAGGTTAAATTCGGATTCAAATCATATGAAGCCGCTTCCAATAATAGTTGTCTTTTTTAAAGTTCTCTCAGTGATCTTTCTTTCATGTTCATCCTTGGAAGGGGCTCTTCATATCACTGAATTTATGGCTAACAATAATGAGTCCATTGAGGATGAGGATGGTGATGCATCTGACTGGATTGAAATATTCAATTCCGGGTCCGAGCCTGTGAGTCTTGACGGATATTTTCTAACTGATGATTCTGGTGCATTAACGAAGTGGAAATTTCCATCTATTGAAATATCTAATAGTGGGTTTCTCTTGATATTTGCTTCGGAGAAGGATCGCCGGGACCCAAGGACTGAATTGCATACCAATTTTAAACTTTCGGGTAAAGGTGAGTACCTTGCGCTAGTTGAATCTGATGGTAATACAATAGTAGCTGAGTTTGGATCCGGTGATGCTCCTCTTCCGGTTCAGTATGAAGATATTTCTTATGGCCTCATGCAGGGCGGGGGTTTGGTCCCCACTGTCCTCATCGGGTCTCAGCAAGAAGTTAAAGTGCTAGTCCCTTCAAATGATTCGCTTGGGAATGACTGGACTGGGATTGAATTTTCCGATGCGGATTGGGATTCAGCTCGGATGGGAATTGGCTATGACGAGAACTCCACATATTCCAATCAATTTGGTAATGATGGTAATCTTGGGAATGCTCTTAATGGAGTTAATAACTCGGTGTATATCCGTGCGACTTTTGAAGTCAATGACCCTGCTTCCGTTACTGAATTGATTCTTAAGATGAAGTATGATGATGGATTTGTTGCTTACTTAAATGATACTTTAATTGCTGACGCTAATGCGCCTGGAGGGTTGACTTGGGATTCGGAGGCCACGTCAGATCACTCAGACAATGAAGCGGTAGAGTTTCAGGATTTTAATGTTACTTCTTTTGCTTATCTTTTAAATGAAGGTAAAAACGTCTTAGCTATTCACGGGCTCAATGGCGGTATCACAAGCTCAGATATGCTTATCGCTGCGGAGTTCCGCGGTAAAAAGATTACAGATCCCTCTCTCGGGGGTCCCGGTTATTTGGCAGTGCCATCACCTAGGGGATACAATGGTGATACTTTTGAAGGTTTTGTTGGAGATACTCAATTTAGTGTTGATCGCGGTTTTTTTGAGGAATCTTTTGATCTTGAGATAACGAGTTCAACCGAAGGTGCGAAAATTAGGTATACTCTTGATGGTACCGATCCTTCTCCGAATCGAGGGAGTCTATATGCAGGACCAATTAGAGTGACTAGAACTACTGTCGTGCGAGCCATTGCGTATTTGCCCGGATCTCGCCCGACTAACATTGATACGCAGACTTATCTTTTTCCCGAGGACGTAGTGGATCAGTCGCGCATGCGTACATCGGTAACGCAGTCACAAACGTTTGGCCCGCAGATGATTAATTCTCTTAAGTCGGTACCTACAGTCTCTATAGTTACTGATGACCCGAGCCCCTTCATGAACGAAAGTTCTGGCAACATTCGTAGTGAGTCACCGGCTTCTGTTGAGATGATTTTCCCCGACGGAACACCTGGCTTTCAGGAAGATGGGGGATTGAAGCATTTTGGAGGTTATTATACGAACTTTCGTAAGAAGAGCTTTCGGATTGGTTTTCGCTCTCAGTATGGTGCTACTAAATTGAACTATCCGATGTTTGATGGTTTTAACTACAAGCACTATCCGCCAACAGACCGATTCGATGTCATGGATTTACGAAGCGGTTCTCACGACATGCAGTCACGCGGTGCTTATATGTCAAACCGATTCACTGATGATTCAATGCTTGAAATGGGTAACCTCGCTCCGCATGGCAGATTCGTTCATGTTTATCTGAATGGGGATTACTGGGGTCAGTATCATTTGCGTGAACGATGGAATGCGGACATGGCCTCGAGTTACTTTGGAGGTCCCAAGTCAGATTATGATGCGGTTAATCTTAATGACGGGTTTCGCAATGATGAAAAAGTTTACGACGGTAATGGAGTGCTTTGGAATGAGGCTAAGCAACTGGCTTCTGGTTCCAATGCATGGGCATTTAACGAAAATCATATCGATTATGCAAATCTGATCGATTTTATGTTGCTATGGGTCAGTGGTAATTCGGAAAGTGAAGTCAGATTATTAGGATCTAAAGCTCAGGGTCAGCCTTTCCGTTTTCAAATGAAAGACGCGGACGGGTTTCTCAGGAGCCCAGGACATTCAGTGAGTACATCAGGCCCGCTAAACTTGATGAGTTCGAGCCTAATAAATCGAAATCCGGACTATGCGATGCTTCTTGCTGATAGGATTCACATGCACTTTTTCAATGATGGAGTACTGACGCCAGCTCGCAACATTGCCCGATTGCAAAAGAGGGTCGATGAGGCTCGTCTTGGATTCATTGCTGAGTCTGCTCGTTGGGGGAACCGGTTCCGTGAATATCAGAGCTGGCTAGATTATCAACAGAATCTGATTAATAGCCACTTCCCTAATCTCACTAATACAATGATTGGTAGGTTCCGATCAGCGGGCATGTATCCTGAGATTATTGCGCCAGTATTTAGTCAACACGGAGGATCAGTGTCATCTGACACTGCGTTGACTATGGCAACTGACTCGGACACCATCTATTATACAACGGATGGAACAGATCCGAGGTTGTCAGGAGGTGCAGTGAATCCTGATGCGCAAATTGCAAGTTTTGGAGGAGGAGGTCCTGCTCCTGTCACGTACATTTCCAGTGGCTACCGTTGGCGGTATCTAGATAATGGTACTAATCAGGGAAGTGCATGGAGGGCTGAGAACTTCGATGATTCAGCATGGCCCAGTGGCCCTTCGGAACTTGGTTACGGGAGTGATGGTGAAGGGGCTGGAACAAC
>CACJBM010000054.1 GCA_902591645.1 uncultured Verrucomicrobiota bacterium | reverse complement strand
GAAAATATGAATCATTACCAGCAACAAGCCTTTGACATTGTGACTGGCGGCGTCGCTGGAGCTTTCGATCTCTCAAAAGAAGATCCACGTACTATTGAAAAATACGACACTAGCAAATTATTTAACATCAAGGAAGTGACACGTTGGGGCGACATGAGAAGAGCCTCTAATCTTTTAGGAAAGCAATTACTCCTAGCCCGTCGTTTGTGCGAAGCGGGCTGCGGATTCATTACCGTGAGTGATTGCGGCTGGGATCATCACAGCAACAATAACAGTCCAAAGGGCCTTGGCGGATTTGCCTGGTTAGCTCCTCAAGTAGATCATGCCGTTGCCGCATTCATTGATGACGTCCGGTCACGTGGTCTAGAAGACAAAATCTTACTCGTAGTGACTGGCGAAATGGGGCGGACGCCAAGAATAAATAAAAATGGAGGCAGGGAACATTACGGTGAGCTGACTCCTTTACTTTTTTTCGGAGGAGGGCTCAAGATGGGCCAAGTCATCGGTCAATCAGATGCTCATGCAACAAAATCAACTACGACTCCTTATCGGCCTCAGCATATGATGGCAACAATCATGCATTCACTCTTTGATCTGGGCCAAGTCAGGTTAATCCAAAGCCTTCCCAATGAACTAAAAAGCGCGATGACGGAAACTGCCCCAATAAGGGAGCTTATATAAAATTAAGCGCATCTCATTCAACTTCACGAACCCTAAAGAACACGGACTTATTATTCTCAGGAAGTGCTTCTAATAATTGTTCTTGGTAGGTCGTTGATTCGCCATCCGAGACGATCTCGTCGTTAAGTTCCAGCCATGTCAGGAGATCAAAAGAAAAATCCAAAGCATAATTATTTCCTGGATTTGAATTCCAGCTGACCGAAAGACTACCATCAACCGGACTGTAACTGATCTCAGTAATAGTTAGTTCTGCATTTAACCCTGGAGATCCGACCTGGAAATTGTCACTCCAAAGTCGGTCCGAACCGGCTCCTCCAATCCCAATATAACTATTGTCCAGTATCCCAGCATATGCACCATCATGTATCACATTAAGATCAATGACACCCTTTGATTCTTCATTAACAAAGACTTCAATCATTTCGTTCCCAACATCAACGAGCAACGCATAGTTATTCCAACCGGTATTAAGGGCCACATTACGAACAGCTATATCTGAACTGAGTCCAGTATCTTTTTCCCCTACCAAGGAATTGTATATTCCAATTTCAAACCACGGAGAAGTTCCAGTTTGCCTGAAGAATATATTTAAATTATCAGCTCCACCAATTGTGTTAGGCGTTCTGCCAACCGTGAAATCAACTCGGTCAGGGAGTTGGACAAAATCACTCTGAATAATAAAAACGTCTCGTATCCCGTAAGCAATACTCCAGTCGCCTCCGCCTCCTCGTTGAGTGATACCGGAATCGCTTCCTGCTCCGTTACCACCAAAGTAGCCAAATCCGCCAGGGTTAATTGCTGTGTCCGTAGCAATGGACCAAGCATTTGAAGGCCAGGAGACTATAGGATTTCCGTAACTATTTTCGATTACCTCGACACCAGCCGGGAGCGGAAACCTTTGCGCCGCATAAGCTTTGCGCGATTCGTTGATGGCATCCACTCCAATCGTAAAACTGTCACTATAATCAAGCTCACCAATCAACACCGAGTCCCCGACCGCGACTCCACCACCATCTGCAGGGGGCTCGGGAGGTTCCGGAGGCTCGGGAACCTCAACCGCATTAAAGTGCGCCAAAATTCGTTCGGCCGAAAGCGCGTAATTGTATATCGCCACTTCATCAATTAACGCGTCAGGAGCACGCGGCTCACGTCCATCCTGTCCAATATAGATTGGATTATCGGAATTAATGGGTTGTCCTGAGGTCGGAATTGTTCCCGCACTAACGGTGGCATTCGCTAATTCCCCGTCAATGTATAAGTAAAGTTCTCCACTAACCTCGTCCCAGGTAGCGACGATGTGGTGGAGACCATTGTCTGCGATCCTGTCTACCGAATCAATCGAAGCAAACCCGGAATTGGTTTGAACATGCGGACGGATAAAACCTCCACTCCCGGCATAAACCATGAGCATAAAATCCATACCGCCTTGTCCATCACCTACGAGATTGGTGAACCCCGCAGGAGGAGAATTAAATTGAATCCAAAATTCAACGGTGAACCCGCCCCCGTCTATTTTTTCAAAAGGATCAGTGATGAGTTGCCCATTTTGTAAGAACGAAATGGCCGAATTATCATCATTAAGAAATGGGGACTCTTCCTTATAATTGATGCCACCATTTTCAAACGCACTGTAATCATTTTCCGTCGCATCCCTTGCTGGAGACTGATCATCATCTAATCGCCAATAAGCGACCGGTTCATCCTTGATGACTTCAGCCGAGTAATCAGCCAATCCCATCAGAGAGGATCCAAGAAGAATGGTTACAATTATGAGTGACAGGTAAAGATCTTTCCCAACTCTCATCCATTTATTAATGTTATAAAAATACCCCTTTTTCATGATTCTATAGATTCCCGTTAAAACTCTAATCAATCATAACTAACTCGGTTAAGATTGAACAATGAATTTCATTATAAATAGTTCGAAATGTCGAATTATCATAATGGCTGAATTTATAGGCATTTACTGCATACCGATTGCGCTCCTTGGATTGCACGAAACCTCTATGCAAAATTCACCTCTTAATGGTTAAGGTAAATCTCTAGAAATAGGCCACTAGCTAGCCTCATTAGAATGCATTCTGAGAAAGTCACAGAATATGAAAATGGCGACCCGTACGGGACTCGAACCCGTGTTGCCGCCGTGAAAGGGCGGAGTCCTAACCACTAGACGAACGGGTCGTTCGCTGGGCGAAATGGGACTCTATCGGTAGAAGACCTATTTGCAAGGGCTAATAAACAACAAATGATCCTCCCATTAATTAATTAGTAGCTCTGCAGTCCGATCAGATGCACCCTTATGTAAGAATAAAGCCGAATTAGCATTTTGACTGAGATTTACACCAATTTCTGGATTTGCTAAAAACTCTGAAATTCTCTCGATTAATTCAACCTCATTTTCAACCTGAATAACCCCGCCTTTAGCCTTTAAATCAGAAGTTAATAAAGCAAAATTCTGCATGTTTGGACCTACAAATACGGGCTTATTAGCAAAAATAGCTTCAACGGGATTCTGTCCTCCATTAGCAAGAAAGCTTTTGCCTATGACCACTATATCTGAAGCATAATACCAAGCATTAAGCTCGCCAGTAGTATCAATTACAAGACAATCATAAGAATCTAGTAATCCCGTTTCTTGAGATTCTAATTCAGTACGCAACACAGGATTCAAACCCTTACTTCGCAGCTCATTAATTAAATCATGTCTGCGCTCAACATGTCTCGGAGCGACCAAAAAATAAAGATCTGGAAATTTATCACGGAGTTCCAAATAAACCTTTCCAATTAAAGACTCCTCTCCTAAGTGCGTACTTCCTGCAAGAATAACTTTCTTTTTACTCCCCTTAAAGAGTTTCTCCAACAGACCGCTTAATGAAGAAACATTATTAGGTTTAGCAACACCTTCTGAATCGAATTTAATGGAACCCGTAAAAGAAATCTTACTTCTCGCCACCCCCAGAGACTCCCAACTCTCTACGTCTGATTGCTGCTGTACACATACCCGGCTTAAGAGCTTAAATATATGCTTTGTAAGAAAAGAAAATCTTTTAAATCTTCTTTCCGATTTCTGTGACAATCTCGCATTAATTAAGGAGACTTTCACACCACGTCTCACCGATTTATTTACAAGATTTGGCCAGACTTCCGCTTCAGTCAAAATTAATGCTCTTGGAGAAATAATGTCAAAAACACGAGTAGAAACAAACAAGAAATCTAAAGGATGGTATATAACTACTGAGGCCTCTGAAGTTCGCGCTATTGATGCACCTGTGGGCGTGGTAGTTGAAAGCACTATTGGAATTGAGGGGTCTATTCGTTTAATAGAAAGAATTAACTTCTTCGCTATATTAACTTCTCCAACACTAACTGCATGAATCCAAAGAGGTCGGTCAAGATTAAGGAGGATTTTCCGTTTCTTTATAGAATAAAAACCAAACCTCTCACCAAATCCATCCCCATAATTCCCTCGCCTGATAATCTTCAAGACGTAACCGGGAAGCGCGGCTAAAAAGATCAGAGGAAGTATAAAATTATATAACAAAAGAATAGCACGAACCCTCATATTTCATTATCCGTTATATTATTATCTCGTCGATATAAGATCAATTGGCTATCACCATATTTTCGAACAGATAACAAGTTAATCTCATTATGGCAGGGAAAATCAACATCCCCTTTAGCAGTTTCAACAACTAGAACCCCACCAGGCAAAAGAAGTCTTGCTAACGTGTCCAATCTTACCAGTTGTTCCACAATACCATTCAATTTATATGGAGGGTCAGCAAATACCAAATTGTAATCACCTCTTAATTTCTTCAAAAAAGGATAAACTTCTTCTTTTCTAACAGTTCCCCCAGCCAATTTTGTTTTTTTAAGATTGTGAGAAATAGCCTCACATGAGTCACGAGAGCGATCCACAAATATACATGATTTAGCGCCTCTACTTAGAGCCTCTATACCTAAAGAACCTGACCCTGCAAAAAGATCAATACATGAAGCCTCAGTTACTAACTCGCCTAAAATTGAAAATAGCGCCTCTCTTACGCGGTCTGAGGTCGGCCTTACTCCGCTATCTGGCACCCTTAACGGAACCCCTCTAGACATTCCACCAACTATCCTCATTAGATTATTCTCCAGATCTTTCTGAAATTTCTTTGCTGTATTTTTCCAATATCTGTTGCTCCTCGGACGTTAAACTGGACATCCCATTTTGACTAATCTTCTCCAGCAATGGATTAATTATATCAACAGTAAATTCATCTGATTCAAAAACTTTACCATCGACTTCCGTTATAACCTTAGCTGAAACAACTTTTCCCTTTCTCTTGAAATTACGTTTCAAGGACTTCCTTTCCGCTTTCCTTCTCATCTTCTGTAAAAATCCCAGTGAAACTTTTACTCCACCAACATTAAAAGCTCTGACATAAATCAATCCCGCTAAACCCCCTCCAAGATGAGCTGCATGAGCAACCCCAGAAATCATTGGAATATACACTTCCTGACCAACTGCCCGATCAATAATAAAAAATACAATCTCAACAATAATGAATCCTAACGCCAAATATTTTAACCTACATCGAATCGGAATAAAAAAGAAAAGCAGCACATTAAAAACCTGGTTGGGAATGATTGCAGCTGTCGCGATTAATATACCAAAACCTCCTGCCGAAGCCCCCACCAATGCTGCATCAATATCTGTCGTTAGTATGTGAAGAAAAGCGCCTAAAACCCCTGACAATAAAAAAACACCACCGAAGTGTTTATTTCCTACTAATTGTACAAGTATCCTACCTACAAACCATATAAGTATCAGGTTAAAAAGAATGTGATAAAAATCACCATGCACAAAAATATAAGTAACAATCGTCCATACTTGCCACTCCTTCAAAAGTAACGATTTTGATGTTGCCCCCAATGGATACTCTTGCCCCCCAATGCATTCCGCTCTCCAAAGTAGTTTCCCCGTCTCAGGTTCGACCCAACCAAAACCAATAACGTATTGAATGATAAATACAATAATACAAATGGTGCAAACCAACACTACTGGACCACGCGAAAGTAGTCCAAGTTGAAAAAAACCCTTCTTTTTTACACGACCCCAGCCTACTCCGGCTTGATCTTTAGAGCGCATATAATCTCTGTCTCCAATTCCCACTTTATCGTATAGCTCAATTATATTTTCATCTAAAGCCTAGCGAATGAAGCACATCGCATTTAACTTGTCGAATAAGGGATAATCGACAGTCTAGACATTTCCGTCTGACCAGTATAGTATCTACACTCAGCAATATAACTGCTACTGAATGAGATACATTCAATTACTTATAACACTTTTATTATCAGCCACTTCTGTGTCAGCTGATAAAAATGAGGAAATTAGCAAGCATCCAGCCACTCAAGTGACTTTCAGCTACTTGAAAAATGCTATGGGACAAGACTGGGAAAAAGCAGCCGAATTAATTGAACCTCTATCGCTGGAAAACCTAAAAACACGCTATATTCTTAAAATCAAGGCCTCCTCAACATTTGATGAAGAAATAGCACGAGTTAGAAAAGTAGATTGCGCAAATATTCGGGAAGTCGAAAAGCTAGAACCTGTCGATTTCTATGTCCGCTACCATAAAGGAGTTCAACAACGCTTTAAAGTAGACCAAGAAATACTCGACAAAATCCTTGCTAGCCTAGCCGTTAAACTTTTGAGCTTGGCTCAAGATACAATCGGCGGAAAAGAATATTGTCACATTTTGGTAAGAACCCGCCACTCTAATGGTGACAAACAAATCTCTGCACTTGATTTAGTTTCATTAATAAAGATACAAGACACGTGGAAAGTAACACTAAACGCTCAGCAACCCGTAGTTAAGAAAGTCGAGGCTCCCCCAAAGTAGAGGAGGGATTTATCGTTCCTAAAATCCTTAAGACTGACGATAAATCCCCTAACCCCGAGCCAGAGCCAGAGCCAGAGCCAGAGCCAGAGCCAGAGCCAGAGCCAGAGCCAGAGCCATAGCCAGAGCCAGAGCCGGAGCCAGAGCCCAAAGCTCAATTTGCTGTGAAACGAGAAGCTATTTTACTGCTTGTTATATGCTCTAGCTTTTTGGGACTAATTCTCTACTGGTTCAACCGACGTTCGAAATCAATTATAGATTCAAGTAATGAAGAATAGCTAAAATTACCATCAACTTTTGGCTAATTAATAATTACGAACCTCTCTAAATGCTTATATTATAAAAAACTCATCGCAAAATTTTCTCACTTTGTGTCTTTTTGGTGATTTTTCATAATTTTATTGAGCGACTTTATCCTTACTTGTTCTTAATTTGTTAATTTTTGTTGAAAAAATTAATTAAGAATCGACAGTTTTACTCAATTATTGCAATTTTTACCCTAAAAAGAACAAATGGATGGCGCACAAGCACTAATCACTACCTTAAAAACCTTAGGAATTGAGTACATTTTCGGATATTCCGGAGGTGCAGCCCTACCTATATTTGATGCGTTAGAAACAGTCGAATCAGATATTAAATTCGTTTTATCTAGGCATGAACAAGGGGCATGTCATATGGCAGATGGATATGCTCGTGCAACGGGTAAACCTGCCGTAGTTCTTGTCACAAGTGGCCCAGGTGCAGGAAATACAATCACAGGCATAATGACAGCTCAAATGGATTCGATTCCAATGATAGTCCTCAGCGGCCAACAGGTTACATGGATGCTAGGCAAGGACGCCTTTCAAGAAGCTGATACTTTTGGTTTAACAATGCCGGTCGTAAAGCATAACTATTTAGTAAGAGAAACAAATGATTTACCGCGTGTCGCCAAAGAGGCCTACCACATTGCAACAACCGGCAGACCTGGGCCTGTATTAATTGATATCCCAAAAGATGTTAGTCAGAGTGAGTTTACTGGTGATATAGATCCACACTTTGAACTTCCAGGATACGACATAAAAAGTGCATTTGAAATTAATGAGAACTCCGTTCTGAGTGCAGCTGAGATTATTTCAAATTCCAAAAGGCCTGTTATTCTAGCTGGTCACGGCACAATGATAGCTAGAGCTGATAAGGAGCTAATGGAGTTAGCCACGACACTGAACTGCCCAGTCACTTCAACACTTCTAGGAAAAGGTGTATTCCCTGAAACGCATGAACTGTCTCTCGGTATGCTAGGAATGCATGGCACAGCGTATGCCAACAAAGCAATCATTGAATGCGACCTCATTCTGAACATAGGATCAAGATTTGATGACCGAATCATCGGGCAAGCAGATAAGTTTGGAGCAAACGCTAAAATCATCCACATAGACATCGACCCTTCCGAAATTAATAAAATGATCGGTCCTGACGTCGAAATTATAGGAGATGCTAAGGCTGCTCTAACTGCATTAAATAAGCACATCACCCCTCTAGAAACTTCTGATTGGCTAAAAAGACTTGATTCTTATAAGAAAAAATATCCGTTAGCTTACCGCAAGCAGGGCGGGCTAAGAATGCAGCAAGTCCTCGACGAAATCTACAAAATCACTGAAGGCAAAGCGATCGTTACCACTGATGTGGGTCAACATCAGATGTGGGCTGCGCAGTTTTATAAAACCAATCAGTCCTACAATTGGCTCAGTTCAGGAGGAGCAGGAACTATGGGTTTTGGTTTTCCTGCTGCCATAGGAGCTCAATTTGCCCGACCAAAAGATACTGTAATAGCTGTAGTAGGAGATGGAGGCTACCAAATGACTTTGTGTGAACTAGCGACTGCCGCCTTACACAAGTTACCCGTGAAAATTCTAGTACTCAATAACCACTACCTAGGTATGGTGAGGCAGTGGCAAGAACTCTTCTTCGATAACCGAGAGTCGGGAGTTGACCTGGAAGGCAATCCTGATTTTGTTAAACTTGCCGAAGCTTATGGAATCAAAGGATTTAACATCAAACGACCGGCCGACGTTGGAAAAGTGTTGGAAAAAGCAATCGCATATAATGATGGGCCATGCGTAATTAATGCAGAATGCATTAAGACAGAAAATGTTTTTCCAATGATTCCAGCAGGAGCTGCCTTAGAAGATATGTTAACGGAACCTCCAAAACACAAAATGGCAAAGCCAGTCGGCTCCACCTAAACTTTAAATAAAAAATTAATTAAACTTTTTTATGGCTAAAAATATAGTCACCACTGATTCCAAACTCCCCCCTTCCCCCGACATCGTTGATGGACACACGCTAAGCATGCTCGTCAATAACGAACCTGGGGTCCTTATGAGAATCTGCCAAGTATTTGCTCGACGGGCGTACAATCTAGACTCTGTTGTGGTTTCTCGCGGAAGAGTCCCTCAATTTTCAAGACTCACTCTTGGAATTAGCGGGGACCCAGCTGGCCTCGAACAAATCATCAAACAATGTAATAAGCTAATTGACGTCATTCACTGTTATGAGCATCAGGAAAAGAACTCAGTAACTAGAGAACTAGCTCTAGTTAAAGTCCTATGCGATCCAAGCGAGAGAAGCGAAATCTTGCAGATTATAAAGCATTTTAACTGTAAAACAGTCGATCTCACCGAATCTTCCATTATCGTAATGATTCATGGAGATTCAGAAAAAGTAAACGCTGCAGTGCATTTACTTTCAAAATTTGAGATCATTGAAACCGTAAGAACAGGCAAAGTAGTAATGGCAAGAGGCGAAGCCTCAACATAAAAATAATTAGGCGCCATTTGGATGAAATAAACACCTTGCCGATTGCTCTCCCCTCCATTTTGTTGAGCATACCATGGCATTTAAAAAACTAGGCCTATCGGAGAAGGTCATCACTGGCATCGAGAATGCTGGATACGAAACTCCAACGCCTATTCAGGAAAAAGCAATTCCCATTGCTATTGAGGGAAAAGATGTCATAGGAGCATCGCAAACTGGAACAGGAAAAACGGCAGCATTTGCTCTGCCTATCATTCACAAATTAAGTGAGCACGGGGCAATGCGTTGCTTAATACTTGAGCCGGTTAGGGAACTTGCCTCACAAGTATTGGATAACTTAGAATTATTAGGAAGCGGCACGAACTTGAAGAGCCTTCTAATTCATGGCGGAGTCGGTTATGGCAAACAGATCGATGGGATTAAATCTGGAGTGGATATCTTAATTGCAACACCAGGAAGACTCATTGATCTGATGGAAAAGGGAGTCGTTAAACTCGATAAAATAGAAATCTTAGTCCTTGATGAAGTGGATAGAATGCTAGACATGGGATTCCTTCCAGACGTGAGAAAAATTGTAGGGAAGACTCCACGAACTCGCCAAACGCTGTTCTTTTCCGCTACAATGCCCCCAGCAATCGATAGCCTCGCAAAGTGGGCTTTGAACGAACCTACCGAAGTCGAAATTGGGAGAAGACAAGGAGTCGCCGAAACTGTCAGCCATGCTTTCTATCCAGTGGCCTTAGGCCAACGCGAAGAGCTTCTTCTCGCCCTAATAAAACAAACCAATTTCAAGAGCGTCATGATTTTCACTCGAACAAAAAAAGACGCGGACACCTTAGCTCGATTTCTTGGCGATGAAGAGGGCCAATATTCAATTACTGTTATGCATTCTGACATTCGGCAGAAAGATAGAGAGAAGGCCTTAGAGGGATTTAAAAAAGGCAACTTCGATGTCATTATAGCAACAGACCTTGCGGCTAGAGGCATCGACATAAGTAATGTATCGCATGTAATCAATTACCAGGTTCCTGAAAATGCTGAGGATTATGTTCATCGCATAGGTCGGACAGGAAGAGCAAATAAAGAAGGCGATGCGTTTACCCTTCTGGCTGCTGATGAATTAGACCATGCCGCTTCAGTAGAACGTTTCATTGGTCAAAAAATTGAACGCCGGAAAATAGAAAACTTCGATTATCATTATACAACGCTTCTTGATGAAGATGCCCCAACGCCAGAAAGATTAGCTAAGGTCTTTAGTCGAAGAAGAAAAGGTGGGAGCCGAAGAAGAAGGCGGTGACATTTGATAATATCTATATATCACCTAAGAGCTGCCTAATCTGATACGTTTTTGTGAAAATCTTATCAATAGATCCAGGTCTAAGAAAAACAGGATTCGCTGTTATAGAAAAAAAAGAAAATCAGGATGGTGTAAAAGCTCTAACGTTTGGCGTCATTCGCAATCAACAAAAAGCATTACAATCATCTTGCTTGGTAAATATTCGCAATGAACTCAACCTAGTCATTGAAAAATATAAACCTGAAGAATGCGCCGTAGAATCAGTCATATACGTACAAAGTTATAAGACCGCAATTACCATGGGAGCAGCTAGAGCAGCTGCAATAATCGCTGCAACTCACCATGGTATTCCCGTTTATGAATACGCCCCAAAAAGAATTAAACAAGCCGTCGTCGGCAAAGGAGCCGCTAAAAAGGAACAAGTCGCTTTTATGATACGCGCCCTACTATCCTTAGAAGAAACTCCAACCTCTGATGCGGCTGACGCTATCGCTGTAGGACTAGCTCATTTGTATACAGCTGAAGGGATCAATATTTCCACAGGAAATAAAACAGGCCCAATCTAATATATAAAAAATATCTGAAATAATCTTATGGAGAAATATTTCCCAGTTATTGAAGAAAAGTGGCTAGGTCGTATCTCTTATAGTGAAGCACTTGACATTCAAAATCGATTTGTTACGGAACGTTTAGAGAATAAGATAAATGATACCATTCTACTACTTGAACATGAATCCGTTTATACAATTGGCCGCACTCGTGATAAAAGCAGCCTACAAAAAGAAGAATCAGACTTGCCCTATCCAGTGTTTGAAACTAATCGCGGAGGACAAGCCACCTATCATGGCCCGGGACAATTAGTTGGCTATCCAATATTGGATCTAAAATTATATAAAAAAGACCTCCATATTTATTTGAGAACATTAGAAAATTCTCTCATAGATGCATGTCACCAATTTAAAATTAATGCAACAACTCGCAAGGGACTGACTGGTGTCTGGTGCAATAACCGAAAAATAGCGTCAATCGGAGTAGGAGTTAGACAATGGGTATCAATGCATGGGTTTGCAATTAACGTTTCAGGTGACCTTTCTCCCTTCAAAGAAATTATCCCATGCGGAATCAGCGATGCAGAAATGACCAGCATTCATAATGAATCCAACCAAAAGGTAAGCGTTAAAGATTTTTCAAAAGTAGTTAGTACATCAATAAAAAATGAACTCCTGCACCTACTTGAAGAATAATCACACGTATATAAAATCACTAAAACCTAACGACTAATCGAACGAGAACATTAACGTCCTCTGGTTTCAATGGATTCTCCATCCGGTAAGTAACGACTTCAACACCATCAGCCACCATCTTCGGTGGTAAAGCAATTAAGTTCAGCCCTTCACCCGACCAATTAGTACCATCATTCGATAACTCTACATCGTATTTCAATTCAGGATCGGAAATGCGTTTATGGTACTTAATTGTCAAATAATCCTCGCCTTCCAAAGTGATTAATCCCGGAGAAGGAACAGCATCTTCAGAGCTTAAATTTGAAATATCTAACCCAAATGCATAAGTAAATAAATTATTCAAAACTTCGCCCTGCCGGACAGCCAATGGACTCACTTCCCCCCGCTCCTCCAACCACATGGAAAATGCATTAACAGTTTCAGCTGCCCCTGGAGATCCTCCGACAGTGATACTTGGTGACCAGTTTTCCGCATTAGCAACGCCTCCAGATAGAGGATCAGATAGCGTCAATGATGTCCCGCGCTCATCCGGGGAAGTTGGCCAAGGCTCAGAATCACCATATTCAAAAGATAAGACCGTCAGCCCTCTATCATCGAGAAGCGTAATGACCTCTCCACCATTACTCAAACTTCCTCCGTCCCATTCTCCAGCAATAATAGAACTCAAACCCTCTCCATATCTACTTTGGAAGGTTTCTTTGTCATTAACTACTACTAAATAAGATCCTGCCTTCATCTCAATATCACCAAAAACAAACTCGTCAAATGGTTGGCCTTGAGGGAATCGGAAACCTTTCAGATTAATAGAGGAAGTACCAGCATTAAAAAGCTCAATGAATTCATATTGATCTCCCCCATCAGGTTTATACATGATTTCAGATACAACTAACTGATCAAAACTAGACGAAGCGGAATCAGACAATGAAAGCAACACATAATCAAACATGACATTAAGTTCTAGTGGTGTCTTAGTTGCTGCAAAAGGACCTCCGTCAATGACTTTCGTTCCTTCAGGCAAACTCAGCCGATAGACCTCTTCAAATTGCTCTTGCGGCCTCCATTCAAACACAAGATCGTTTGCTTGCCGCTTCACCCTAACAGTCATGTCATTCGTTAGAGCATATGGCAGAGAGAATAAAGTGCCGGTAGTCGCAGCAGGAGTGACCTGCACAACAGCAAGTTGATCACCTCCTTTATTGCCAATAGCGTAACGGAAACGCTTATCATCGCGCTCCACTTCAACCATCAGACCAGTAACAAAATCACCAAACTGTAAACCGTACAATTCAAGATTTGTCTGAAGTAACCAATCTTCATCATCTGGTATGTCCCGCTTTATCCAGGGATGAATTGTCGACCCTATACCGCCACCACCAGCACCGGAGGGTTGTGCCGCAATGTCAAGAGTCGCACCCATCGCAATGTCAGAACTACCTGCACTATAATTGTGTAGATCAACAGCCAATACGTTAGTTCCTTCTACTAAAATACCAGACCCATCGATAGTGATCACAGGTAATAACTTACCTTCATCCCTAAATGACACATTACCACTAGCTCTCGTCTTCCAACCCACTTCAGCAGGAGCGGCAGGTAACCTCACTCTTTGTATTTCCTGACCATTTATCCAGAAACGGGCACCATCATCCAAAATCGCTTCAAGTGTAATTAGAGAACCTATCGGATCATCTTTAAAATCGAATGTCTTTCTAAAATAATAAGTGAGCAAATTATTTGCAGAATCTCTATTCAGAGGAGTTTGAAGACCAGGATCTGGAAAGGTTCTGGTATCAACGCCAAATATTCCTGGCGCGCTCAACCAAGATGAGTCATCAAAGTCAATACGAGAGAAATCAACTCCAAAGTCTTGATTCTTGTCGTTATACTTCCATGAATCTCCCAGACTTACATAATTCTTAGAAGGTGGAAGAGACACATCAGGAAGACCAAGAGGATAGTCCCGATCATTTATTATTTTTATGTGCAATTGCCCATCAACCGTTTCCAAAGAATAGAAGGATCTTTCTGGTGTATTATCTTCAATATCAATATTTTTTGTTTCCCAAAAATCATCGAGATAATTCTGCTTAAAGGAACTGAATCCTTGAGCTCCAAAAACTGTAACTTCCCGAACAATTTCAGATTCACCACCATCAAAATCAGTGGCTTTAATATTGACTGAATATTGACCTGGAATTGCAAATGACATGACAGCCTTAGAACCTCCACCAGTTAGCACAACTCCTTGTTCCGGAGAAACGGACCAAGCAAAAGTCAATTCTGTCCCTTCAGGATCAAAACTCCCACCCAAATCAAACTCTATTAACTCAGTAGTCATTAGATTTAAAGAGGCAGGAGTAGATTGCACCGATATGACAGGAGGCGAATCTTGATTTTTTACTATTTTGAACTCTTCAGTGTGAACAATTACACCCTCGTGGTTCACTCCTTGAACCACGATAGTGTTTTGACCTTCTCTTAACAAAACATTATCTAAATTCCAATCATCGGCACTGGTCCACTCAGAAATTGCATGCTCTTGATTTACTACCCGCACATCGTACACAGTTGATGGGCTGGTACCATTCAAACTAATGACAGACTTTGTTGTCGGTGTATTCCTCGTGAGTATTTTAAATTTAGTATTGTATGGACTACCTATGTGACTCCTGGCCCTACTCTCTCTACTGTTAAACCAATTCTTATAATGACTTGAAGTCATGGTAATTCCGGTTCCGGCCACAGCCTCTGTTTCAAACCTCATCCAAGCTTCTGTTCTCGCAGAGCCCTTAGTAAGTTTGGTCAAAAGCTCAGTGAGGTAATAGTTAAGATATCGTTTGATGTATGGCTTATCAAAGTATGTCCTTATCCCACTAAGCCCTCCAATAATTGTTTCACCTGAATTACCAAAAACCCTATCTCCGTCCCAATGAATCAACATCCATTTACCACCTTTTGGCCTATAAAAATAAGCATTTTTGCCACGATTTAAAGTAATCGTATCCCAATCAGCATCATATCCTCGAACAGCCGCATTAATACAAAGCATATCCCTATCGGCAATTCGATTAATAGTTTCTTCATCAAATTTTCGGGTGCCAATAGCACGAACAAATTCAATAAAATTGCTATAGTCATAGTCCTGTTCACGAGATCTCATTATCCACTCACTATGGTATTGGATCGGATTATCACTGCCCTTATATGACCAGTCCGCGTTACGGGATTGTCTAGAATTTCCACCATCATCAGTAAACCTCCACTCATCATCGATTCGGAGAAGAGTCCCATCACTCCCGTTCTCAAAGTTACGATTCATAAAATCATTGGATATAGGCTCATGGTTTTCGCGCAGCTTGAAGCTATCGCCATTCACAACCCAATGAACAAATTCCATCTCATTAACGGGGTGGCCTAATTGATAAATCCATTCACGAGCGATTCGATCATCATAGAAACGAGGAGTACCACTTCCTTCAGATGTCCCCGAAGCATCGAAGACGCTGCG
>CACJBM010000053.1 GCA_902591645.1 uncultured Verrucomicrobiota bacterium | reverse complement strand
AGACCAATATAGTCAAAAACGTTAAGGCTGGCTTCAGCCTTGTAGAAATGCTCGTTGTAATCGCAGTTATCGGAATTATCGCCGCTATTGCTGTACCCACTATCGGAAACATTACAGAACAAGCTAATAACAGTAAAGCTAAGCGTAATGCGCAGAATCTTGCTTCAGTGTGTGCCTCGGCAGTAGCAGCTGGTGCTGAACTGGGTACCTCAAACACTGTTAATTCAATTGTGAATCAGATTGTTAGTCCTGGACTTACAGGTAGTAAGGATTCTGGATTTGATAGCACTGTTTTCAAAGTTCCTAATCTTACTGATGAAGAAAAAATGGCGGCATCACAGCACCTTTCTTATGATGCTCAGGCTAAGATGATCGTTTATTCTCCAAGATAAAAATATTTAAACTCAACAAAGTATGAGATAGGGGCTCCTCGACGTTCAGTTGAGGAGCCCTTCATTCAACAAGGCTTAAGGAATTACCAAATATAATTAAAGATGAAAGTATCAAAGAAAAGCAACGGTAGTGTAGTTGGATTTTCTTTGGTCGAGTTGTTATTGGTTCTTGGCGTAATTTCTATTATGGCCGCTATAGTCATAAATTCATTTTCTAATGCGGCGCAGGATTCTAGGAATGTTGTTGCTAGGCAACAGCAGGCGACGCTTCAATCTGCTCTTAATAATTGGGTTGCTGGCCAAGTTGGGGGTTATGACAGACCAGATCCAAATAACCCAAATCTTGTAATTGAACGGACCGTGTCTTATGTGAGGAACAAGTATAATTATGCTGCCAATTATTGGACAGAAGCTCCTGGGGTACTGAGGAGTTCACGCAGTTTAGCGGGAGTTCAAGGGAGGTTGGATTTGATAAAGAATTATCTGGATGAAGACACTTATGATCATTTTATACGTTCATCATCTCAATTTTCTTCCGCTAAAATTCTTAGTGGAGCGATGCGTAAAACGGGTCAATATCTTATGCTCTCTGCGTGGGAAGTTCCCGGCAATAGTAATAAGAATACATATCCTAAAGTTGATTTGTTTCCCTAATTAAATGAAAGAAAAAACAAATATATGTATCAAAAGGAGAGGATTTTCCCTTGTGGAAGTCTTGGCTGCCGTTGCAATAATTGGTATCATTACATTTCTTGCGATTCCTAACATTGTTGCTGTTAAGCAGGACAGTGAAACGAACATGGCCATTTCGAGGGCAGAGGCCCTCAACATTGCGATGGTCAGTTATGTGCAGGCGAACGGGCATGAAAATGCGAGTGACCATTGGGGGCAGCAGGTCAATGCGCAGGGACGATATGCTCTTCTGTCTTCTTACCTTGCTTTTGCACCTTCGAATTTATTCGAATATATGCCTTCCGGATATCAAATAACGTTACCAGGAAATCTCGGGAGTATATCCAAGGTCCAACTCGAAGGTCCCAATGGTGAAATTTATTATTAAATGTGAGGTGTAAGAAGTTTTCGTGATCTGTTAATAAAATGCGCAATAAAAAATACTCCTTTGTCGGCAATCAAATTCGTGCATTCAGTATTGTTGAACTAATTATTGTTGTAGCGATGTTGGGCATTATTACAAGTATCGCAGTTCCTCAACTCGGTGGAGTTCTGAGTAATTCAAAGGAAGTTGTAGTTAAGGACTGCGTTGAGACTCTAAATAAAGCAATAAAAAAGCACAGTCAGCTCAATTATGAAATACAGATAAGTAGAGATGATTCTATGGCTGGTGAAGAGGTTTCTATTATTAGAACGTTGCAATGGAGAGATAATGATTCTCCTGCTCCTGGGGCTCCTTTCTTAAAACCGAACTGGCATCCTGTTGTCAGTTCTGCTGTTTCAGATTATCGAATGCAATGGAATGGCAATGAGTTTGTTGCAATATGGCCAGGAGAATCTGGTATTGGAGTGTGGGTGAAGTTTGATGGATCTGATTATGGGCTAAATTACGAGTTCCCAAAAAATTATGTGCCTGTTGGGCGTTGAATTTAATCAATTAAAAAATGAATAATCTTGAAGAGCACGGCTTGAGTTCACGTTATCTGGTTAAAGATCTTGATGGAGATTCATCTAAAGAAGTCCAGAACGATGATGGAGGTCTCAATGGTCAGGGCGAAATGAGTCCTTCATCTTTTAGTTCTGAAGGGCTAGATTTGGATCAAATTGCTAGTCGTTCGGGGCTCCCTCCTGTAGAGCTACCTCGGGCATCATGTTCTGCTGATGCGGAAAATTTGCTGAGGAAACTAGGTCGGATGGCTGCCGGTGATGAGCCCTGGATTCCGATAGGGACTTTGGGCCCTTTGCCAATTCTTGGTCATTTTAATCCTGCCTCTGATGATACTTGGGGTATCCCTGACTACTTGTGTGTTAAAGTTGTGATATCTAAATCGAGTTATGCAACGATATTTGAAGATCTTCAGTCGCGGTTAGATTTTAAGCCTTTATCCGCTATTAGCCCTCTCGAAGAACTGATTCCTCCTCCTGCCTCCGCGGAGCCAAATTTAATATTGAATTGGTTTTCTAATAATTACCCTTTGTCTGATTCAGAAAAAGAAAAGTGGCATGCTTTGACTGTTGAGAATGAAGCTATAGAGGTTCAGTGCTCAACTGATTATAAAGGGTTGCCACGCCATTATGGGGTAGCTTTTTTCTACTTATTAAATGGTAAATTATGTTTTAATCCTGATGAGGCTCCGAACCAAACTTCTTTTGCTGAGCAATTATTGGAAAAGCATGTCGTTTATCCTATGCATGAAGGTGACGGTGTTTTATACCTCTTATGCGAAAATGAAAAAGTATACGGGTTTGAAGATGAGTGGTTGTCAGATGGTCATGATGGAGTCGAGATAATACCAATTCTAGCAGATGGGGATTCAATTCGTTCAGCTATAGCAAGAAGCAGGGGCAGGGGAGTTCAAAGACAAGACATTATAGAATCTGGTGATCTTTACTATTCTGAGGATCAGAATCTTCTTGAAATTGATCCCGTGGACATTGCTGACTTGAACCCATCTAACCCGAACACTTCTCCTGAAGATGTACTGAAGTGGATATTGTTTAGAGCAATTTCGAGTCGTGGTTCTGATTTGCATGTGGAAAAATATTTTAATACGGCTCGATTCAGAGCGCGGATCGATGGTTCATTGAAAGTTATTCATTCTTGCTCAGAGGAACAGTTGCCACGGTTCATTGCGTTATTTAAAAATTACTCTAACATGGGGCATCAGCATCAGGATCTCCAAGACGCGAGGTTTGGATTGAAGATTGGACAAAAGCGAATTGATGTTCGTGTATCCGCAGTGCCATGCCGGAAGGAAAATCAGAAACTGACCATGAGGTTTCTGGATAAGCAAGATGGGATCAAGGAGTTAAGTGAATTGAATATGTCGGAACGCCAATTGGGGATTGTTAATTCGACAATGAAGAGAGACCAAGGGCTTGTCTTAGTCACGGGACCTACAGGTTCAGGTAAAACGACCACTCTCTATGCATTTATTAATTCGATTAATGAAGACCATATGAATATTCATACGATAGAGGATCCCATTGAATATGAGATAGAGGGAATAAATCAGACTCAAACGGATGAGTTTCATGGTATCAATTTTGCAACGGGTTTGCGGGCTTTATTGAGAGCGGATCCTGACGTCATATTAGTTGGGGAGTCACGAGATGAAGAGACGGCTACGGCTGCCATAAACTCTGCACTGACTGGTCATTTGGTTCTGACTACTTTGCATGCGAATGATTCGCTCAGAGCTGTTTCACGCCTAATATCGATGGGTGTAGAACCGTATTTATTAGCGGATGCTCTTGCTATGAGTCAGGCTCAACGATTAGTGAAACGACTTTGTGGATATTGCAAACGTCCGGTGCCAGCTTCACGAAAATTGCAGGAGTTCTTTTATAAAAACCAACTCATTAAGAGCCCGATGGAAGATCCTATTTTTGTTTCATCAGGTTGTGATGAGTGCAATGGAACTGGATACTTAGGTAGAGTTGCTTTGATGGAAATGTGCCCTGTTAATGCCAACATTGCAGAAATGATAGCGTCAGGAACTTCTATGGCTGAAATGCGAAAAGAGGCAGCAAAGGATGGTGTCTTGTCGCTCTACCAGGAAGGAATGCTACAGGTAATGTCTGGGAACACGACGATGGAGGAGATCGCTAGGCTCGCTCATTTCGGTGTCATGAGTTAATTGTCGTTGAGTGGGCGGGAAAGAGTGAAACTGCCATGGTCTCCTCGATCAGATTTGTACGTGGCTCTTAATTTATTTGGGGAGGCGGTTCCGCTGTGGGTGAATTTGCCGCCCAAACTTCCAAGATCCTTGTCTCCTTCAAAGGTCCATGCCTTATCTATGTTTTTGACCTTGCACGTTATTCTAAATCCTCCACTAATTACTTTTGCCCATGTGGCCCAATAATAAAACTCATATTCGCCGTTATCAGTTTCTTTGATAATACATTTTAATTTGCCGCCATGACCACTGGGTCCGCTTTCCCAAGAACCGACCCAGGAGCCTTCCAAATTATGGTGAGGTGGCAGGATTTCATTTTGAGCTTTTTCCCACTGCTTTTGATATTTTGCGCAGCCGGAACAAGCAAAGAATAGAGAAATTGCTAAGACTATTTTATGCATCTTATTAGTAATAATAAATGATTCTAGTTTGGTAAGGGAGAACGGTTTTCTTTTTTTTGTGAAAAATTTACTGGAAGGAATGTGAAAATCATAATAATTTTAATTAACGAGCATAACTGGCTCGTAATCAATGCATGATGTTGCTTTGTCAGCATCGATGGGTAGCGTTAGAAGCAAATAAATAACTGCATATTATGGCAGAAGAAACTACAACTGAAATCCTTAAAGGAAAAATTGAGAGCCTTGAGGAGAGGGTGAACGTTCTCGAGGCTAATCTCCAGGATGAGAGAGAGGACCTTGAAAAACTCAAGGAAGTTGCTGATCAAGATCACAAGAAGCTTGAGAGCATAAAAAGCGTTAAGCCTCCTACTCCAACTTCGGTAACTCCGGTCGGTCTTTAAGACTTTTCCTTTAGACTTAAAAAGTTTGCATTGTCATAACAATGACAGTGCAGGGGATAATTATTATCTATGGGTCGGTTCTTAATCGAGAGATTTCAACATGATGTCGTAAACTCTATTAACCATATT
Source organism: uncultured Verrucomicrobiota bacterium (assembly GCA_902591645.1). The sequence goes on along the minus strand of CACJBM010000053.1, from coordinate 10,566 downwards.
TTTGCTTTCATCCAGCAATCCTGCAGAAAGAAGCGCATTGTCCACGATTTGCTCGGCAATCATTGGAGCTAGATCTGATCGGCTCTGACGGACCTCATGCAATTTCTTAATGAGGTCATGCCGTGGATTGATTTCGATTTCAACTGATTGAGATTGAGAAAAATCAGGGTTCATTTGCTGCATCATTTGCTTCATCTGCGGGCTCATACTTCCACCAGGCGTAAGTGCTGCGGCAGGGCTGTCCACTAGTCTCTTGCTCGACCGAACCTCAGCAATACGTTCTCCTAAAGTTTCTTTTATCCACTCGCACAATTCTGAGGCAAGTTCCTCGTCTAGGCTATCGCCTTCTGTTTCAATATCATCTAACTCAAGGTCAGCTCGATCAATCGAAACGAGTTCTTTTTCTGAGAAGGATGTGAGTTGTCCTACTAGGTATTCGTCGATCGCTTCGTACAGGAAGAGCACTTCGAGGCCGCGGGCTTTAAAGGCTTCGAGGTAAGGCGCTGATTCGATGCTGCTACGATCCTGTGCGATTTGGAAATAGATTTTATCTTGCCCTTCTTTCATTCTAGTGACGTACTGATCGAGACTGCTTAGATTTCCAGGCTCTTCAATAGAGGTCTCAAATCTTAAGAGATTTGCTAGGTTGTCGCGATGGTCAGTATCAGTGATTACGCCTTCCTTGATGAAGTTGCGGAACTGATCATAGAATGTTTCGTAATTTTCATTGTTAGCGGTCGATTCACGTTCGAGAAATTTGATGAACCTTTTAGTGATTAGCCTATTTAATTTTTTAATTAAGGCGCTGTCTTGCATCGATTCTCTTGAGATATTCAATGGAAGGTCCTCGCTATCAATGACGCCCTTCAGGAATCGAAGCCAATCAGGAAGAAGGCCCTTTGGTGTCCCATCGATTAATACCTTATTACAATATAAAGAAACGCCTGGGTCGACTTGGCCGAACCCAAGTTTTTCTGGGTTCTCTTTAGGGACAAATACTAACGAGTTTATCATTAAAGGGGCATCCACAGAGAAGTGCATCCTATAAATTGGTTCATCAAAAGCCTTAGCGGTGAACTTGTAGAATTCAGTGTAATCTTCGTCTGTAATTTCAGACTTAGGCTTCATCCATATGGCTTCGACTGTGTTGATTCTTTCTCCGTTAAGAAGGACCGGGAATGGAACGAAGCTCGAGTAACTTTGCAGGACATTCTTGACCCTATCCTCCTTTGAAAACTCCTCATGCTCATCAGTCAAAGAAATTAAGATACTCGTGCCCCTTTTATGTTCTTTCTCCTCTTGAATCTCATAGCCGCTCTTTCCATCACTTGCCCAAGATAGGGGTTGTGAATCTTTTTCCCATGAGCAGGTGAATACTTTCACATCATTACTGACCATGAATGCACTGTAGAAACCTACTCCGAATTGACCAATGAGGCTGGTTTCTTTTTGATCAGAATCTGACAAAGAATTAATAAATTTTTTTGAACCAGAATGAGCAATGGTTCCAAGGTTCTGGGTTAACTCATCTCGATTCATTCCGATCCCATGATCGGTTATTGTGATTGTTTTTTTCTCTTCATCTGTTGTTATGTTGATTGCTAATTCTAATTCTGGGTCGAGTACGGATTTTTGTGTTAATTGAGTGTGGCGCAATTTCTCAAGAGCATCAGCTGCATTTGACACTAGTTCTCTAATGAAAATTTCTTTGTCCGTGTACAAAGAATTGATTACGATGTCCAGTAGCTGTTGAACTTCTGCCTGAAAATGATGCTTGTTACTTTGTTCTTCGCTCATTAGGAGTGGATTTTATGTCTATTAACCCAGTTGTCAAAGCCGCATTGAATCCTGCGATGTTGTTTTTAACTCTTTTCTTGAATCCAAGAATCGCTAGGCAGGTGATATGGTCTGAATGTTTCCAGATAACCTTCTTGTTCGCTATAGAAAAGGGCGCGGTGCATGCCGATACTGCTAGCTTTAGTTGAATCAATGAGAGCAGCAGAATCATTAGCGCTCATTTGGAAGAGTATTCTCATTTCAAATTCACTCAAGGCTTTGCGGCTAAGGGTCCTGCCAATGTTATTATAGCTATCAATTGCAACGATCAGATGGATCCCCAGCGGAGGCCCTTCTGTTATGATTTCATTTAGAATTAATGCAGGATTGCCCTCCTTTGATGAATCGTCAAAAGAGTATGCAAGCTCTTCATCATATCTTAATTTTTTGAATTTCTGAAGACCATTAATGAAGATGAAGACAGGCGGTTCGTTCTTATTGGCTGAGCTTTCGCGTCTTTTTATTTCCTGTCCAATCGATTGAATGAGCTCGCTGGCATCCTGATCAAAGTTGGTGTCAATTTTAGAGGATATTGAATTGATGTATTTTGCAATCGTGTCTCTTTCATTTGAGCCTTGAGGGTTGCTATCTATAAAAACGAAACTTATATCATCGTTGCTAAATTGTGCAGAAAGAGAAATTATAGCTATACTCATAATAGCCATGATTGCATCATCACGTTGTCCAACTAAGAGTAGATGGTTGCCGCTCTGGCGCTGAAAAATGACTTCTGTAGGACCTTTTATTGCATTGGGCGCACCTAGCCATATTTTAGGGTTACTGGGAGACGTGGGGACTGACTCTTTTAACAATGCCGCAAGTTCTCTATTCTCTGTAACGTCAGCAGGGGCATTGCCTTCAAATACGATTGGAGATCCTTGTTGATTTCCTGTCGATTCATTCAGTGCATTGATATGATCTAGGTGTGAGTTTCGTTCTTGCTCAGAGAGCCAGACCGTTTGGAAAGGGCTATTACCTTCTATTGCTCCAGCAGAATCATTATAGATGCCTTCTCCAGGACGCGTCAATAAACGTGGTGCAGGGTTCCCTTCATCCATGATCAGATAAGCATCAGCTTCGTTACACATCAGTGCAATACGGATTACCATTTGGCCTAGAGTGGCTCTGGCGAGCGAATAGGCGCCGCCGAGCGTCTGTGAACCGAGCACAACATGAATACCGAAAGCGCGGCCTTGTCGCACTATGCGATCTAGTAGCACAGAGGCCTGTTGGGCTATTTTATCATCTTCCACAAAGAACTCTTGAAATTCATCTATTAATAACAGAGTTCTAGGCATTGATTCGCCGCTGGATCTTTTGTATCCCGCAATGTCCTGTGCGCCGACTTTTCGGAAAAGTTCTCCTCGTTCCTTTAGTTCATGGTCTAATTTTTGGAGAACGCTCAAGCCAAATTCTCGGTCACTTTCTATCGCTACCACTTTGGCGTGAGGAAGTTTTTTGGCTCCATAACTTTTGAATTCAACGCCCTTTTTAAAGTCTACCAAATAGAACTCAACCTGATCCGGGCCGAAGTGAAGTGCAAGGTTGGTGATCATTACGTGGAACAGAGTCGATTTTCCTGACCCAGTTTTTCCAGCAAGAAGAGCGTGTTGTTTTGTTCCTTTACCAATGCTCAAGTATTGAAGTTTAGTGGCTCCGGTCCTGCCAATTGGGATTTTAAGCTCGTCGGAAGTGTCTCCTGACCAGTATTCTCCATTATTCGGGATAATATGACTGAAGGGGACTTCGATACGGTTCGAGTTGCTGCTTTCGTCTCCGATCCGTTGGACGAAATTAATGGAGTCATTGCTGCCTGGAGGAGATTCCAAATGCAGGGATGTGCCTTTTTCCAATCCGTTGACTAGTGAAAGACGGCCCTCTTTGTTTTGTTCAATGAGTATATTGGATTTCCGTAAATCATCTATATCTAGAGCTTCAGGTAATGCTTGTCGTTTGTCCCAATGGATCAGAGTGTAAATGCCACACCTTGCTCCGTTTGCTGCGATGCTCATGAGTCCTCGCGCTGCGACTTCAGAGAAATTAGTTGGGAAATCAGCAATGACTAGGAAATGATACTTTTCTGCAATGTTGCCTGCTTTTTCATTATAATCAGTAATTGTTTCATATTCATTTCTGAGATACATCTGAATGACTTTCTCCATATGTTCATTCAGTTCCATTATGCGAGTTTCGATTTGTTCTCGTTGGGTCCAGATCCGCTTATTAATGATGCTGTCTTCATAATCAGACAAGTGAGTGATGCTTGCAAAGTTCTGACCTAATCCAACAGGGTCGAAAATGCTGAAACTTAATTTACCGGCAGGAGCAACGGACAATAATCTTAGTATGATATTGTTGATAGAGTTCACTATTTTACTGTCCCCCGATGATTCCGTTTCGAACAGAATGGATCCGGATTGAGGGAGCCTAATATTTAATGGGACTTTCAAAAAATCAGCATCCGGCAATTTAAGGCTTGGACTCTTAGGTGGGCCTTCACCAAACAAGTTAGGATCTAATTCTAGTGAACCAAATGTTGCACAATGTGGAAAAGTATCTGGTGGAGACCAGGCATCGAGCCGGGATTTTTCCCATTCAGGGAATAGCTGACTAGTGGCGTTTTTTTCTTCGCTTAGCCATTTAGAAATTGTTTCAGTTTCGTTTTTCCATTCTGATACCAATTTTTCCCATTTATTTTTGTGTTCGGTTTCAGCCTCTTCTAATTCGGAGTCTCTTACTTTAGCCAGCTGTTCCTTTTCTGATTCGAATTTACTGATTGCTGATGAAATGGAGTCTTCATTGGCTTTCTGGATATTTTCTAGATTTAGAGAATGAGTTGATGAATTCTTTCCTCTAAGTTTTTCGAGTTGTTTTTCGAGTTTTTTGGGTTTTCCCATGCCAATTTCTTCAGCATTTTCGATTGCGCTTCCAAGGTTATCATTAAGGTCCTCAACATATTTTTCTAGTTCTTCTTCGATTGCATTTTCCCTATCTTTTATCCATGAGTTTCGCCCCTCATCACACTGAACAATTGAAGCGCGGATTTGTATAAGTTGCTCTGATATTTTTTCCCCTGAATCTTTAGCTAGCCTTGATGATCTAGCCTTGATGATCCAGAGACTTAAAAGGCAAAGTGCTGCGATTCCATAACTGAGTAAATATTCTTTTCCGCTCCACCCTAAAATGTAATGACCAAGAGGGAAGATTCCTACAGCTGTGATAGGCGCCAGCCATTGTAGTGGAAGGAACCGGAAGACTTTAGGGATTAGATTTGAATCAAACTCTTTAAGTTTTTCGTTTGTGGATTTTATTATTTTTTCAATATTTGTACATATTCTCGGAAGGTCCGGTGCCTCCTTTTTCTTGTTATGACCTTGATCGGGTATTTCTTTTTTAAGTTTTCTGGAGACGAGAGGAAATCCCCTGAACGAGGCGAGGGCCTTTTTCCTTAAAAGTTTAAATTCATGTACATGGTGCTCTAAAACAGTATCAATCTCGGTCTGTATTTTTTTTGCTTCAGACAATGCGGTTTCATTTTTTCTTTTAGCTTCAAGGGTCTTTGCCTGAACTTCTGAAATCTTTCTACCCCTTTCAGTTTCTAGAGTGGTATTAGATTTGTTTAAGGCATTTGAGTGTGCCTCTTCGATGCGTGATCCTCTTTTGTTATAACGATCCTTTGCTCTTTCTCTGCGATTGTGAAGAACGGACTGAGCCTCGGCCAAACTTCCCTGATGTGAAGCTTCAAGATCAGACAGTCCTTCTTCGTATTCACGTTTTGCTCTGGCTGTTCGGAGCCGGTAATTACTTTCAATTGAATCTTCCCTTTCAGCGCAATCGATGACTGTTGAGCTGAAACGACGGACTATTTCTAATGTTGTATTAGTTCCTGAGGGCTTATTACTCACAATCGCGTTTAATTTTGGTAAGAATTTTATCGATTTCGTCTATGATACTTGATGTTGCTGTCACTGCATCCGGTAATGGTGCAATATACTTTTCTTCAAATTCTTTACTTTTAACATCGGCCCAATAATTTTTGCATTGCTGCCAACTGACGTTCAAGTCCCGAACAGCTTTGTTGATTGTTCCTCTCGTTGATTTTACTGACATTTGTTTATGGGGCAGGAACTGTCATTACGATTTATTTTTCGTTTCAGATTTGGGAATGTCTGAAGAATTGTTATTTTGAACAGATGCTTGGGCATACGATTCTAAGGTTTCAATAGTCCGGACAAGGTAATTGACAGCTTTTGGGTACTTTGTTGTCACTAGGTCTTGCAAAGTATCCAGTCTTCGAGCCAAAGGTTCTACGGTACTGTCGTAATCCCTTGCCCATTTTTTGATCAATCTTATTTTCTCATCCACTTCCTCAATTGCTCTATTTGCTCGCCGCACATTCATTTGGGCTTCGGTACTTGCGTCCTGTAGAGTAGATAATCTCGAACTGTATAGTTCCTGTTCAGCCTGTTCTAGTTTTCGCTCTCTTCTGCGTTTTTCGTTGATCCAATAATTGTATTGCTCGTCTTGTACCCAGTGCCTCGTTCGCCTTACAGTGTCACCTACTTCGTCAATCGATTTAGAAACTCGTTCCATAAAAATCACGAGGCTATTACGAAACGATTCCAAGGAATCGATTGAAGCTACTTTGGCTTGGTCTGCCATCTTCTATTAGCGTTGATCAAGGTACTCTTCGATTCGTCTTGCCTTGCGTAGCAGGAATGGTGAGTGTGCCTGTGAGACTTCAATGAATTTCCTTAAAGCTTTCATCATTCCTTCAAATTCTTCAGCGAATTTTACCTGCTCTTGATCTTGCCAGGTATTGCTGAGTGAGGAAAATCGGGCCTGTAAAGAAGCTGAGCGGGCGGATACATCTTCATTGAAACGTTTAAGTTCCTCCGCAAAGCGGCGAACTTCTTCTGGGTCCATTATTGCCTGAGCCATAATCTTTTTTATTTTTTATTATTTTGATTAAGATTTTAGTGTTAAAAATTGAAAAACGCCATGTCTTCTTAAGTTCTTTCTGCAGGAAGGCTTGAATTAGGTGTGATAAGTGGCTAATCCGTAATAGATCAATAATTATATTAATAATGATACTTACTTTATCACCGGCAAAGACCATGGACTTTGAGGGGCAGTGCCTCACTAAAAAGCATACAAGTCCAGATTTTATAGAGGATTCCGAGGAATTGATAAAAAATCTAATTAAAATGGGAAAGTCGGATCTTAGTTCGCTAATGAATATTAGTACCAAGTTGGCAGATTTGAATTATGGCCGTTACCGAAGTTGGTCAGTGCCGTTCAGTGCCGATAATGCGAAACAAGCACTATTGGCTTTTAAGGGAGACGTTTACACCGGATTTGTATTTGATGAATGGCGAGCAGCCGACTTTAATTTTGCGCAAAAAAAAATCCGTATCCTTAGTGGTTTGTATGGATTGTTGCGGCCCCTCGATCTTATTCAAGCTTATCGCCTTGAAATGGGTACGAGACTAAGCACGAGCAGAGGGAATAATCTTTATGATTTTTGGGGCGATAAACTTACAGATGCCTTGAACGTGGTGACCAGAGAGTCTAAGAGTAAATTTTTGATAAATCTCGCATCGAATGAGTACTTCAAATCTGTTGATGCAGATAAATTAGAGGCCGAAGTGATTACGCCAACATTCAAAGATTTCAAAAATGGGAAGTATAAATTTATAAGTTTCTATGCAAAAAAGGCTAGAGGAATGATGGCGGATTTTATTGTGCGGAATAAGATTAAAAGCCCCGTAGAATTATTGAAATTTGATACTGATGGTTACTATTACTGCCAATCTTCTTCTACAGTCGAGGTGCCAGTATTCCTTCGTGATTGAGTTGGCTTGCAATTCTATGGGATTGCCAATGTGCGAATTTTTTCTACGTACTTATCCATCGAATGATCTTCGATAGCTCCTGGAAATCTCCTGGCTATTTCTTTTACATATTCTTTAGGGTCTTTTCCTGAAGGGTCTAGGTAAAGTAATAATCTTTTCCAAGAATTAATTCCTGCATGGATTTTTCCTTCCGAGTTTAAATAGTAGAGCTTTCCAACGTGTTTGTATCGTAGCATCCTGGGCGGTATTCTTGATACGATATCGTGTCTATTTACGATTCTGAAACTTCGGCCACAATCAAATTTATTGTAAATATCTTTAAAGTTTTTACAACCGACTCGAGGAGCTCCAAAAGTGTAAACAGAATGTACGGGATGCTTCTTAATAAATAAATACGCGGCAGCTAGATTAGCAATGGCCCCTCCAAGGCTATGCCCAGTCAGTAACACTGGAGCATTTTCATTTCCCACATCGGTTATCTTGGATTCGATATTCTTGATTTCGTCAGCTATCCCGATGTTAAATCCTCTATGGACCCGATCTCCCTGTCCGAAAGGGCCTTCAATAAAACTGGCATCGATATTTTCCTGCCAAATTTCAGAATCACGTTCGCTGCCGAGGAAGGAGACAATCGTAAAGTGATCTGAAGCTGCTATAAAACCTCGTACATTTGAATGATCAAAAGGTAAAAAATTGGGAACTTTCCATTCTTCAACAATTTGGTGGCCTATTAATTCGGGTGACTGGTAAGCAGCTTTCGATGCGAGGGCACAAGCAAGAGCAGTGTGAATGTCAAAGCCTTTAGATTGAGGCGATATCGTGAACATGTGGTATGACCCTGTTCTGATTAATTTTGCTTTACGGGTTATCTTTTAGCGGTGGAGCCTTAGGGCCTCCGAGGAGTTCTATCATGGCTTTTCCCATTCCGTCTCCGATCAACCAATAACTTTCAGCGTTACAGCACCAATGGTACCTGATCGGTCTGGGTGAAACTGGCCCATCTCTAAAGAATCCTCGAGTCTCAACATACTTTGTATGCTCTTTGAATTCATTGGATTCTGCTACTGATTTTTGTGCGGACATGATCATTAGTCTACGATCGATTTTTTGCTCCCAACCGCCGAATCCACTTCCGGCAATGACAAAAGGAAGTTCTGGCGAATCCAGATCTTTGCGAATGTCGCGGATGAAATTTGCCATGTTGGATTCATATTCTTTTGAGTCTTTCATGCTACAACCATCGTTCCATCCCTGATGCCATCCGAATCCTGCCAATTCAAACTTGAACCCCTTAAGTTGAGGAAATTCAGAATCTAAATCGTCTAATTGCTGCTTAGTACTTGAAATCAAATGATCGTATTGATCTCCGATGCCGGGACCTCTTTGCTTGTTTCCATTCTTGCCCGAACTGGGTGGTCTCCAGGGGCCAGCCAAACTTGTGCCTCCGGGGCCGAACTTAAGAAGGAGTATAGGGTGATCGAAATGATCTCCGACTGCCCAGCCGAACCCAAGTTCAGGCCCGATTGACCCTCGTCCTGCATATCCACCAATAGTTAATTTCCCTTTTTTGCTATGCCAACTGATCCAAACGTCATCTCGTATCTTCCAGTTTCCCTCTGCGTCTTTTAAGTGCTGATAATTTTTTGCGGTTGCTGGATTTTTTGTGAGTAGTTCTAAGGTTCCTTTTTGATTTTGGTTCCCTTTGATGAGTCCATGCCCTTCCATATTCGATTGTCCTGCCAGAATGAACACTTTGATTATTTTCGAAGAGGTTGAAGTATTAGCCTCCTTTGCACATGCATATCCCTGTATAGAGGCGAGAACTGACGTGATTAGAAGCGATTTTAGCAAATTCATACTGTGACTAGATAAATGTAAGTTATTTGAGTGTCTGTGTTGCCGGTAATTGTAGTGACTAGGGCCGATTCGAGGAAGGACCAAATTTTCTATGCTAAGGATAATGTTAGTCAAAGACAATTACTGTTTGAATAAATAGGCTATCTATATTTATAGTTTCTTAGGTGGATTCGAGCACAATTATTATTTTTACCGTAGGGACAATACTTGGAACGATTTTTATTATTTGGTTGATTAATAGGTCTTCTAGGCAAGATAAAATCCTGAGAGATAAGATATTTAATTCACCTTTTCCAGAAGAATGGGAAGGAATTCTTGAAAGGAATTTTAAACTTTATAAGAGATTGCCGGATGATGTGAGGGTAAGGCTTAATTCATATGTAAATGTATTTATGAATGAAAAGTCCTTTGAGGCTTGTGGTGGATTAGAGGAATTAACAGAAGAGATGTGCGTTACCATTGCAGGTCAGGCATGTTTGCTTTTACTTAATGGCAGGTGTGGATGCTATGATGCCTTATCGACAGTTCTAATTTATCCAGACATGTATAGTGGTGAAAGTTCTACCAATAAGGATGGAACGGTCGGGGAAGGGGGGAACCGCTTAGGTGAGTCATGGGGTAGTGGGACAGTCATATTGTCTTGGGTTCATACTTTGCGTGGGCCTGCCATCGCGAATGATGGTAAAAATGTTGTGATTCATGAGTTCGCCCATCAACTTGATCAAAAAGACGGATCGGCGGATGGTGCTCCGTTATTGGGATTCACAGAAGAGAATAGGGATTGGGCGAAGTCCTTTGGTTCAGCTTATGAGCGGCATGGTAAGAGGCATCGAAGAGGAAAAAAATTGGTTATCGATGCATATGGGGCAACAAACCCTGCTGAATTTTTTGCAGTTGCGACTGAGACATTTTTCGAAAAACCTAAGAAGCTTCAGCAACGTTATCCGCGCATCTATGATCATTTGAAGAGCTTTTATTCGCTCGATCCGCTTACTTGGTAGGTTCTGTCTCAGACAAT
>CACJBM010000052.1 GCA_902591645.1 uncultured Verrucomicrobiota bacterium | reverse complement strand
TCCCCATGACTCCTGTAATTTCGTGGCCCAGAGCAACGACAACTGCACCAGTCAGAGTGGCGAGATCTACCATCGCATCAGGACGGATCTTTTTAGCGGCATAAGCTAGCGCATCGGCAAGGATTAATCGCCCCTCAGCGTCAGTATTCAAAACCTCAATCTTGAGACCATTATAGGCAGTGACCAAATCCCCGGGCTTAGTGGCTTTACCGTCAGGAAGATTTTCCGAAGCCGGAATCAGTCCGTGAACTTCAACATCTGAGTTAATTGAAGAGAGGGCATCAAAAACACCAAGCACTGCAGCGCCTCCGGACATATCATATTTCATCTCGTGCATCTTTCCTGAAGGCTTAAGACTAATGCCACCAGAATCAAAGGTTAAACCCTTGCCTACAAAACAAACCTTCTTCCCAGTCTTGGCCTTTGGTCGATGAATCAAATGGATTAAATAAGCTGGCTCGGACGAACCTTCAGAGACGGAAAGCAATGACCCCATGCTCATCTTTTTCATCGCGCTTTCATCAAAAACTTTCACAGAAATACTGACTGAATTTTTCGCAATTTTGCGCGCCTCTCTCACCAGATCACGGGGCCGCATTTTATTGGCAGGAGTATCTTGCAAACGTCTGGCAAGGCAATTCCCATTTCCTATTGCAATGCCACGCTTGGCCCCTCTTTTGATAATTTCTCCGGTATGAAACGTAACTTTTTTTAAGTCCCCCGTGCCTTTTTTAAAGTCATCTAACCGGTATGAACCCATCACGGCACCTTCTGCTAAAGCCTGTCCAAAAAGGCTCGCATCAAAACCATAATTTTTAGATGCCCAATAAGTTATAGATCCCAGTTTATTTTCCCTAGCCTCTTTCACAGCGATAGCCGCGGCACGACGAACATTTTCTGCATCTATTTTTTTGGGTTCACCTAATCCAACCATCAGAACTTGTTGAAAGGGCCCCTTGATCGAATCTGTTATTCTCTTTTGACCAGAGTCGCAGGCAAATGACTCTAAGGCACTGACCGGAACCTTAACTCCCTGAGGAAGTTTGATTTTTTTACCATGGCAACCAAAAACAATAAGTAGGTCAGATTTAGTTAATTTGGCATTAAGAGATTTTTGCAGAAATTTCATAGGATTATTATTTTTATTTCTTGGGTCATGACTACTCCGTAAAGTGCTTTAATAAATATTTTAGTTAAGCCTTACAAGAAATCGCACCATTGACCCCATATTTAAAATGGTTAACTCCCTGATATGAAACTACCAGAAAATAAACTCAGGAACCTTTGCCAACACCAACAGCTACCAGATTACCTGATGCATTCCTCGTGTAAATAATACCATTTGAGAGGACAGGAACGGTCCAGCACCGGCCTCGATTAACTTGCTCGCGGGCCAAGCTTTCAAATTTTTTTGGTGATGCAACACCAACCGCAAGTTCTCCGCGCTCACTAAATACTATAAGCTTACCGTCAGCAGCGGTCACTGTGCCACAACCAAAACCACCTTCTTTCCATTTCACCTTCCCCGTTTCAAATTCCATGCAAACTAGTTCTTTCTTCTCCGCACCATGCGTATTGCCACTGATGCCGTACAGGTGTTTATCAATGACAACACAATTTGCCATGTGATTGCTGATAGCTTTATTGCTGTACACTTCCTTTAATCTTTTCCCATCAAAATTATAAAGCCCACAACCACGACCATAACCGGTCGAGATAAACACTTTATTATCAATAACCATGGGTGTCGTCGCATTCGTACTGAATCTTGTCTTCCATTCATTAATCGTGACCGTCTTACCGGTACTGGCTTCGAGAATAACTAGGCCTTCCGTCTTCAATGTAATGAGTAAGTCCTTGCCTCCAAAATTGAATAAAACCGGGCTAGCATATGCTGGTTTGAACCGTTCACTTTTCCAAATAATTTCGCCTTCTCTCAAAGAATAAGCAATGGTATGGGCAGCCTCGACCACTATCATTTCACCAACAATGAGTGGAGATCCGGCAAAGCCCCACTCAGCAGGTTTCTGCATAGCTGAATCTTTGAGTAGATCTCTCTCCCAAAGTTTTTTCCCATCTTTTGCATTGTATGATTTAAATTTTCCATCCTTTCCCAACGAGTAAACCTTTCCAAGGTGCACTGTGGGAGTAGCTGCCGGACCTCCCTCATGAAGCCGAGGTAATAATTCTGCCTTATATGTGTCAGACCAAATCTCTTTACCGGTCTTCGCATCAAAACAATAAACTGTTTCAGAGCCATCCCTTCGCTTTCCGTCATGGCCTAACGTGTAGAGTCTTCCCTTGGAAACAGATACCCCGGCAAATCCGACACCAACCTGTGCCTTCCAAATCACATTACCTATCTTGTCAGGGTCCCATTCAGTCTCAGATGAAATGCCATTATAATTTGGGCCCTGCCAATTTGGCCAGTCAGCGGCATCAAGCGAAGAAATGATACCCGAAAGTATAATTGTTAGGGAAATCCTCATTCCCAAATATAATCATGAAGGGGTCGCCGATGCAACTGACTCGTAATCGCATTTTCTTCGACAAACAGACGATTCCCGTGTGATAATCTGTGACTTGTGCCAATCGAAGAAATTGATCTAAAAATCGAGAAAAAAAAGCTTCCTGAGACAGTTAAAAACTATCTCATTGAAGCCAATCTCCGAATTGATGAACTTTTTGAAACTGAAAAGAACCGTAAAGTTCCCCGGTTCATTCCCTGCAATGATGAACTGCTCTACCATTGGCTCTCTGCCATAAAGGACAGCGATTTATGTTTGGGCAAAGTGTACTGCGAATGGGGAAGCGGCTACGGTGTAGGCACTTGTCTAGCTTCTCTATTAGGATACGAATCATATGGTATAGAAATCGAACCGTCACTGATTGAAGCTTCCAGAAAACTCGCTGAAGACTCAAATATATCGGTCACTATCATCGAACGCGATTACATGCCAGAAGGGTTTGAATGTTATGAAGGCTCTGGCGGGGCTGAACTTATCAGGCCTGAAAATTACACTTACCGAGAAAGTAACGGATCGAGACCAAGTTATGAAGGGATGGATGCTGATCTCGATGAAGTGGATATTTTCTTCATTTATCCGTGGCCTGGTGAACAGGAATTTGTCCTCGAATTTTTTCAGGCAATTGCGGCTGACGGGGCACTTTGTTTGATCTACCTAGGAGATGATGAGTTTGGCTTGTACCAGAAAACTGCAGCCCCCTTCGATTAGAAAATCATTGCTACAGGAGAGATGCTTTGAAAACAACTTTATAATCCTTTGTAGGGTCACAGGACTTGGGATTGGGTATGAGGATAAAGTCATCGGTCAGCACTGGCTCTAATTCGCTACCTTCAAGAATCTCAAAATTTCCAATCCTTTTGGGGAAATATTGCACAATCGGACGCCACCCTCTCTGAGAGCCATTAGTATTAATAGGCTCAAAAGATTTCTTACCTCTGGTTGGGGTTATCTTAAAAGTATATATGGAATCTTCTCTGTTTAAAGACTGCTCGTAGGCACGTTCTCCCTTGGCCAGTTTTGCATCCCATCCAGGATCTCCATAAAAAACAACTGAGTCTCTGTCAAAGAGAAGACCCGCAGCATCCTGGGCGCGGAGACCCGCGTGCGTGGCCGCCTCGGTCAGCTTTACTTTGGATCCAATAGAAGTGGCCTGGTTCGGATCTGCCATTTTCTTACTCGCAAGACCAGGAAAGAATGTTTCCAAACGATGAATGAGGGCATGTTGATTAGCAAAGAACGCTTCCGCGAAAGTGTATCTTCCTGGCTGTTCAACAAAATAATCCAAACAGCCCCAACCTGCGTAACCGTACCAGGTCGGTACAGTGTAACCAAGCATCTGCCTCACTCCTCCACTCTTTAACCATGCCAGTGCCATCGCCTGTTGATCGTCAATGTGGCCCATCAAACAATTGCCAATCGGCATATAAACTTTTGGATTTGGCGAATTTATTGCAATCTTTTTTCCTTTCATGTCCTGACCAAAAAGGTTTCCATTCTTGCTCTTAAAGTAACCGTTTCGGTAAGAAAATCCGATCTGCCAGCCCCTCTCGGTTGCGTGACCAGAAGTGACAAAGAGTTGGGCCTTGTATTCTGTGAGCGTCTTTGCCAGTGCCTCAGTACTATCGGCTGGTCCACTCGATTCAATGGGATCCTGATTCCTATTTTTTCGGACAATCTTTCCCTTTTTTAATTCGCAGTGCCAGACTCCCTCCAAACAATGCTCAAGTGCCAACTCGGTCCCCGAGGCGACACGTTCAATGGTCAGAGGCTTTAGTGTCTTTGCAATACTCAAAGCATTTTCGGAATCATACCCCGTAAGAATACCCCAGATAGTATCAGTATACGGGTCCTCATCAATTTTTCTGGTGAGTTGATGAATCTTTGCAACCATAGCCCTCGTCACTTCAGGATGCTTAGCTACAAAGCATGTGTATCTCGGTTTTATTTTTCTGAGTTCCTCGAGTATCCCTTCAGGTTTTCCATCTGGAAAATGCATTGCCTTAGAAGATTCATATTTAGACTCCAATGCATTGATGACCTTTTTCCATGCAGGGTCAGAAGCGGTACTCTCAGAGCTAAGAACTAAATAGTGGGTAGGATCAGCTTGGACAACTCGGATCAAAAAAAGCAAAGCCAAAGAAAAGGATGCAAACTTCATAATGTAGATTCTTGCTCGGATCTGCTTCGTGATCAATAGAAAGGAGCTCAATTCCGGGTGTAGTTTTGCCTGAATTAAATCTAAAAAGTCATCGAGGCCCCAAAAACAAAGTTGATCCCAGGCTCATTCTGACCCGAGCCATGAATGCGGTATTCCTCGTCAGTGATGTTTTCTAGAGACAATGTCAGCAACAATTGTTCACTTAGCTGGAACCCATACCTCAAATTGAAGACAGTATATCCAGGAGTACCACCAGGCGGTATTCTCTGAGTATCGCCCTTATCACGTGTATTCAAATTATCTTGTTTGGCAGCAATAAAACTACTCAATTCAAGCCATTGAGAGTCGGATAATTTATATCTCAATCCAAGGATCCCTGAAGGGGGAAGGAGCCGGCTAATAGGTTCACTACGTGATGAGACTGAGGAATCGGGAAAAGTATCTGCCATTCCATCATTAAACGCAAAGGAGCCGAAAGCTCTAAAACGGTCACTTATGTCATAGGAAGCGTCCAACTCAATGCCATAAACGTGACCCTCTGAACCATTCTTTTTGATTACCTCTAATTCGTCCTCAATGACCCTACCTGTCGGTGTGCGAACTATCATGTCTCTAATGTCTGTATAGAAAATAGAGATGCCCGCACTTAACTTATTATCATCAAAGCGAGATCCTAACTCGTAGGAAAGAAATTTTTCAGGATCAAGATCTGGAGAAGGTGTTTCAATTTCGTTGGATCTTGCCGAATCTAATCTCGAAAGATCAGAAAAATTGGGGGCTCTGAAACCTTGCGAAGCTCCACCAAAAACTTTGAATTTCCCGTTACTCCCTACCTTGTAGATTCCCCTGAAACTACTCGATACGTCATCCCAATCATTTTTCATTGAGCTGGCATTCTTTGAAACTGGATCCTCGAAATTACCAATATCAGCAATGACATGAGTAAAACGGCTCCCAAAATGGATGTTAAAATGATCAGTCACATTGATTTGATCCTGAATGAAAACCCCAAACTGTTCGTACGTTGAATCATCTCCAAAAGGACCCTGAATTCTTTCCCTTATAACATTTCCTTCCTGATCAAGATCATTTCGAAAAGTATCCGCTTGGTCCCGATAATAACTAGTTCCATAGATTAATTTGCCTATCCCCGTATCACTTTCTAATTGCACCCAGGCTCCCAGACTATCCAAATCAAATCCTTGTTGGTCTGCCTTGCCGCTAGATTTAACACGGTAACGACTCTCTTCATGATTATGCCATGATAGACTAGTATGTATTTTCTGGATTGGACCGTCTAGGTCATCCGCTTTGATTTGCGCATATGCCAATCTGCGCGACTGATCGCCAGACCGGCGCAATTCCCGACCAACTGAAGTGCCTTCCCAAGAACGTCCATATATGGTTTTGTGAACTCTCCATAAATCATTCTGCTCAAATTGTTGATAAGCAAAAGTGCCCCTCACATTTTCCCTAAAGTAATGATCCATTCTCAAATCAAAACCTACCTCATCAAAACCTGTACGGGGAAGCTCTCCTAGGCCAGAAGCTTTTATGTTTCCAATTCTACGGTCGGTGTATCCCAGAATGACGCCAGTGCTTTGGCCGATGCCCACAATTCCCTCGGCCCTTCCAGTATGACTCTGCTCAGCAGAGGAGCCCCGATAAAGAATCCTTCCTTCGCTAAATAATTCATCTTCGCGATATGTTAATGGGTCAGCATTCTTAGTAATCACATTTACTGTTCCACCAATAGCATCGCTCCCATAAAGGACAGATCCCTGCCCCTTAATGAGTTCAACTCTGGATGCACTGAGCGGATCAACAGTTGCCCAGTACTGGTTAGGCCCTTCACGGAAAGCCGCGTTATTGAGTCTAATTCCATCGATTAAAAGTAAATTTCTGAAACCTGTAAATCCACGTATGAAAGGTGAACCTTTCCCATTTGCAGTTTTCTGCACAAGGACACCAGGATCAGAACGAAATGTCTCGGGCAGACTCCGCGGCATGTCCTCAAGAATGTCAAGCTCGTCAATCAAGTGGACGTCATGAGGAACGTCATTGACCAACTCATTGAACCGTGTCGCTGTGACGGTGATCGATTCAAGTTCCTGTGAATCTCCTGCACTATCAGCAAATAATTGGCAAGTACTGATATAAAGTATGGGAATTAAGTAGCGCATGATACCAGTGCAATTAATACATAACTAACAACTTTACTTTTTATTAGGTCAAAACCCATCAATTGGTTTTTTACTAAGGATAGTACTACGGCTGAACCTAATTGGCCTTGGCTGCTTTCTTCTTAAGGGAAATCTTATCAACTTTGGCCGTCAAAGTCTTTTCTTTGTCTCTCAGAAAACGAGTCACTATCTGAACGTCATGAGGCGCAACGCCTCTCCATAATTGAAATCTTCTCGTCGAATTATTCCAATAAACCCATTTTTGATTTTGGGGAGGAGTTTGAGCAGTAACTGCTATGAATCGCCCTTCCCTAGGATGCACTAATCTTGGAAGACCAAAGTCACCATGAGCCATCGCTAAACGAGTAAGGATAAATTTTGCATTGTCGGATTCACTGAACCAGCCACCGGCTAACTGGTACCGATAAACGATTACATTTAATTCCTCCACATCGGACGCAAGGCTTTCCGATATTTTAAGCTCCTCGTCAGCGGCCCTCAGTTCACAATTGATAGTAACGATGAAGAAAACCAATGGAACAAAGAGGCTCGGTCTAAGAAAACTAATGAATGCTTGAATTCGTTCCTTCATAAGGGAGTGCAGGAATATGCCTCCTTAATGAAAGACAATCAAATTTTTTACAGAAAATGAGTCTCAATTTACGTATTTTTTCTCATAAATGAGAACTTATAACTCAGCTATTGCCTCAGTTGCTCAATGACTCTCCTGTTACCTTTTCTTTCTCGGAGCTTTTCTCTTCACCTTTGATCCCGGTGAAGCCCTCTTCACCTTGGCTGCTTTCTTTCTCGCCGTACTCCACTTGGGCTTTCGCTTTCGCCGCGCTTCCTGCGTTTCACCTGGTCTGGCCTTCTTGGGCCCTCTCGCCGTTTTCTTTTTTGTATCAAATTCTCTCTTAGATTTTATACGAGCCTTCTTAATCTTCGGTTTCCCCTCCTCTTTGTCAGTTCTAGAAATCTCTGGTCGTTTCCGCTTTGAATCTCTCCGACCCCTCTCTGGTCTGGATCTGGTTCTGGGAGCTCCTCTTCCGGAGCGGCTACGTGACCTTTGTCTTGTACGCCCCTTTTGAGATGAAAATCCTTGTTCTATTGATTCTCCTTCAAACCCAGCAATCTCGGATCTTTCGATCTTCTTTTCAAGTAGTTGTTCGACGGCTGCAAGTTTGTTCCTCTCTGCTTTGCAAACTAATGAGTGCGCGTCTCCCTTCTCCTCTGCACGGCCCGTCCGTCCAATGCGATGCACGTAATCTTCAGCCACGTCAGGTAATTCATAGTTAACGACTCGAGGCAATTGCCTGATATCTAGGCCTCGAGAAGCAACGTCCGTTGCGACTAGGACTCTGACAGAACCTTTCTTGAATCTGTCCAGTGCTCGGGTCCTTTGTCCCTGAGACTTGTCCCCATGAATGGCCACCGCATCAACGCCAGCTTTTGAAAGGTACCTTGAAAGTTTTTCCGCTCCGTGCCTAGTCCTCGCAAAAACCAAGACCTGATCCCAGTCCCCAGAATCGATCAATTCCACAAGTAATTCACGTTTACGGCTCTGTTCGACAGGATGAACAATCTGTCTGACCTGTTCTGCTGCCGTGTTCCGTCTCGCAACCTCTATTTTTTCCGGATCATCCAAGAGCTTCTTCGATAGTCTTCTGATCTCATCAGAATAAGTTGCTGAAAATAGGAGGTTCTGCCGAGACTCAGGAAGTAAAGCTATGATCTTACGAATGTCAGGCATGAAGCCCATATCAAGCATCCGGTCCGCTTCATCGAGTACAAACGTCTCAACGCGCGAAAGATTAATGGTTCCTCCTTGAGCATGGTCCAAAAGGCGGCCAGGCGTAGCAACCACAATGCCCACTCCTCTCCTCAATAGACCCACTTGCGGGCCCATTTTAACGCCTCCATAAATTGCACAGGAATAAACACCTAACCCTTTGCCATAATCGACAACGAACCTTTCGACCTGAGCTGCAAGCTCGCGCGTTGGGGCCAGAATCAATGCTCTTGGAGACCGGTCCTTAGTTCGGTTCTGAAATAGTTGCTGCAGTATCGGCAAAACGAAGGCCGCTGTCTTGCCTGTCCCTGTCTGTGCTCCACCGATCACATCACGGCCTGATAAAATTGCAGGAATTGCCTTGGCCTGAATGGGTGTCGGCGCCTTGTACCCTTTCTTCTGAACTGCTTTCAAAAGTTGCGGAATGAGGCCTAGCGAATCAAAGGATGCCATCTGTTCCATCCCAGTACGCCAGTTTTACCAATGATGATAATCAAATCGCCAATAATCTGCGTCTTTTAATTTCAATGAGCCTGATAAGAGCTCGCAAATGCCTCATCGGACTAGGACTCTAAATGGTCCCATCATTTCCCGCTCTTTAAGAACGGTGATCGGTTTTTTAATTGGAATTCATAATTTCCTCAATTTCTTCAACCTCGACAGGAATCGTTGCCATCAAATCAATGTTTTCATCTCTTCCAATGAAATAGTTGTTTTCAAGACGGCATCCAAAATTTTCTTCACGGATATAAATGCCAGGTTCAATAGTAAAGACCATGCCTTCGCATACTGGCTTCCAGTTATCACCAACGTCATGAACATCTAGACCGATGTGGTGACTAGTTCCATGCATAAAATATTTCTTATAGGCTGGTTTATTAGGGTCCTGATCGTCCACATCTTTTTGAGTAATGAGATCCAATTCTAATAGCTCGGATTGCACTAACTTTCCTACCTCTTCCTGATAATCCTTGAGAATCATCCCTGGACGAAGCATTGCATTGCATGCCCTCATGGTTCTTAGAACGGCCTCATATACAGAACGTTGCCTGTCAGTGAAACGACCATTGACGGGCACTGTCCTAGTCAGGTCAGAATTATAATTTGCGTAGCGTGAGGCAACATCCATCAAGATCATTTGCCCATCTTCGCATGTGTCGTGATTCTCCAGATAATGAAGAACGCATGCATTTTTTCCTGAACCAATGATTGGATCATAGGCGAAACCATCGGATCCATGACTCAGATACTCATGAATGAGTTCGGCCTCGATCTCGTATTCTTTGACTCCTGGCTTGATGAACTTAAGTACTCGCCTGAATCCAGACTCAGTAATGTCGCAAGCCTTCTTGATCAGATCCACTTCCAGATCACTCTTGGTAATCCGAAGCTCCCCCATGATCGGAGCCAAACGCTGATAATCATGCAAAGGGTATTGCCTCATTGTCTCACGAATGAACCGTAAATCACGGGTTTCTACGCGGTCTGTTGCTCTGGCATGTTCATTAGTGTTAAGGAATACGTGTTCTGCCTGCGTCATTAGCATTCTCAGAGTGCCAGAAAAAGCATCTAACCAATGAACGTTCTTGATCCCTGAAGTTTCTTGTGCTGATTCCTTAGTGTGCTTGTCTCCTTCCCATATCGCAATCAATTCGGATGTTTCCTTTGTAAACAACATTTCTCTCTGCTTTTCATCAGGAGCATCAGGAAAAAGAACAAGGATCGTCTCTTCCTGATGAATGCCACTAAGATAAAAGATATCAGAATTCTGGCGCAAGAGCATGGACCCGTCCGCATTAGTTGGAAGGATATCATTAGAGTTCAGAATAACTAAAGAGTTCGGAGGGAGCCTCTGCCTAAGACGCTCGCGGTTCTGTTCAAAAAGCTTTGGGTCAATTTTTTGATAACGCATTGGACACTCTGAATAAGCTATTCAAGAACACGAGTCGAGCTCATAACTTAAAGCCTCTCAAATTATTTTTGATTTTAGCTATTATTGTTACAAATGGCACAAATTAATGGCTAAATAAGAACCAAATCATCGGATCTTCTAAGCGCTCTGCATCAGACCCCGAATATAACCAGCAGCGTAAAGCCGACCCTGCATTTCATAACCGGGAACCTCGTTCGAGTCTCCCAGCATCGACGGAACATGATCCGGCCGAATGGTGCCGCCATAACCTATTTCCTTCAAAGCGCGAACGATCGAAGGTAAATCCAAGTCGCCATTATCATGCCATGTCTCTGTGAACGATGCTGCATCCCCGATCGTATTCCTTAAATGTACAAAATGAATGTGTTCTCTGAGAGTCCTAATGCTGGCTATCATATCCTCTCCAGTCGGTCCCAATGAGCCAGTACAAAAACAAATTCCATTGCTGGGGCTAGGAGCTATTTCCGTGACACGTTTCAGGGCCTCAACGCTAGTCATAATCTGCTCATTTCCCCAGAACTCAGGGAGGGGAGGATCATCCGGATGTATGGCAAGCTTGACTTTAGCATCCTCTGCTACGGGAAGAATCTGATCCAGAAACCATTCAAGGTTCGCCCAAAGTCCCTTTGCAGAGGTCTTCGTTTCAGGTGCCCCATCAGCATCAGTGACTGTCAGTTGACCTGCCTGATGATCAAATCCGGTCGTGTAGGATCCTCCTCGCTCAGGGTTTGATTTTGTTGTTCTGCACCAGTCCTCACTGGGCATCCAGTTATAGCATAAAACCTCAAGGCCCAGATCTCCCATGTCCCGGATAAGAGACTTTATCTTTTCAATCTGACCATCGCGTCCGGACAAATTATGAACGATCTGATCATGTGGGAGTTTCCTTTCAATGTGTGTTAATCTCATACCAAATGAGTCAACCATCCGTTTAGCTTTTATTAGAGAAGCTTTCTCAGGCCCCGGATACACCAGAACAATCTCTTCTACACCGATTTGTGCTGCGAGTTGGAGATTTTCCTCAGAGAAAGGAGTCAATATCATTGAAAGGTGCATGACTTGTGGCTCTAACGTTAATTATTACAGCATCAAACAATGAATTTGAGACAAAGGCAAACACTGCCTATTAATAATGGAGTAAGTTCGTTAGAATAAGTGATGTGCCTTCAGTCGTCAGTCCTGCTCCTTGCAGCCCTGTTTTTCTTCTCTGCATGTAATAAAAAGCAGGGCACGGACTTTGACACTCCCGAACCAAAGGAAACAACACTTCAAAGTGAGCAGCCAACAATAAAAGAAAGTGAGCAGTTAGCAGCTCAAATAGAATCAGAACTGATTCTATTCGCTCAGCAAATCATTTCAGGATCTTTACCTGATTCATTGTCAGATAAAAAGAAATGGAGCCAATTCTCTAATCGATTCATTAATTCATCCGAACAGAGCCGAAGCTTTAAGGCATCAGTTTTTGAAATGAAGCATGAGGGAAGCGCCATCAAAATCACAGCACGGATTGAAATGAAAGCCCGATTGGAAAACCAAAATTTTTTCGGTCTGATTGCACAATTCAAATCCTCATGGTCAAAGAATGAGGACGGACAATTAAAGGTTCTAGAAATTGGTGAACCTGAACAAACGGTTCTCAATGAAAGTCCGGACCTATGGTTCAGTGATGAAACGGATCGATTAACAGCGAAAGAGCCTACGTTCACCGAACATCTTTCGAAGGGTCTTGATTTCTGGCTCAAAAGAATCGAATCAATTCATGGAATAGATGCCTTCATCAATAATGGCATGGCCCTCGGTGACTTTGATGGTGATGGCAGGGATGACATTTATGTTTGCCAGCCTGGCGGGCTTCCTAATCGGCTCTTTCTGCACCAAGCAGATAACACTATTCAAGAAGCACCTAAAAGAACCGGTGCCAATTATCTTGATCATACGAGTTCTGCTCTCTTCATTGACATGGATAATGATGGGGATCAGGACCTGACATTAGCTACACCTTCAGGAATTGTTTTGCTTGAAAATGATAAGCATCAATCTTTTATCGAACGGGGCATATTACAAACTGATGAAGTGGATTGTCATTCTTTGAGTGCAACTGATTTTGATCTGGACGGGAACCTGGATTTGCTCATTACTTTTGCTTTGGGTTCCCGGTCCTTGGATGATGATTCTTCATTTCGTTTTGATGACGCTAGGGACGGGGGCTCTAACCAACTCTTCAAGGGGGACGGGAAATGGTCCTTTTCAGAAGTAACAGCACTGAGTGGGCTCTCAGAGGGAAATGATCGGCATAGCCTAGCAGCCTCATGGCACGATTATGATCTGGACGGTGATCCAGATATATATATTGCCAATGATTATGGCCAAAATCAGATGTACAGGAACGATATTCGTGACGGTTCCAGATTTTTCACTGAAATTGCAAATGAGATTGGAATTGAAGACCGCGGAGCAGGGATGTCAGTGAGTTGGGCCGATTATAATAGGGACGGTTTACCTGATCTTTATGTTGGGAACATGTATTCCAACGCAGGTAAAAGAATCACGGGCCTGAGCGGATTCTTGCCAAAAAATAAGGGGCTGACAAAACATTATCGTCGTTTTGCGAAAGGCAATTCCTTGTTCAGCCAAAAAAAGAATGGTGAATTCATTAATTCTGGTCCTGCCACAACGATGGGAAGGTGGGCATGGAGTAGCGTATTCGCTGATCTGAACAATGATGGGTGGGAAGACCTGATCGTTGCCAATGGTTATATTTCTGGTCCGCGCCCCGATGACTTGTGAAGTTTTTTTTGGCGGCAAGTTGTGCCGCTCGGAAATTCCGGAATCGGGCCTGGCCTTGACGGTTCTGATCCGGCCCGACAACTTCAGGAGTATGTTCGAAGGGGAGCGTCATTTTCCGGCAATGAATCGCATGTTGTTTTTAGTAACGAGGAAGGATCATTTAAAAATGTTTCAAGTATCACTGGGCTCGATTCTAAGGATGACGGTCGGTCAGTTTGCTTCACTGACTGGGACCTAGACGGGGACCTTGATGTCTGGATAGGTAATCGCAGTGGGCCTCAGATCAGATTTTTCCAGAACTCTAATCCTTCAGATGGGCAAGGAATCAATATCCGCTTGAGCGGTAAATCATGTAACAGAGATGCTATAGGTGCTCGGGTAATTCTTAAGGCTCGGGGCAACTTGCCTCAGACCCGAACAGTCACTGCCGGGTCCGGGTTCCTTGCTCAGTCCTCTAAGACGCTTCATTTCGGACTCGCTAAAGAAGATATTATCGAAGAAATTGAAATCCTTTGGCCCGGCAATAAAGCGCAAAACATCTCAAATATTGTTCCAGGAAACTATCACATCGAGCAAGGATCAGAGCCGGTCAAATTAAAGCACCGTTCAAAGGAAATTACAAAGGACCCTAATCCTTTGCAGGAAACCTTTAATGACAGGACTTTCCTCTCACAGAGACTACCTCTGACTGCATTCTTCGAACGTCCTCAAGAAGCAAAAGATAAACCGCTCCTCATTTGCCTCACTGTTGAGGATTGCAAAGTATGTGTTGCTCAAAAAAAAGAATGGGAATTGTCACCTCCTGCGGATGTTCATTTACAATTGATTAGTGAGTCAGATCTAGCCATTAGTGATCCTGAAAAGCTACGAATAATTCAGTTAACTTATGATCATTTTTTTGATGTTTCTGCACGAGAAATTCCAACTCCACTCTCTTTTCTAATCGATCAAAAGAATAGACTCTGTGCGATTTATAGAGGACGCATTGATCAGGATTTATTATTAGAGGATTGCATTAATATCGGTATTAAGGGCTATCAACTCAGGTCACGTTCCGTTCCGTTCAGCGGGTCATGGGCTTCGAAACAAATATCATCAGCGAGGCCCCTGAATTTCGTTGAGGATCTACTCGATGCCGGTCTCCTTGATTCGGCCGCGAACTACATCAATAAAGAATTGAATTCATTAAAAGAAGATGAGCTCTTTCCCATGCTCTTGAAAAGACTCGAGACGCTCAAATCGGATCGTGCTGATCCTTAATTTTTGTACAAAAAAAGAGTGATCTAAAAGACCACTCTTTTTTATTTGAGGGGATCCGAGGTGGATCCGTTAAAAATAATTTACTGGCTTATTTCTTTGCCGCTTCGCGTGCCTGAACGTCTTCAATGACCTTTTCGGCGATGTTCCTTGGACAAGCAGCATAGTGAGAAAATTCCATTGAAAATTGTCCTCTTCCGGATGTCATCGTACGCAAATCACCAATGTACCCGAACATCTCACTGAGTGGAGCCTCACCTTTGACCCGAATACCTGTCGGCGTACTGTCCTGTGACGAAATCATGCCGCGGCGGCGGTTCAAATCACCAATCACATCTCCGACATTGTCATCTGGGGTAAATACATCCAGTTTCATTATCGGCTCCAATAACTGAGCGCCTGCCTTCGGCATTGACTGTCGATAGGCCGCCTTAGAAGCAATCTCGAAAGCCACTGCTGAGGAGTCAACTGCGTGGAATCCTCCATCGATTAGGGTCACTTGGAAATCCAAGCATGGATACCCAGCAAGAACACCCTTTTCAGTAGATAACCTCCATCCCTTTTCGACTGCCGGAATGTATTCCTTCGGTACGTTTCCTCCAACGATCTTGGATTCAAATTGAAATCCTGAACCCGGCTCGAGCGGCTCAATGATATAGTCAATCTTAGCGAACTGACCTGCACCACCTGACTGCTTCTTGTGCGTATAAGAATCCTCAAGCTTAGTTGTGACTGTCTCGCGGTAGGCAACCTGAGGAGCCCCAGCCTCGACTTCAACGCCATGAGTCCTCTTCAAGATATCAATCTTAATATCCAAGTGAAGCTCTCCCATTCCCTTCAGAATAGTCTCTCCGGAATCCTGGTCAGTTTCCACATGGAAAGAAGGGTCTTCCTTTACCATCTTACCTATGGCTACGCCAAGCTTCTCGGCAGCTCCTTTATCCTTCGGAGCAATAGCAATTGAAATGACCGGGTCTGGAAATACCATCGGTTCTAGAGTCGCGGGCTTTTTCGGGTCACAAAGAGTATGACCGGTTTGAACATTTTTCAGACCGACCAGAGCGACAATGTCCCCTGCCTGCGCCTCGTCAAGATCCTCACGCGAATCAGCATGCATCTCCACGATTCTACCGACCCTCTCTTCCTTCCCTGTGAAAGTATTAAGGATGTTAACACCCTTCGCCAATACTCCTGAATAAACACGAGTAAAAGTCAGGGCCCCGTACTGATCGTCCATGATCTTAAAGGCCAATGCACGTAATGGCTTATCCCTGTCAACAATAGCAAATTCGCCAGTTTCATTTCCTTCCATATCCACTTCAGGCTGTGGCTTCACTTCGGTCGGGCTAGGAAGATAATCAATGACAGCACTTAGTATCAGCTGGATGCCTTTGTTCTTAAAAGCTGATCCGCAGTAAGTCGGGAAAAAATCCAGATTGATTGTGCCTTTGCGAATACATTTCTTAATTGTATCGATGTCAGGCTCCTCGCCATCGAGGTACTTCTCCATCGCCTCATCGTCCTGCTCAACGGCAGTCTCAATCAATTCGGTACGGTACTGCTCGGCCTTTTCTTTCAGATCATCCGGCACATCCTGAACTTCAAAGTTCTCAGGTTGCCCTGAATCATCCCATACATAAGCCTTCTGGCTAAGGATATCGACAACGCCCACAAAACTATCCTCAAATCCTATTGGAATAGTCATCACTAATGGCTTCGCAGCAAGGACCGACTTAATCTGGCCAACGACCCGGTAAAAATCAGCGCCGAGACGATCAAACGGGCAACACCTGATTCGTTGGCATATCGCCAGTTAGTTTCCGACTGAGGCTCAACGCCACCAGAGCCACAGAAGACTCCGACCCCGCCATCAAGCACCTTCAATGAACGGTACACCTCAATGGTAAAATCGACGTGTCCAGGAGTATCA
>CACJBM010000051.1 GCA_902591645.1 uncultured Verrucomicrobiota bacterium | reverse complement strand
TCAAATTACGTTTAGATAAACTTGCAGAATACGATCGATATTTTGTAAAGGGTCTGGAGAGAGTAACTGTGCCCAAAGGTGCCGTTAAAGAATACGAGCTAAAAATGGACCTTGATGAATTTCGTAGATTAGACGGCGAAGTTATAACAAGGAAAAATGGAAAATTTTTTTCAGGCATTTCTTATAGGATGCACCCAAAGAGCGGTAAAGAGCTTCTTGAAACGAGAAGAAAAGAGCTCCAAGAGGCATTAGAGAAAAACGAATTGTTGGGAGATAGTAATGAAGCCTCCAAATGGACTGATAAAGTTTGGAGTATAACAACATATAAGAGAGGTGTGCCTAATGGCTTGCTTAAAATATTTCACCAAAATGGTCAGAAAAAAGCGGAAGGGAATGCCGATAGTTGGGGGCTCGATAGTAGGGGTGATGGATTGTGGGTTTTTTGGGATGAAACTGGTAAAATAATTACAGCTAAAACCTACAAAGATGGGGAAGCGGTAAAAGGTTCGGACAAGTATTGGAATAGCAAAGGCGAACCTGTTGATACAATAGAAGAAGCTAACAAATAATAACTCATGAAACCCGCGCGCCTGTTTGGTTATGAGTGAAGAGATAAAAGAAAAGAAGAAGAGAGCATCAAAAACGTTATTATTGGGTTATCCTGGTTGTGGACTTTTTCTAATCGGTGCGTTTTTAATTATTGTTGGTGTTATTCTGGGTGATGGGAGTGATGGGGCTAATGGATCTGGCGTGGCGTTAACTTTTTTTCTGATTGGAGTTTTCATCTGTTATTTTGCTGCGTTATTACAATTACTTATATGGGTTGTGAAATTTTTTATGCGAGGAACTCAAGGAAAGCTGATTAAATAACCCATGAACCCCGTACCCTTATTCCTGATCATTGTAACACTGCCCCTGTTTGCGTCAGGCTGTGTTCCAAAAGAAACAGACGGTAGACCACAGTCATGGCCAGGCCTTCAACTGGGCTTCCCTCCCCCTATCTGGTATAAACCCTCCAACTATCACGGGGGAAAGAAGTATGAAGCAAACTACAAGGACGGGAAATTAGATGGATTAGTGGTGTCATGGCATGAAAACGGACAGAAGCATACAGAAGCAAACTACAAGGACGGCAAACTTGATGGGCTATGGGTAGTGTGGCATGAAAACGGGCAGAAGGCTGTAGAAGCAAATTACAAGGCCGGCAAGGAGGAGGGGCTAGAGACTCAGTGGCATGAAAACGGGCAGAGGGGTATAGAAAAAAACTACAAGGATGGCAAATTAGTCGAAGGTTCTGCAAAGTATTGGAACAGCAAAGGTGAGCCTGTTGATTCACAAGAAGAAGCTTATAAAAAATAACGCTCAGAACCCATGATTCATGGTCAGTTGTTCGGGGGATTATGTTTCCTTAGTCGATCCAACGATTGCCAATATGGCATCATGGATTTCCTTCGGTAGTTTGGGCCACTTTTCTGCAACCTCATTAAGCTTATTTC
Organism: uncultured Verrucomicrobiota bacterium; assembly: GCA_902591645.1. Next base: position 15,245 of record CACJBM010000051.1, on the reverse strand, counting down.
ACATTTCGTGTGTCCCTATGTGTGTCCCATCATCCTTAACTCGTTGACTTTCAACGGGAGTGTAGTTAGTTCAAATTCAACCGCAGGAACCACTTTAAATCCCTCAAATTGCCAATTATTCTACCACCGATTACTCGCCGTCAATTCGTCAAGGGCTCGTTCGCTCTTGGCGGCACGGCAATGATGGTGCCTTGCGCGTTGGCCGCCGTTGCGGAGAGCGAACGTGTTGGGCTGGACCCAAATCGAGTTGCTTTGCTTGCGGACACGCACATCAGTGCCGATCCGGATCTTGTCTACCCGGGTACGAAGTGGCCTGGTTCGCTCGTCAAGGAGGGTGAGCATGAAAGCGTGCATATAGTAAAATGCCTTGTACAGTCGGCCAAGAGCGTAATAGCACTCAATCCTCGACCCGCTCACCTGATCGTCAACGGCGACTGTACCTTCGGCAGGGGTACTGAAGCCGAGTATAAACAGTTTCTCAAGCTTGTGGAGCCGATTCGTGCCGCGGGCATTACCATTCATGTGACAATTGGCAATCACGACAATCGTGGGAATTTATGGAAATTACTCCCGTTCCTTAAGAAAGAGCACATGGGCGTTCAGGCGGGCGTGATTGAACTGTCGCACGCGAACCTCGTACTGTTGGATTCGGGAAATGGAGCCTTGGGAGACAAACAGTTGGACTGGCTCGCCAAACAACTCGACGAACGAGCGGATAAGCCAGCCCTTATTTTTAGTCACTACAACCCGTATAACAACCGAGGCGTGCGTCCCATTAAGGGCATGCGTGATGGATCGTCTCTGTTGAAACTTCTTGCCGAACGAAAGCATGCCAAGGCCTACTTCTATGGACACACGCATGAGTGGCAGTATGATCGACTGGACAATCTCCATCTCATTAATCAACCGGCAGTCAGCTACTATTTCGGAAAAGGCCATGCACATGGATGGGTCGATATGAAGCTCACTAGAACTTCCGTTGACCTAGAGTTACACTGCATCAACCGCACACACAAGCAGCACAGTGATCGGAGACAGTTCAGCTTGAAGGACTAGAAGACATAGAGTTAAATGCGCTACCGCTACGCGTTGGTCTTGAGGGGAATCGTGAACAAAGAATCTATCGAATAGAAGCAATTTAGAATGAGAGCCATAAAATTATTATCCCTTATCGTTACATGCTTGTGCGGAGCAACACTCTGTCTTGCCGCTCCAGTGCCTGACAAGCCCATTACGGTTCGTGTTGCTTCTTATAATGTTGAGTTCGGCAAAAGCGCGACTCCGGAACAGATTGGTGAGATGTTCAAGCCATACAAGCTGGATATCATCGGTTTTGACGAAGCTCCAGATGGTGATTGGACGGCTCGCGTCGGCAAGGTGCTGGGGATGCAATATAGTTTTGTGGGCAAGATCTCTTCGGCAAATCACAAGAATAAGTACAAGACGATTCTCAGCAGGACACCGTTAGAAGGTAATGAAGAACACAAACTCACGGGCCGGGGCTGGAATCCTGCGTCGGTTGTCAGAGCTGTGACTAAGATTGATGGAGTTTCATTCGCATTTTACTCGCTGCATATCTGCAAGTCGGGCGCAAATGATGGCCATGCGCATAGCCTTGCGACCAAGGTTCTACCTGAGGAGGCAACTAAGAGAGTTATCGTCGTTGGGGATTACAACAACAACATTGGCGACGCTGCCATGAAAACGATTGAGGGGGCAGGATTTAGAGCAACGTGGAATGATCTGAAGATTGATCTTTCCAAGGAGTTTACATACAATGCCCAAAATCCCAAAAATAATTTGGGTGTGATAGATCACATTTTGTACAACAGCCTGTCTGGAGCCCAGGCAACAGCCGGAGGCATAATCGAACTAGAAAAGCCATTGTCTGATCACAAACCAATCTGGGCGGAGATCGTATTTCCTCGAAAACTCAAGAAGGTGAAAGGCTCAAATAGCGGAACAGTGAAATGACCGCCCATTTGGGGGCTAATTGAGCGATTTTAGGTAGGCAAGAATATCGACAACATCCTGAGCACTCATACCGAGTTGTTCAGCGGAAAGCATGAGGGATCGCCCGAGCGGCTCGACGCTTTTAATTTTGCCTGAAGGGATGACTTGCACGATGCCGCCCTGGCTTTGCACGATGAGCGGATTTTTGGAACTCAGGGTCAGGCCATGAATTTCTTTTCCGTCCTTGAGTTGGACGCGACTGCCGGGATAACCGTGAGCAATCTCGGCGGAGGGGTTCACGACGGACTGCACAAATTTCTCGTCTCCTTGGTTTTGGATCCATCCTTCCAAGGACGGGCCGTAGTCGATGCCCAGCCCTTCGATCCGGTGGCACATCACGCAACGCGCGGCCGTGATCTTGCCCTTCTCGGCATTGCCCTCGAGGGCGAGGATTTTAGCGACGGTCGGTAATTTGGACTTGGACCCGGCGGGCGGAACGACAATTTCGGTGATTTTGACTTGGGATGGGTCGTAGATTCCTTCCTTCTTTAAGGAATCGAAGACTCTAAACTTTCGCCAACGAGTGTTGCCTAAATGAATCAACCATCGTGTGGCTTCTGCTCCGACCGGGCCATTGATCTTTGCCGCTTTGAGAAGAGCGGGAACGGCACGGCGATTGTCGTAGAAGGCGAGGCTTTCGACCGCGAGGAGACGAGCCTCCAGGGGAAGAGTCGTCTCTTCGGCGCGGTTAAGTAAATCATCGATGGCTGATGGGGGCCGAATGCGCCAGGCGATGCGGGCAAAAGCTGCTGACCATTTGGCAGGATCATCAATGGAGGCGCTCCGCTTCAAGTCGAGCCAGAGCTGGTCAGTGTCGGCACCTTTGGCTCCGATCCCGCAGGCTTCAAGATAGGTCCGGTCATCCGCTTTACATTGTTGAAGGAGAGAGAAGAGGTGGGAAATTTTGCGATCGGCAGGAACGTCTCGCAGGGCGATCGCGGCTTCCCGACGAACTGCAGCACTAGGTTCCTGCCTCGAGAGCTTTGAAACGAGGGGAACGACGTCTTGTCCGGCGTTGCGGAGGGCACGGAAGGCCAGTAACCGCTTCTGCGCGTCTGGGCTCTTACCGAGCATTGAGTTGACGATCTTGAGTCCCTCATTGCCGAGCAGAGGGAGTAGCCAGACAGCGCGGGCCTGAACATATTCGTTTGGATGTTCGAGAAGCTTACGGACCGCGGGAATTGCCTTGGGCCCGGCGGCCTTGAGGGTCTGGAACCCGACGAATCGAACGTTCTGGGCGGGGCTCGAAAGGAGGGTCACCGCGCCTTCAATGGTTTTGGGATCGGCTTTGGGAATCCGCGGCTCGAATCCCTTCGGGGCGATTCGGTAGATGGTTCCAGAGCAGGATTCGTCATTGTCGCTATGACCGCCGACTCCGGAGTCGAACCAGTCAGCGACGTAAAGAGCACCATCGGCACCGACCATCACATCGGAAGGGCGAAAGAAGTTACTTCCCTTGCTCTTAATGAAGTCTGAACGGTCGAGCTTGAAAGCAGAGTCTTTGAGTTTAGGAAAGTACCCAAAGACGACCTTGCGGCCAGCTTCGCAGCTCAGGAGCAGTCCGGAATACTTCGAAGGCAGGGCACCGTTTTCGTAGAAGCAGATCCCCGTGGGAGAGCCGCCGCCGTACACGTCTCCGGCCGGCAATACTCCAGGGTCCGCTTGTCGCCACTGAGCATCTTGTATGCTCTGGCCCGGTCGCTGATCCGCTTTCCATCCACGTTTTCCGTCAGGTGAGAAGAAACCGAGGAATCCACCCTCCATGAGCCAGGTAGTGCGGCACGCTGGCGGGTCATCGTTGTCGTTTTGAAAGACGTCCCCGAACGAGCTGACCGTGTGTTCGTAGCTGTTGCGGAAACCATGTCCAATGATGCGGACCTGAGTTCCATCGGGGTTCATTTTGGCTGCGAATCCGCCGACCCACACGTGCCCATCGGAGCTTTGCTTGCCGGCGATGCCCTGAGAATCGGCTGGTGGATTTTCGCCTCCATTGTATTGGCCGCCAATGAAAAACTCATCCCCGTCCTTGGTCTTGAACTGGGCTCCACAGTTTCCTTGATTGAAGTACCACTTACCATCCGGTCCGCTGACCACGGCGTGCAGGCTATGGTCGTGATTCTTGCCATTGAATCCGCTGAGTCGGTTCTCGCGCTTATCGACTTTCGGGTCGAACTTCAGATCGCCATCGACATCGGTGTAGACGATGAGGTGCGGTGGCTGAGCCACTACGATCTGATTACCAAAGACGCTGATTCCGAGTGGAGAGACCAGTTCGGGGTCCTGCACGAAGACATGTGAACTATCGGCTTTGCCGTCCCTGTCCGTGTCCTCAAGAACGACGATACGGTCACCTTCAGGGCGCCGGTTTCGATTCTTGCGATAGTTGACTCCCTCCGCGACCCAGATCCGCCCTTGCGCATCAGTGTCCATGTTGGTCGGGTTAAGGAACATTGGACTCGTGGCCCAAGTAGTCACTTCGAGATCGTCCGGTACTGCAATCTGCTCAGCCGGCAGGCTCTGCGGATCGGGCGATTTAAGATTGAAGTTGTCATTTGTCCTGTCGTAGCCAATCGGCTCGCGGTCATAGACGAGGAACCGAACAGAAGCGGGAGTCAGTTCCCCATCACGGACCGCGCCCCCATCATCGAGAGCGATCTTGGACCGGAAAGTAGTGGCGTCTTCGGGGACTTGGAACCAAATGAAGGATTCGGCATGCGTGCCGAGGCCCTTAGTGTATTCTTTTCCGGCGACCATCATGGTGCCGCCGCGGTACGTCTTTCCGCGCTTGACCTGATTAAAGGCGGCGCGCCAATTGTAAGTGCTGAGGTCGAGGATAGTGCCGTCTCTCATCACGACTTCAGGCTCGATCCAGCTCGCCCAGTCGTGGCTCGCATTGCCGTCACTGGAGACGATCAGGTAAAGGTCGCGCTTATTGAGTGCGACCTCGATGGGGACCAAGCGTTCCTCGTCACCACTCTTCAGGACCCGGCTCTTGTACAGGGGCTCAGGGCCGACGACTTGACCCTGAGATGGATGGGCTAATCCGGTGCAGAGGATGAGGATAAGTAATAGAGGCTTCATGGGGGAAGGGATTAAGATTAGAGATTAGTCCCGGAGGAGGGGGCCGATCAAGGCCATAAGGGGAGAGGGCAAAGGCAGAGATCCGGCAAGTGACGTTGACTTTAGCCATTGAAGAGTGTCGGCCCTGCTTATGTGCTTGAGCAAAGTGAGATGAGACAACAGGTTTAAAGGATTTAATTCTAATAATTAAGGTAAGTTGTTCTCTTCATGCAAACCAAGGACTGCAATCGTTATTTGATAAATGCCAATAAACTTAGGTTTTTTTTGGAATTTGGTAATTGCGATTAAATGCATTGTTATAAACTAAGTAAATGGATATAAAAGGGTTGTTACTGCCTAATGATTTTTTTTGAATGAAAAGTATTTTTATTATAAGTCCTATTATAATTATTTTTTCTTTGCTGCTTTCGACGGTGTCATTGGCTCAAGATGTTCCGCTAAGTGATCTAACTTGGACAGTTTCTAATGGTGAAGTGACCATTACAGATTGTTCTGAAGCAGCATCAGGCGCATTGACCATTCCATCCACCATTGGAGGGAATCCTGTGATCAGCATTGGGAACTCGGCTTTCAGAGACTGCCAGAGTTTGACTCATATCACGATTTCCGATGGAGTAACTAGCATTGCGGATCAGGCCATTAGAAGATGCAGTAGCCTGAGTAGCATTACGATTCCTGATAGCGTTACCAGTATTGGGGATAACGCTTTTCTTTACTGCTCGAGCCTAACCTCTATCACGATTCCGGACAGTGTGACCAGCCTCGGGCATGATGCTTTTAATGGATGCAGTTCCTTGAACAGCGTTATAATTGGAAACAGTGTAACTAGTCTCGAAGAAGCTGTTTTTAAAGGATGCAGTAGTCTGACTAGTATTACTATTCCGTATAGCGTGACCAGCATCGATCGGAATGTCTTCAGTGGATGTACATCTCTGACAAGTATAATTATTCCTCCAAGCGTTACTAGTCTGGGCCAAGAGGCATTCAGTGGATGCAGATCTCTAGCCAGTATTACTATTTTGGGTAGTGTGCCTAGCATTGGGGATGAAACCTTTCGAAATTGCACAAGTCTCAGTAGTATTACGATTCCTGACAGCGTCACAAGCATTGGGACTTGGGCCTTTGACGGCTGCACCAGCCTGACGAGCATAACTTTTCTTGGTAATGCCCCAACTTTTGGTTCTTCTTCCCACCACGATGGAGTGGAGGTCTTTTCAAATAGCAACGGCAATCCTACAAAGGTTTATGTCCCTTTAGATTCTAATTTTCCTGATGTCATCGAGGGGCGTCGTGTGACTTCGTTGGCTCAATCTGTATATGGGCTTTTTGGCAATAACCTATCAAGTGGATCGAATTATACTGGGAGGCTTAATTTTCCCAATGAGATACAAGGGGAAGTTGTTTCAGTGGCAGCTGGGAGACGTCATGTTGTTGCATTATTAAATGATGGTTCAGTTCGGTGTTGGGGGCAAGGAACCACCAAAACAGATACTTTCCCAGAATTTGGTCAGGCCTCTCCGCCTACAATTGGTCAAAAAGTAACTCAAGTGGCTGCGGGTAGTGATCATTGTCTCGCCTTACTTGCGGACGGTACGGTCATTGCATGGGGGGCAGGAACGCAAAGTGATATGGACAGAGAAGCCAATGCTGGTGCTAATCGTGATGACCGTCATGAAGGGCAATCCATTGTGCCGGCAGCACTTCAAAATGCGGGAACAGCGAAGGTCGTATATATAGCAGCTGGGCCTCAGAACAGTTTCGCAATACAAGAAGATGGTACGGTTTTGGCTTGGGGAAAAAGCAATTCTGATGCGACCTCTCCTCCTGAAGGGGTCACGAATATAAAAGAAATCAGCATGACTAGAACGCATGTGGTTGCTTTACTCAAGAACGGCAAAGTTGTTTCTTGGGGTGGGAATAATTTCTCCGGTAATTCTGTTCCGGCTAATCTTGGTGGAGTAGTTAGCGTTGCCGCAGGCTATGAAATGTCAGCGGCAGTTCTTGTAGATGGGACAGTGACCTGTTGGGGGGATGAGGATGGCGATTTTGGTGTATTTTTTGACATAGCTGAAGGGCTCACAGGATGTGAAAAAATATTATTTAGCGATAATTATATGGTGGCCCAAATGGCAAATGGCGAATTTCGTAGGTGGACAAGATCTGGAGGTGAGGAGTTAGATAAGATCGAGGGGGCAACGGATGTTGTTGTTGGAATGGGAGGTACGGGTGATTATATTATTGAGTTACATCCTGTTTATACCTTAAGTTTACTTAAGAAGGCTTCCGTATTTTCGATTGTTAATAATGCCCTTACTTGGGCCAAAGCTAAAGAGGATGCTGAATCGCGGGGGGGGAGGTTAGCGGTACTGAATTCACAGGTTAATCTAGATGCTGCTAATGCGTATCTGAATGGATTAGGAACTTGGCCGACCCTTTGGCTAGGTCTAACTGATGAAGAAGTTGAAGGGAAATGGCAATGGATCACTGGTGAAAATATCGGATTGGAAAACTGGGCAACCAATGAGCCTAATAATGCCGGACCTTCTTCGAACGAGGATTATGCAGTCATCATAGAGTCTAATCATACCGGGGACCCTGATTGGCATGATGGAAGTGATCCGTTCACATATCCTTATCTTTTAGAGGTTCCTTCTTCCGTGCCGGATATTACCAATGGCTCTATTAATTATACAGCTGCTCACAAAAGAGATACAACAACTACATTAGTCACAGCCGTAGCTGATTCAGGATACGTATTTTCTGGCTGGGTCGGAGCGGATGCGGGTACCGATAATCCGCTGACTTTAACTATGGGTAGTAATAAGAGTATAGGGGCTAAGTTTTCTAAAGATACTGCGGACACGGACGGTGATGGATTTAGTAATTACGATGAGCTTGTGACTCACTCTACAGATCCTAATGATTCGAATGATTATCCAACCCGTATTTTGAGTTATTCAAAGCAGGCGTCAACGTATTCTATTGTTAGTGAAGCTCATAGCTGGAGGGAAGCTAAAGAGGATGCTATTTCAAAGGGAGGTCATCTGGCTGTTATTACTTCCTATGACGAGAGGGTCGCAGTCAATTCGGCCGTACCAAATATTGGAGATCAGAGGTATTGGATTGGTGCTACCGATGCAAATGGTTCTGAAGGTAGTTGGGAATGGGTGACTGGAGAAGAGTTTTCATATACTAATTGGGGGGGGAATAATGATCCTAACAATGCGGCAGGTAACGTCGAGCGGTATGTGCTTTTACATAGTGACAACAAGGGTTGGCATGATGCCCCATTGGATCCGGGTAATATTAATGGTTATATCTTAGAAAAATCGACTAGCGATATAGCGAATGGATCGATCACTGCAGCTGCCACTCACAAGTTAGGAGCAGTAGCCACAGTCACTGCTGTGCCTGACGTAGGGTACGCATTCACTGGATGGACTGGAGCTAATACTGGAACTGATAATCCAGTGACACTTACGATGGATGCTGATAAGACGATCGGTGCCACTTTTGCTAAAGATACGAATGATACTGATGGTGACGGCTTCTCTAACTATGATGAGTTAATTTCTCACAGCACGGACCCTAATGATGCGGACGATTACCCGACCCGCTCGATATCGACTTCATTGTCCCTCAAGGAGGGTCTCATCGCTCATTATCTTTTTGAAGGAAATGCAAATGATGAAAGCGCGAATGCGAATGATGGTGAAATAAATGCAGTGACCCTATCTGCTGACCGAAATGATGAAGCTAATAGCGCCTATGACTTTGATAGGAATGATAGTAATATAAGTGTTCCTGACCAGAGCTATTTAAATTTTGCTTCTGGAGACATGACCCTGTCATGTTGGTTTAAATTTTCGGGAGGGGCAAGGAATACCACGTTAATTGGACAGTCTCCGCGTACTGGAGGATCAGCCAAAAAGTGGTACATTTACTACAGTGAAGTTGGTGAGAAATTTTACTTTCACGTTTTTGATCATGGCGTCGGTCCCGCGTATTGGTTGTCAGCAGCTTCTTATGTGGATGACGGAAAATGGCACCAGATCATTTATACTAAAAATGGAAATTCATATACTTCTTATCTTGACGGTGAAAAGATGACGACTCAGGAAGGGCCGACACTTTTTCCGAATCCCTCCACTCCTTTCTATATTGGAAATGCTGAACAGAACCCCATGCGTGGAGGAATTGACGATGTTCGTATCTACAATCGTGCCATTTCAAATGCTGAAGTGACTGATCTTTATACGATTGAGAAAGAAGGAAAATTAAATGGTATTCTTACATATTCGCCGACTAACAAATTGGGTTCAACAGCTACAGTGACCGCAGTACCCGACACAGGATATTTATTCACTAAATGGACTGGAGCTAATACGGGAACTGATAATCCAGTAACTTTAACAATGGATGGGGACAAGAGGATTGGTGCAATTTTCACTAAGGATACAGCTGATTCTGATGGTGATGGATTTAGTAACTACGATGAACTTACTCTGTATTTGAGTGATCCTAATTCAGTTGATGGTGATAGTGATGGTTACACGGATGTTGAGGAGGTGGCGGCTGGTCGTGATCCATCTGATGCTACAAATTTCCCGAACGAGGCGCCAGTGATAGCGGATCAGGCATTTACGGTTGTTGAGCGACTCACTGAGGTTGGATCAGTTATAGCGACGGACACTAATAAGGAAGATTCGCTGACTTATACGGTTGCCAATTTTTCAATAGTCGAGGGTAATTTCACATGGGATCAAGCTAAGGCGGATGCAGAGGCTAAGGGAGGGCGTTTAGCGGTTTTGAATACTTCGGAAGTTCTTTCCACTGCAACTTCTGTCATTAACAGTTTTGCTGGATCTTTATGGATTGGATTATCTGACAATGAACAAGAAGGAGATTGGAGGTGGATTACTGGAGAAGCCTTGACGTTCGCGAACTGGGAACCAGGACAGCCGGATGGCAATTTGGCAGCTGAAGATTACGCTCATATTTTTTGGTCTTCTAGAGATTCTCAGCGCCGGTGGAATGATTCGCTTGTTGATGATCCAAACGTGGCAACGGGTAACGGAAATATAAACAATGAAAAGGGCTACCTCCTAGAAAAGATCCATAAATTTGTTTTTGAAGGGAATGTACTGAAGGTCGCGGATTCGACCACGCTTGACTATGAGGCACAAGATGTTGACTGGTCTCAAAGCACCTTCGAAATTGTTGCAGGTAGTTATACCTGGGACCAAGCTAAAGAGAATGCCGAGTCACTTGGAGGAAGGTTAGCTGTTCTTGATACGCAGGAGAAGATTGATAAAGTAAATGCGCAAGTGGAGAGTTATGAAGGTGATGCCGTTGTTGCGCAAGGTGCAGTGCATGTATGGATAGGGTTGTCGGATGCTGAAAATGAAGCGAGTTGGAAGTGGATCAATGGTGAGGCACTTAGTGCTAATGATTGGTCCTCTAATGAGCCGAATCACAATGGAGTGACAAGTGAGAATGCTCAAAATTACACTGTAATAGTGGGCCCTGGAGCGGGAGATGAAAATACTGGCTGGCATGATGATGTTGGCAGCAACAAATATTCTTATGTTATCGAAATGCCGGTCAATCAAGTGAAGGTGAATGTGTCAGTTAGTGATGGAGTCTTAACTGATACTGCGGTAATTACGGTCAATCTGAAGGATGATAGGACAGAAGACGCTGATGGTGATGGGTTAACGGAGGCTCAGGAGGAAGATATTTATGGGACCAGTGATACGAATGTCAATAGTGATGGTGACGGTTACACAGACGCGCAGGAAGTAGCAGTTGGTCGTGATCCTGCTGATGCTGCCAATTTTCCGAACGAAGCTCCTATAATTGCCGCTCAATCATTTACGATTTCTGAGACAATTGTCTCAGAAAATGGTCTTGTCGCCTACTACCCATTCAACGGCAATGCCAATGATGAGAGCGGTAATGGTAATAACGGTACAGTTAATGGAGCGTCGCTGGCGGCTGACCGTAATGGTAATGCGGATAGTGCCTACAGCTTTGATGGAGCCGATGGTAACATTTCTGCAGCAGATGGAGACCACTTAAACTTTGCCGATGGGAACATGACTCTGGCTGTTTGGTTCAAGTACACAGATGGAGCACGGACCGGTCCTATAATTGGCCAATCTGGTAGCGATGGATCAGTAAAGAAATGGGGAGTTTACTATATTGCATCCGATAAGAAATTTTACTACAGCGTATTTGACCATGGTGTGGGACCGGCATATTGGTTGGCAGGTACTGATTTTACTGATGATGGGCAATGGCATCAAATAATCTATACCAAAAACGGCAGCGACTATTCTTCCTATCTTGATGGACAACATATGGCAACTCAGGAAGGGCCGGCTGTATTTCCAAATGCTCAGGCGGAATTTAGCATAGGATCTCCGGAAAGTCTCACAATGCGCGGCAGTTTGGATGATGTCCGTGTCTACAACCGCGCGCTTACAGCAGGCGAGGTGAGTGCGCTTTACGACCTGGAGAAGCCAAAGCCGACCTTGGAAGATGGTCTGGTGGCTTACTACCCCTTCAACGGCAACGCCGATGATGAGAGCGGTAATGGGAATAATGGTACTGTCAATGGTGCTACCCTCACCACCGACAGCAACGGCAATGCTTTAAAATCCTACAGTTTCGATGGGGTCAATGATTCAATCAGTATCAATGTTTCAAACACTCTTGGAATAACAGACCATTTTTCCGTATCTGCCTGGGTTAATCCATCCAGTTTCTCGCACAAGCCTTATCCTTTCATTGTTGGAGCTGGCAAAGGGATAAATCAGCCGGGGCAAAATCAGGCCTTCGGCCTGATGTGCCTTGGAGGCGCTTACCCAGAGGCAGATCAGGGCAGGGCTGCCATTGCCGCGAATAGTGACGGGGCACGAGAAGCCAGGACGAATGTGTTGCCCCTAAATGATTGGTCACTTGTGAGTGCAATTTATGATGGCAACCAATATAAAATCTATCTGAACGGGCAATTGATCGGAACCAACACTGCATCAGCTGGGACAGTCAGGGGCATTGATAACGTAACAATCGGGCATTCCGTTACTACTGGAGGGAATTCGGCAGGCATGTATTGGCATGGTGAAATCGACGAAGTGCGTATTTACAATCGTGTCTTGAGCTCTGCCGAGATCAGTGAGCTTTACGAGCTGGAGGAACCAGAACTGTCTCTCAACGACGGCCTGGTGGCCTACTATCCCTTCAACGGCAATGCCGATGATGCGAGTGGCAGCGACAATAACGGTACGGTCAACGGTGCGACCCTGACCACTGACCGCAACGGCAATGCGAACAGTTCATACAGCTTTGATGGGATTGATGATTATATAAGAGCGCCTGATTCCACTGCAATCAGTGGTTTGAGCGCAGTAACTATTTCCGCCTGGGCGAAATGGGATGCCGTCAGCGGTTGGCAAGTGTTTGTTGGGAAATACTTCGATGATCAGGCGAATAAAGGCGAATTTCTAATTCAGGCCAACGAAGGAAATACAATAAGGGTTGTCTATCAGGACCGGAGGAATGGGGATGCCTCGCGAATCATCCGGGACGCTTCATTCAATTATGTCCCGGATAAATGGTACCACTTCGTTACAAGCTATGACGGAACAGACGACAACGGGGTGAAGCTCTACATCGACGGCCTGCTCACTTCTACCGAAGTAGTATCTAATAATGTTTCCGGGCCGCTTGCAGATTCAACAGAACCTCTCTACATCGGCTCACGAGCTGGCGGTAGCATTCAGCATTTTAATGGCTCAATCGACGATATCCGCATCTACAATCGCGCGCTTACAGCAGGCGAGGTGAGCGCGCTTTACGACCTCGAGAAAAATTATATCGTGGTAGGAATCTTAGTGGCAACGGATACCAATAACGATACGCTTAGTTACACGATTATCTCCAACACTAATGCAGATGGCGACAACAATGATGCGTTCTCCATTAGTGGATCAAAGCTTATCGTTAATGATAGTGGAGATATTGATTACGAAACGGCTACTAATCTCCAGGTCGGCGTCCGAGTGAGTGATGGTGTGTTGACTGCGGATGCAACGGTCACAGTGAATCTTACGGATGATAGGACAGAAGATGCGGATGGTGACGGGTTAACGGAGGCTCAGGAGGAGGATGTTTATGGGACGAGTGATACGAATGTCAATAGTGATGGTGACGGTTACACAGACGCGGAGGAAGTAGCAGTTGGTCGAGATCCAGCTGATGCTGCCAATTTTCCGAACGAGGCTCCTGTAATTGCTAGTCAATCATTTACTCTTTCAGAGACAACTGTCTCAGAAAATGGTCTTGTCGCCTACTACCCCTTCAACGGCAATGCCAATGATGAGAGCGGTAATGGCAACAATGGTACTGTTAATGGAGCGACTCTCGCTACTGATCGTGAGGGCAATGCGGGCAGTGCGTACAGCTTTGATGGGGTTAATGACTATATTAAAGTTAATGATTCTTCAGACCTTAACTTTGACGACGAAATGTCCTTGTCATTTTGGTTAAAACCGGACTCGTGGGGGCAAGGAGATAATACAGTGGGAATAATTAGCAAAATGGGTAACGCTCGTTTTGCGGGCAGTGATGACGGTTATGTGATTCATCACGACTTTAATAGAAGAGGCAAGATTAATTTCCGTAGCCTGGGAGATGATTACTATACTACAAATAGCACTCCTGCTTCAGAGTTATGGAATTATTGGACGTTAACGTTCAATAAAGGAGTTATAAAATGGTTCAAAAACGGTGTTGAAGATAAGGTCTACACTACAGACTTAAATGACGCTGATCTTAGTAATTCAGAACCTTTTTTCCTTGGCTATACAGCGCGCTGGGAGGCATATGGCTTTCCGTCTTACTTTGGCGGATTGATTGACGATATTCGCATCTACAACCGAGCACTTTCATTAGAGGAGGTAAGTGATTTGTACGATTCAGAAAATAATTCTTTTGGGATAGGAACCTTAGTGGCAACGGATACTAATAACGATACGCTAAGCTACACGATTATCTCCAACACTAATGCAGATGGCGACAACAATGATGCGTTCTCCATTAGTGGATCCAAGCTTATCGTTAATGACAGCGGAGATATTGATTACGAAACGGCTACGAGTCTCCAGGTCGGTGTTCGAGTGAGTGACGGGGTTTTGACTGCGGATACAACGGTTACGATTAATTTAACGGATGATAGGACAGAGGACGTGGACGGTGACGGGTTAACGGAGGCTCAGGAGGAAGATATCCATGGGACAAGTGACCTGGATTTAAACAGTGATGGTGATGGTTACACAGACGCGGAGGAAGTGGCGGCTGGTCGTGATCCAGCTGATGCTACCAATTTCCCTAACGAAGCGCCGGTGATAGCGGATCAGGAATTTACAATTGCTGAGTGGTATATTCAGGTTGGATCAGTCATTGCGACGGATACTAATAAGGAAGACACGCTGAGTTATGTGGTCATAGATCAAGGCAATGGATTTATATTTGAAGGTAATGTGCTAAAGACTACAGATGTGAGCGTGCTTGATTATGAAGTGGCCACGCAAGTTAAAGTGAATGTATTAGTGAGTGATGGTGTCTTAACTGATGATGCTGTGATTACTATTAATCTGACGGATGATCGAGATGAGGACGCGGACGGCGACGGGTTGACGGAGGCTCAGGAGGAAGATATTTATGGAACGAGTGATCTGGATTTAAATAGTGATGGTGACGGGTACACAGATGCTGAAGAAGTAGCAGTTGGTCGAGATCCGGCTGATCCGCTGAGTTTTCCGAACGAAGCGCCTGTCATTGCAGCTCAGTCATTTACTCTTTCTGAGTCAGCTCCCAATTCATTCGAGGTAGGAGCTTTGGTTGCAACGGATGCTAATAATGATGCACTCAGTTACTCGATTGTCTCTAACCGTAATACTGATGCCGATGGGAATGAGGCATTTTCTATTATAGGGTCCAAGCTTATCGTTAATGACAGTGGAGATATCGATTACGAAAGTGCTGTCAGTTTCGAGCTTGGTGTTCGTGTGAGTGACGGAGTGTTGAATGCAGATGCCGTTATTACAATGTACTTGATAGATGATAGGACAGAGGACGCGGACGGT
>CACJBM010000050.1 GCA_902591645.1 uncultured Verrucomicrobiota bacterium | reverse complement strand
TTACAGGAAGAAGGTTATGACACGGTAGAAGCTAACGAAAAACTTGGATTTCCTAGCGACCTTCGTGATTATGGTATAGGTGCGCAGATCCTCTATGATCTAGGAGTTCGTAAGATCCGACTGATGACCAATAACCCCAAAAAAGTCATTGGACTCAATGCCCACAAATTAGAAATTATAGAACAAATACCAATTAAGCAGTGCCCCACTCCTCACAACAAAAAATATTTAGATACCAAACGAGAAAAGCTTGGTCACGACCTATAAAACCAAATCTATCTAACTTCAATTTCGATGCCCTCTAATCCTCTCGCACCAAAACCAAGGTCCATAGGCACAAGACGAACCATCAGTATCGTCGCGAGCCTCTACAACGAAGAACTGGTTAACTCGTTACTCAATTCAACTATCGAAGAACTTAGACGCATAATGCCAAGCATCACCGTACCCGTGTACAGAGTGCCCGGAGCCTTTGAGATTCCGGTATGCGCTAAACACTTAATCGAAAATAACCCGAACGATGCACTCATCGCCCTAGGAGTCATAATTAAGGGAGAAACAGACCACGCTGAACTCGTTGGAACATCAGTGACAACATCATTACAGAACTTGGCCTTAGCAAACAACATTCCAATCATTCATGAGGTCCTACTCACTGAGAACCGTGAACAGGCCACTGAAAGGTGCCAAGGTGATAAGAACAGAGGCAAAGAAGCCGCCAGATCAGCAATCACCATGGCAGAACTGTTTTCAAGCTTGAACACGATAAAGGATCGCAAGACCAGCACTAGTAATGGGTAAAAGGAGGGACGGCAGAGAAGCCGCAATACAGTTCCTCTTCAATCGTGACATTAATAAGGAACTTGGGCCAGATGATTTCGACGCATTCTTTTCCATTTGCATAGCTCAGTCGGGCGCCAAAAAGTTTGCCAAAGAACTGCTGTCTGGAATGCTTGATAACCTAGAGGAGATCGACAAGAAGCTAGAACCGGAACTGGAGAATTTTGAACTTCCGCGCCTCTCAACTATCGACAGAAACGTTTTGCGCCTTGCCACTTACGAAATGTTCTACCTAGATGACGCACCGCCGATCGTATGCATCAATGAAGCAATCGAGATCTCTAAAAGGTTTGGAACAGAAGATTCAGGAAGTTTTGTGAATGGTGTTCTGGACAAAATGAAGGACAAACTCGATCGACCGCTCCGCTAGCAAAACAAATTTGAATAATATATGGCCGGATTATTTAAAAGAATCCTAAGTAAGTTTTCCCGCGAAAAATTTGATTGGGACGAATTGGAGGAAACACTCATATCTGGTGACCTCGGCGTTCAATTATCAATGCAAATAATTGACTCACTTCAGGAAAAAAGAAAATCCATTAATCCTGAAGACATCATCGAAGCGTGCCGCAATGAAATTCGCTCGATCTTACCCACTGACTCTGTTGAAATTTCCCCATCAGAAGAAGGCCCCAAAGTCATCCTTGTCGTTGGTGTGAACGGGACAGGAAAGACCACTTCCAGTGCAAAACTTGCTGCCCTCCTTAAGTCCAAGGGTCACAGCGTCATGCTTGCTGCAGCTGACACTTTTCGTGCAGCAGCAATTGAACAGTTAGAAATATGGGCGGCCCGAATCGATGTCCCTCTCATCAAAGGCGAATACAAGTCAGACCCGTCATCAGTATGCTTTGACGCTCACTCTGCTGCTATCAACGCAAATACAGACTTCTTAATATGTGACACTGCCGGAAGGCTTCACACTAGGCACAATTTGATGGAGGAGTTGAAAAAGATTCAGAGAACCATATCTAAAAAGAACGAAAATGCGCCTCACGAAGTGCTCCTTGTCGTTGATGCTACTACCGGATCAAATGCTCTGTCACAAGCAAAGGAATTCCATGCCGCTACTGAGCTTACAGGTTTAATTGTGACAAAAATGGACGGGAGCGGCAAGGGAGGCATCGTTGCCTCAATAGCAAATGAGCTTGGAACCGCAACTCGGTTCATGGGCCTGGGAGAAGAAGTTACTGATTTTGAAACATTCGATACTGAGCGCTTCATAAATCAAATTCTTTAAGCTTCAGTGCTTTACAAAAAAACTGTATACACAATGATAAGTCATCATTATTGATAATAAATCATTGTATTATGACGGAACCGCTACCTCCCGTTTTTAACCGGAAGAACCCACTATTAGCTAGCATCTGTAGTAAGAAACTACTCACAGAGGGCTGCGAAACTAAAAGGACCTGGCACCTTGAAATTGATCTCCTCGGATCAGGACTCAGTTTTACCCCAGGCGATTCTCTTGCTCTTTTACCAAAGAACGATCCGGTCCTAGCTAACGAATTAATTGAGACTCTCGGATTCTCAGGCGATGAAACTGTAATCAACCCAGCCAAAGAAGAGACCACTCTATCAAAGGCCTTAATTGAAAACTACGTCATCACGACTCCGGACAAAAAATTACTAAGATCAATCGCAGAGAAAGCTGAAAACGCAGAACTCTCTTCACTCCTCGACCGTGAAAAAAAGAAAGATCTAGCAGACCATTTGTGGGGCCGTGACATCATTGATGTTCTCCAAGAGAATCCAGAAGCAAAATTCGAAGCATCAGAATTTGTCGGTCTACTCAAAAAACTCAACGTCCGACTCTACTCTATAGCATCCAGCTTATCGTACCATCCGGACAGAGTAGATTTAACTGTCGCAGTCGTCGAGTACGAGAGTCGTGGCAGAAAACGCCAAGGAGTTTGCTCTAGCTGGATATCAGAAAGAGCCACTGAGGACTCTAAGATTCCCTGCTTCATCACCCCCGGCAAAGGTTTCCGTCTACCCGATCCTGACGAAGATGTGCCCATCATCATGTGTGGCCCAGGAACAGGAATCGCTCCGTTCAGGGCATTCCTTCAAGAGCGCAAACAAACTAAAGCCAAGGGAGATGCTTGGCTAATTTTTGGCGAAATTCATGAACAGAGCTGCTATTTCTACAAGGACGAATGGGAAAGCTTCTTAGATGATGGAACACTGAATAAAATTTCAACTGCCTGGTCACGAGATCAGGGCGAAAAAGTTTACGTCCAACACAAAATCATTGAAGAAGGCGCCAACTTCTGGTCGTACCTAGAAAAAGGAGCAATATTTTATGTCTGCGGAGACGCTGAAAGAATGGCCCCCGACGTTGACAAGGCCTTGCATCAAATAATTATGGAGCACGGCAACAAATCTGAAGAGGAGGCTGTAGAATATGTTAGCGAAATGAAAACCAATAAGCGATACAGGAGAGACGTTTATTGACCTCAAAGAGAATTACCAACACATTGCCTAAAGTCGGCAATGCCAGTTAAATCTAAAATCGCTATTTTTGGGGGAAGCTTTGATCCAGTTCACCTTGGTCATGTTGGTCTTGCAGTAGAGTCAAAATCAGTAATTGGCCTCGACAAGATCATCTTTCTTCCCTGCCTAAAGTCCCCCCATAAAACTGATGCCCCTTCAACTTCCCCAGATAAGAGGCTTGAGATGCTCAAGATCGCAACTAAAGAACATGAATGGATCGACGTATCACGGTGGGAAATTGACCGACCATCGCCCTCTTACTCATGGCTAGCCGCTGAGCACTTCATGAATGAGTTCCCCGGATCGGAAATGTTCTGGATCATCGGCAATGATCAGTGGCAAAAGATTGAGACTTGGGCAGAGCCTGAAAGGCTTTCAAAAAACCTCACCTTCATCGTCTTTCCAAGGGCAGACCAAGACCCGAAACCGAAGATGAATTTTAAGAGCATCTTCATTAATTTCCGCCACGAAGCATCAAGCACTTCAATCCGAGAGGACCTCACATCCAATCAATTAACATCGTCCCTTTTGAATCCTCAAGTAAAGGAATTCATCAATCAGAACCGACTCTATCAGCCTGAAAACTAACCGAGAAGCCAAGTCACTGCCCCTTCATCAGGATCAACCAAAGAGACCGGCAAATCAGACTGACCAGAGAGAACACGGTCAACGACAGACCTCTTCTCTTGACCCTTGATCAGAAATAAAATTTTCCGTGCCGCATTAATAATTGGATAAGTGAAAGTGATCCTGCTCTCACCTTTCTGCGGAACATGATTAGAAACGACCCATCTGTCATTCTCATTGATGGCGCTAGTGCCCGGAAAAAGTGACGCGATGTGCCCATCTTCTCCCATTCCAAGAAGAATTAAGTCATGTCTGTAAATTTTCGTGCCTGACCTTTGTCGCAGAGAATTCTCGTACTCTATAGCTGCATCAACAGGATCGAGCTCACCTCTCATTCGCAAAACGTTCTCTCCATTCAAAGGAACCTTACTAAGTAAAGAACCGCTCGCCATTCTAAAATTGCTATCATCATGGTCCGGAGGAACGCACCTCTCATCTCCAAAAGTAATCTCAATGTTACTCCAGTCCAAATTGACTTCGGCCAAAGCTCTATAGACCGGCTCAGGAGTAGTTCCTCCGCAAAGGGAAATTCTATGAGGTCTATTAGACTCACCAGATAGCGCGGAAACAATAACATCAACCGCGTCGCCTACAAAGTCAGATGACTCGATGAACTGCATACTAAAGAACTCTAAATAACCATTCCTCCATCAACAGTGAGGACCTGCCCCGTAACATATCGTCCGCCCTCGCCGGCAAGATATTCAACTGCTGCTGCGACATCATCAACTTCACCCAAAGAACCTAACGGCACCTTAGCCTTGATTCCTTCACGTAATTCTTCGGACAGTGCATCAGTCATGTCTGTCACAATGAAGCCAGGAGCAATCGCGTTGACCGTAACTGCACGACTAGCAAATTCTCGGGCAAGGGACTTTGTCAGACCTATGAGCCCAGCCTTACTTGCCGCATAATTGGCCTGCCCCGCATTTCCTATAAGACCAATCACTGAGGATATATTTATGATTCGTGCCCCGTTCTGCTTTAAGAGGCTCCGCTGAAACGCTTTAACAGAATTAAATGCACCTTTGAGGTTCGTATTAATGACAAGATCCCACTCCTCCTCAGACATTCTAAGCATAAGATTGTCACGAGTCACCCCAGCATTATTAACGAGCACGTCCACCTTGCCAAAGTCAGATAGAACATTTTTCCCCACCTCAGCCATTGCATCAAAATCAGAAACGTCGACAGAATAAGGTTTAGATGATTCAGGAAATTCAGCGTTCAATGCATCAGCACATGACTGTGCATTTTCTATTGAACGGCTCAGTGCCGCGACCTTAGCTCCCTTCGATGCTAAGCGCTTTGCTATACCGTTGCCAATGCCACGCCCGGCCCCGGTAACAACTACGACTTTATCAACAAATTCGGACATAAAAAAACTATCAACAATGCAGAGCCTCGAATCAACCGTGATCTTCAAGTCTTGAGAATTTAACTAATTCGATGGCGGAGGGGGTGGGATTCGAACCCACGAGACCTTTCAGCCTGCCAGTTTTCAAGACTGGTGCATTCAACCGCTCTGCCACCCCTCCTAAAGAGAAAGCATCATCTCGTTTCAACGTATGCACCAGTATGTCCGAGTCCTCAAACTGAAAAAATAAGTAAAATTTTCCCAACTAGAGCAAAAATGCCTCAAATAACAAGGCTTTAGCTGAATTTAAACATCCTCTAGAAGCTGAGATTAACACTCCGTTCATCTGATTATTGTATTGTTATATCGTTCTTAGTTTAAGGTTAAGATACTTTGGTTATTTTTCTGATTTCGTGGAGGTTTTCAGGAAAATTCCAAAGTGTCTTGGACCTGAAACATCGCAAAAAACTGTTCAAAGCGATGCTAAATACTGATCATCAAACACTTACGCTCAATCAGGGCTTCAGAATGCACATGAATCCAAAGACCATCAAAGCAACTGCAATCCATGAGAGAAGAAAACCTACGTAGGACATTCTTGACGGCGCACAAATTTCAAAATTTGTGTTAGCAAACCACTTCTTTCTTGCATGGGGCAATGTACCTACAGGTAACGTGCAGGGCTCAAGAATGACCTCATCCGCCCTGACCGGAGTACTTATCAAATCATGGTATCTCTTTATTTTTTCCTCGTCAGGCTTTGCAGTGAGCAAACTGGCAATGATACCCGCTATGATAGCTGAGGAGAGGTAGAAAACAATCTGCCACGGTTCATACACAACATTGGAACCATTAACTGAGCGCAGGACCCCCAACTTTTCATTAAATGAAAAAGATTTTAACAAAGAAACAAAGAAAGGCTGAGTCGTCATCCACCAGCATAAATAAGCTGTCAGAGTACTGACCCAAACGCCTGAAGAATTAAATCTCCTCCAGAAAAGACCAATCCAAAAGCCAATGCCAAGTGGTGCACCAAATTTGAGCCAAGACTTTAGTCCACTAACAACACCATCCATACTATAAGCAAACATCAAACCAAATCCCACAATCACTACAGCCGCGAATCGCGCAATTTTTAAATAGTGAGCCTTGGTCCTTCCCTTACGCATAGGTTTATAAAGGTTCTCAGTGAAAAGGGCCGAGGAAGAAATCATAAATGAATCACATGAGCTCATCACTCCTGCCAAGAGGGCCGCTATAAAAAGACCAAGAAGGCCCGGCATAATGCCAGGCAAGAATTCCTTCGCCATTTGCCCATAGACACGGTCCGGATCAATCTCAGATATAGCTGTTCCCTCTTTTATGAAATAAGCCAAAGCGGCGAGCCCAGTAATTGACCAGGCAGCGGTACAAATTCTTTTTATAAGGTTCCCCGTAACGAAACCGAACCGACCATCCATTTCTGTTCGCCCGGCAGAACAAACACCCATGATAAAGGGCTGGGAAACGATGAGAAATAGACTATTCACTCCAAAAGCAATAATGAAAAAGACCCCGATCTTATCGGGTGCAACTAATGACATTTTGGCAGGATCATTAACTAGCCCCCTGACCCCATCAATGCCTCCGACCGCATTAAGCACAAAAGGCAATAGAATGAATGAAAAAACAATGGTCAGTATGCCTTGAATGTAATCCGTAATAATTGCTGCGCTCATGCCGCCAGCTGCACCATAAATAACAAAAAGCAAAGCCACTACCGGGATAGCAAGATCAGAAGAGATCGATCCGGCAGTCCCAGCATCAATTAATGCTCCGGCACCCTTAAGCATTAATCCAATCTTTAGGGACAAACCAATGACTCCGATAATCGAAAAAAGAACAGCGACACTTGAACCAAACCTCAAAGCATAAACGTCCGCAGTCGTAATCGCTCTTAGCCTCCTGAATATAGGAGCTATTATCCAATAAAAGGGTGTACAAAAGAGCCAGAGCCACTGAAACCAAATTCCAGAAAGTCCATTTTTAAATGATGCAGAGGAAACAATAACGGCCTGATCCGATGCGGTGCCCGTACCAAAGGCATGCATCATCATCATGCCCTTACCAAAACGTCTGGGCATGAAGAAATCTGAAGACGCCTTGATCCTCTTACCTATCTTAATCCCAAGAAAAGTTATCCCAATCAGGTATATAATAATAACTCCTATATCAATAAAATGCATGATCAGCTCCCCTTTAGAGAGTCAGAGCTAAAGGCCTCCATTATTGCACTATTATCAACGCCTCCAAAGCCCCTACTCTCAATGCTTTCGAGAAGCTCCTTATGAAGGAGCGAAAAAGGAACAATGGCTCCAGACCTTTCAGATTCTTCTAAGATTAACTTCACATCCTTGATATGCTGACTAAGGAAGGCTTGAGGGTCCTCATAATCACGTTTCACCATCCGGTCCCCTTTAGTTTTCATGACACCAGAACTGGCAGTGGTCTGCTTTAATATCGAAAGCGATTCCTCGGAACTAAATCCGAGCGATTCTGCAAACTGCAAACCCTCAGCAAGCACTGCCCTGTTAAGACCAATCAATAAATTATGCACTAGCTTGAACTTGGAAGCATTGCCAAAGGGTCCAAGATAAAAGCTCTTCTCTGTCAGTGATCTAAAAAGGTCCCCCTGCCCTTCAATCATGTCCTTGTCGCCGGCAGTGAAAAGTGGCGCCTGTTTATTTCTTAGCAAGTGGCTGGATCCAGCGATAGTCGCCTCAAGATAAGTAACTCCTTGACCCATCAAGTCATCATGTATTTTTAGCATTTCGTTCGGAGATCCAGTTCCAGTATCAATGACGATCTGCCCCGATCGAAAATGGGGACGCGATTCGTTAACAATATCAGTCACTACCTGGCTAGTCGGAAGGCACAGAATTATTCTATCACAAAGAGAAAAGACTTCGCCAGGGTCAGAGCAGAACTGCACAAAATCTAATCCAACTGCACGAACATCATAGCCAAGGACTTGGAAACCGGAGTCTATTAATCTCTCGCTAACTGCTGTACCCACTAGGCCCAATCCAATTAGCCCTATGTTCTCTTTATTCATTAATTACAAATGTATCCATACAATTGATAAAAGACCAATCAATCAAATCTATTCAATGCAAACCATACTCTAGAGGACCTTGATTAACATTTCCTTTACATTGAATCTCTTCTAAGTGAATCATGTAAACCAGCATCACCCTTCTCCAATGAAAAGGCCGACCATCTCACCTGAAATCTATGACCAGCACAAACAGGTAACTCGTCGATATCTGATTGGCCTGGGACTGAGCGGAGTAGCCTCAATCACAGCAGAATCACTCAATGCCAAAGATCGAGAGGACTCACCTACCAATGAGCCAGGCCCAGACTATCTGACACCAAGCAACGAATTTGAAACTGTAGAACGAGGAGATCCTCTCCCTTACAAATTATCCCTAGAGAAGCGCCTTAGAATCGGCATGGAACGCAAAACGTGGAGTCTGGATATTATCCCAGATCCGGACAGTGACCCGAAGCTCGAAAGCCCAATGTCACGAGAAAAGAACAACGCCCTATCATTTAAAGACCTCATGGAATTGGCCAAGAAAAAATCGGTGAAGTTCTTGAAGGTCATGACCTGCAACAACATGCAAACGCCCCTAGGCATGGGGCTGTGGGAAGGAGTCCCTTTGCGTGATGTTATATGGAAATCAAATCCAAAATCAAATATTAGACGTGCGTTCTATTACGGCCATCACAACAATGATCCAAAACAAAAGTTCCAAAGCTCATTACCCATTGGCCGGGTCCTGGAAGACCCTCCTGGCGACCACCCAGTGATCCTTTGCTACAAATTGAATGGGCAATGGTTAAGCGGAGAACGAGGAGGACCGGTCCGCATGATTGTCCCTGAAGCTTACGGATTCAAATCCGTAAAATGGTTAAAATCAGTAATTCTCACTAATGAACCTGCCGCGAATGACACTTACGCCGATGGCAATAATGACATCGACAGCTGGATGAAAACGATGAGTCTATTCATTCATAAACCGGAAACTGCTAAGACTGGGCAAGCCATTCCGGTGACAGGAATAGCACAGGTCGGAGTCGGTGGACTGAGTAAGGTTCAGGTATGGATCAAACCGAAGAACAAAGATTGGCCGAAAGATGATCCCTACTTCACAAAAGCTCCTTGGGAAAATGCAGAGATTCTGCCAGCACCAGATAACTGGGGAGCAGAGCTTCCCGAAGGTAAATTGCCCAAAAACGTTAGATTTTTCTCAGAAAAAGGAAAACCAGAGCACTGGCCCATGCGCTACACCATCGCTCACTGGGCAACAGTTCTCAGGAACATTAAGCCCGGAGAATATACGGTTTATTGCAGAACAATTGATGATAATGGAATTCCTCAGCCTTTGCCTAGGCCATTTAGGAAATCTGGGCGTAACGCAATTGACGAATCTCCACTGAACGTTCAATCCTAACAAATTTCCCAATTGCCCACACTGATTCGAGCTCACAAAACATTATTATAAAACAAATTAACATTTATAATAGTGAGGCTCACGCAATTAGATTTAAATGTTAAACGATTAACCGGAAAGATTTCATGACCGCCAATAAAAATAACGTCCCCGAGTTCAGTGAACTATCACTCTTTGACATTAGCCCATCACTCGCATCATTTCTACCTGAGGATTTTTGCACTTCGAATCAAATTGCATTACTCGATGACCCATCCTCAAAGGACACGCAAAACATAAGAGTTGGCGTCCTAGACATAGAAGACCAAGAACTCATAGCCAAAGCACAGGAAATTATCGGAGAAAAAATCAAGCCCGTTCAACTCAATGATTATGAAATAAGCAAGGCACTCTCTCTGATCTATAATATTGAAGCTGACTCAAATGCAGGCCCCAATCTGCAGTTGAACAGCTCATCAGAGATTGACTTTTCTAAGGACCGCAAACCAAACCTCATTCTTCAAGACATATTAAGTGCCGCGCTTCAAAGAAGAGCCACAGATATCCATATAGAAAATTACAATGAAGACGTGGACATGCGGCTAAGGATCGATGGAAATTTGCATCAGGTAACAACTTCACTTTCTCCGTCAAATATCCAGAGGGTCATTGCCTGCCTCAAAATTGTTTGTGATCTGGATCACTTAGAAAGAAAAAAGAGTCAGGACGGAAGATTCTCTGCCCAATATGATGACGGGGAACACTCCAGAAAAATAGACTTCAGGGCCTCAATCGTTCCAGGCAATCACGGCCAAGAAGCTGTAATTAGAGTCCTTGACCCTCACAGATTCATCTTGGATATAAATGAACTGGGAATGCCCGCGAACATTCTCAACTCATACAAAAGAATCGTTAACTACCCTAACGGCCTGATCCTCACAACGGGACCAACAAGTTCGGGGAAGACCTCAACACTCTACGCGACGGTCCAGAGCCTCGTTAACAGAGGCCTCAAGATCATGACGGCTGAGGACCCCGTCGAATATGAAATGAACAAAGTCAATCAGAAGAGCATTGACGAATTCATGGACTTCTCAGATTACATCAGATCATTCCTAAGACAAAATCCAGACATCATTCTGGTCGGAGAAATTCGTGACCCGGAAACAGCCGAAATTGTCATCAAAGCCTCAACGACTGGTCACCTCGTTCTTAGCACACTCCACACCCGAAGCGCTATCGGTACAGTCTCGAGATTACGTAATCTGGAAATTCCAGACGATTACATTTCAGACAATCTACTAGGAGCAATTGGACAAAGACTAGTCAGAAAGATTTGTGAGGAATGCAAAGAAGAAGACCCACAAACCGAAGAAATGTTATCCTTATTCTATGATAGTAAGGAAAACGTAAAGCACTATCACGGTAAGGGTTGTGAATCATGTAACGGTTCAGGATACAAAGGGATGATTGGTATTTATGAGCTTTTCTTCCCGAACGAGGAAATTAGCACGGCCATAAGTACTGGGGCCTCAGTCGCTGAATTAAATAACATGGCAAAGGAACAGGGATTTGTACCACTCGTTGACAATGCACTCAACAAGGCACATGGAGGCCTCACTTCACTAGAAGAGATATCACTGAGGATAGGACCAAAGTTTCCCCACGCAAATTAAGGCAACTCACTAATAATTCATAACTCATGAAACCAAATATCGACCCCATTAAAACGGTACTTGTATCAATATTCATGTCGATCTCATTGTCACTAAGTCATGGAGAATCAGTCACCTACAAAGACGGCAAAAAAACATGGAAATACGAAAAGGTTCAGATCCTCGGATGGGACCTATACATTGAAAGATCAATCAGCAAAGACAAAGAACTTAACGCTGTCATACAGAAAGAAGTGAGGGAAGGAATAGAACGATTCATTAAAATTGTACCACCCGAAGCCATTAAATTTTTACAAACAATTCCTATATGGGCAAGCAATGAGCCGACTTACCCAATGAGAAAGAATGAGCGAGGAGTCATTCCATTCCATCGCGATAAGACCTGGCTCAGAGATCATGACCTCAATCCACACATGGCACCCGGAGTGCACATCATTAATCCAAGAGCCGCCCTCCTGGACCACAAAATCTTCGAGTGGGGTCCAATGACTATGCTTCACGAACTTGCACACGCATATCACAATGTGAAATTGGGCCTCAGTAACCCTGACATCAAGAAAGCGTATGGCAGCGCTATGGCCCGAGGCCTTTATCTGAAAGTTCCGGACAGGAAATTCAAAGACAAGAAAGTCAAAGCCTACGCAGCATCAAACAAAGAAGAATATTTCGCCGAAGTCACAGAAGCCTATTTCGGTAAAAATGACTGGTTTCCACATAACAGAAAAGAGCTCAAGGAATACGACCCAAAAGCATACCTAATGGTAGAAAAAGTCTGGGGAGTAACTAAAAATACCCCTTAAGAGGCACATCATTTCCAATTTCATTCTTGTATTTGAAGACGAATCTTCTTGTAATGTTATGAAAGGAAATGTCAGGAACAACAACAGATAAGGGCCAAACGACGTTTCCAGTATCGTCCATTCAGAGTCTGCAAAGCGAAAAGACGCCCAGTTCCTTCAGCGCTCAGATCATTCGCGAAATGTCCAAGGTGACCGGTCATAGCATCGAGAAAGCGGCTCGGGTCATGGACGGATTCTGGGACTATGTGAGCAATCATAGAGTTAACTGGAGGAAGGACACGCACTGCCTG
The DNA here is from genome assembly GCA_902591645.1 of uncultured Verrucomicrobiota bacterium. The sequence continues at coordinate 4,229 of CACJBM010000050.1, read as the reverse complement.
CAAATACCCAAGTTCGGCACCTTCATATTAAAGCCAAGATCGAAGAATTTCATCAAGAAACAGAAAATTGGAAAGATGAAATTCTTAAAGTCACAATTCATTTATCGTGACAAAGAGGGCAAATGGACAAAAAACCGAAGCCGCAAAAGCGCGTATCAACTTCTCACTGAGCCCCTCCATCGATCTGAAATCATTACCCTCACCGCCGCTCGACCCACCGTCGACTCAGTGGATCGAGAACTGGACAGGCAAAGGACACTCGCGTCTATCATCAAAAAGAAGAATCTCAGTGTCTATCCATGAAATGACAGGAATTCCCTTGAAGGAAGTTCACGTCCTCCTCAATTGTCTATTTCAAGCCACTCTGTTCGCGATAAAATCCAATGAGAAAGTCAATTTTGCAAAGCGTGGTACTTTTATAAAAGGGAATAGAGTCAACTTCAAGGCCACTCCCAGCTTTGAAAGAAAATTTGGCCTCATCGAATGACCTCACAAACAAGCGCCTCTATCCAAGATCTTGCATCAAGGATTGATGTTAGTGAAGAAACCATTCACTCCATACTTATCGACATCGAGTCACATTATCGGGAGTTCCCCATTCGCAGAACTCATAAAAGGCCACGCTGGATCAACGCGCCAGACACCGAGCTTAAGATTATTCAGAAAAAGCTCCTACAAAGAGTCCTTTACAAAGTAAACCCCCACCCTGACGCGCATGGCTTTTATCCCGGCAAATCAATCCTCAGTAACGCGCAACCTCACTGCAACAAGAACTGGGTCATATCCTTCGACGTGAAGGACTTCTTTCCAAGCACAACACAGGAAATGGTGAGAAAATCACTACCTCATCAAAAATTAAGGATAGATCCGCAATTAATTTCTCAATTGTGCTGCCTTGGTGGTGCCCTCCCTCAGGGCGCACCAACGAGTCCACACCTTGCTAACCTTGCGTTCTACGAATGCGATCTAAAGCTAAAGGCCTTTGCCCTCTCCCATTCACTATGTTACACGCGTTATGCAGACGATATGACATTTTCCGGAAATCAATTGCCAGATGAAATTACTGAAATCGTCTGCAAAACATTACGCAAATCTAATTACCTGCTCGCTGAAAAGAAAACCAAATTAATGGGCCGAAACACCCAACAAAAAGTGACAGGATTACATGTCAATGAGCGGGTCCTATTGCCTCGCTCATTGAGACGTAAGATCCGAGCAATCAAACACGACATCAAGGCTAACGGAATCACGAAAGCAATCAGCAAAAGTACCCTAGTCAAGAGTGAGTGTGAACTGCAGGGATTCTTCGCTCTTCAAGCCATGATCGAGAAGGCTTAATTAATTGAAACGGTAAAACTCCCGCAGAACCTACACCGGAGAACTGGTACATAAATCACTAGTCTTAAATTGCGAAGCAATTTTAGTCTAGTGATGAATGTATGTACTTATGGAAATCGCTGTTTCCATAAGTACAAAAGTTCGTAGGTTACGTTTGTCTCACCGCGGCGGATCGCCGAAGCACGTTGCCATTGGTTTCTCAACTAACGACGTGTGTAAAGCTAGATCACTGCAGGAGTTTCCCGTTTTTTTTATTATCCGGAAAAAATGAATGTCCGGTCAATGATAAAAAGCCTCGCACTGACAAACTAAAAGCTCATTATATCAATACATGAAAAAGGCGAAGAAAAACCCTTACATTCTTATAGCATTTCTACTGCTAAGCTCGGTAACTGCCTCATCTCAGGACAAACCCTTTGTTTCTTATCCCGAGAACATTTCGAACTATCTGAAACGGATTCAGAAAGGTGATCAAAAATATAAATATACCAAAGATAAAAATTTTAAGGACTGGCAAAATGAAACGAGAGCAGCCCTCATAGAATTGATTGGACTTAAGAAAATGTCGACTGAGCTAAAGGACCACGTCCCTTCAATTCAAATCGGACAAAAAGAGGAAGTAAACGGAAAATTTTCACGGACCCTTTGCAAGATTGAAACCGAACCTGGAGTCAATGTGCCTTTCTACCTTCTGGTACCATCAAATACGAACAAAAAACTTCCTCTGGTTATTTGTCCGCACGGACACGACACCGAGGGCCTTCATTCGTACTCTGGAGCTTATCTCAATAAGGATCACCGCAAAAAGATAACAGCAAGAGAAGGAAACATTGCAGAGCAGGCAGCATTAAGGGGCATGATCGCAATCGCTCCAGCAACACGCGGCCTAGCAAATGAGGTGTTGGTCCCCGACCCTAAGGGCAGGCACGGCAACAGGCCTTGCCGCGCCCAATTCATGCACTGTATCATCTCGGGACGGACTCCAACTGCTGAGAGGGTATGGGACATGCAGCGAATCATTGACTGGGCATGGAACCATCCCCGCGTCGATCAAAGGAAAATCATAATGACTGGCAATTCCGGGGGAGGTGTCCTGACAGCCTACGCTACGGCCATCGACAATAGAATCAGTATTGCTGTGCCTAGCTGTTCATTCACTTCAGTAACTAGCAGTGAAGGCTTCATTTTTCACTGTGATTGTTGCGCCGTTCCCGGAATCCGCGACTGGGGTGACTGGACTGAACTAGGAGCACTCATAGCACCCAGAAACTTACTTATTGTACACGGAGTAAGCGATGGATTGCACCGCAAGAAGGACGTGGAAAGCACGTCCACTAAAATCAAAAACGTTTACCTCGGGCTAGGTATCGGAAACAAAATGGAAATGGAGTGGGGAAACTCAGGGCATCGATTTTACCCAAGCATAATGTGGCCCTTCATAGAAAAGGCAATCGGAACAAGACGCTAACTTAAGAAATTAGAGTCCAGCAGAGAGGTTCTCAGAAGACCATTGACCTCTGAAACCGCTCGGATATACAACCTCTTTGAATTCCTCTCCGTCCTTGAAGAATTTAGCAATGATGCCTTTGACTCTGTCGGTGCGCGAACTCGCGCGGGGGACTTTAGTGTTTGGTCATGTCCCACCAGCGCACTGCGAAGCAGGAAGAGGCCTTATCTTGGTCAGTGTCACCTTCTCCGTTGTCAGGTTCTGATCGGTCCTTGGAAAAATACTGCTGATGTTCGTCTGGCCGCTAGCAACTAAGTTCTGACTCTTCGTCCCTTTGACCCCGTCAATTGTGTAAAATATCTGATACTTCACTTCAATGTTTTCAAATGGACTCGTACCATTGTTGCGAACATTAAACTTAAAATTTGAATCATAGGAACTGACCCGCGCATTACTTGTCTTCTGCTCTGAAGTTTTCTTTTCCTCGTCCGTGACCCTCACGGCCAATTTTCTTCCAGCCATTGTGGACTGGTACCAGACCTTAAGATATTCACCGTCTTTTTTACTTAGGGCCTTGACCGGAAAAGTCATGGCCTTGCCGTCTGCTCGAAGAATCTTCACGACTCCCTTGTCCTGGGAATAATCAATGACCTTCGCCTTCAACGTTTTTGATCCGTCAGCGCTTGTGAATTCACGCATGTCTGCGGCTCCGGACAAGGCAACTCCCGCAATTAAAATTAGAAATGTGGTAAATGTTTTCATCTTCTACTTAAGTACTTAATTAATTATCTCATTTATCAAACGCAAAGCAAGGGAATATCCTTAGAGAAAAAGGCATAAAAGATAGCCTTTTTACTATGAAGCTTAATTTATTAGAAAACATGAATCCAAAGGAATTATCCGGTTCATCTTTTCAAAAGCTCAGTAACCTTGTCAGCCGTGAGCCCTTTAACCGGCAGAGGGTACCCCAAAGTATCACCGCTCGGTTTAAAACCTCCCCCATCAACATCAACAAAGATTGGATTGTTATAGGCACATGGATTCATTGCGCTTTGCGTGCTACTACCGAAACCCTTCCTCAAATTAAATCCTTCACCGTAAGCCACAACGATAAGATGCGAATCCTGACTCAGTTTCACTTTCAGATCCTGATCAAACTTTACACTTCCATTTAAAAACATCTCTTCATTATCTTTTCTGGTAAAATTAAGATCCTTCCGCTGGCTCCCGTTCACTAATATCTGAACTCGATCAATATCAATCCAGTCCGTGCATTGGACCTTCACCTTCAAATTCACTTGACCTCCAGAAGCTCTAATGTCACCTCCAGCAAGGACCCCCTCAGAAGTGCTCACTTCGAGGTAAGGACCATTAGTAAGGATCATTTGTCCGGACTTAGAATTTCTAACAAGCTCACGCCAGTCTATCTTGGAAGGATCATCGG
>CACJBM010000049.1 GCA_902591645.1 uncultured Verrucomicrobiota bacterium | reverse complement strand
TTCCATTAACTGTAGTGGAAAAGTGGCTTGGCCCTTGGCTCAGCTATTAAAATTGGCAGATTTCCTTTTACTTCGTTGCAGCTTTATTGAGATCCGTGCATCTTGGCACAGATGGTTTCTTCCCTAAGATTATTTTTTTTGATTTTATTTGGTGGTGCTACGCTCTCCAGTTGTCGGACGACGGACCCTACTAATGATCCCGAGTACGTTGAAGCGGTACGTGTTCGTGCTGCCAAAATTAAGGGTGAAGCGCCGGGTGATTATTTTATTGGTCGACGTTACTATGTGTATCGAATGAGGTTCTGGGGCTATTTGCGCAAACCGGGTCAGGAGTGGGAAAATTCTTCATTAGTTGTAATGAATGAAGGGCTCAAATCAGTGCCTGACAGGTTGCCTGAAATTAGCGAAGGAGAAGAAGAGAAATTTGGTATTGATCCGTCTCAATTAAAAGCAGTGAAACGTTTTGGGTTTGATCATAATTATGAATATAAAATTAATGGTAAATTTTCAGGTTCAAAAGTGTATGATCCAAATTCAAATATGTTCATTCCTGAATTTATTTTGACTGATTACCAGTTAATTAATGCAGATCCTGGTTGGTTGATTTCACCTTCCGAAAATTATAGTTTTAAGGTTTTACCAAAATTTCGAGGGAGGTAGAGAAAAATAAAAATCAACTATATTAGTCTCGTCCTTGACCGGACCGTGCTGGGGATTGATAATACTATAGGTTTTTTGCTCATCACAATAACCGACTCCCCCCAATTATGATGGTTCGCCCTTCAAGTATAGTATTTAAATCGATTCAATCGATTCAATCGGTTCTATTAATCTTCGTCTGGTCCCTATTCCAAGTTGAAGGTATGGCTGATTCTAAGATCATTGTATCCGAAATATATTACAACCCTAATGGTCCGGATGAAGCGAGAGAATTCATAGAGATAAAAAATGTTGGAGATTTAGCTGCAGACATTTCTGGTTGGCAGTTTACGAATGGGGTGAATTACACATTTCCAAATCAAACATTTTTGGGTCCTGGTGAATTTTACGTTATTGTTGCAAATGCTGAATTCTTCGCAACGCAATATCCTCAGGTTGTGATTGGTGGGCAGTACATTGATGATGATGGGGCAGGTGCAGGACGCGCAGGCTTATCGAACCGGGGAGAGAGGATAACTTTAAAGGATGGTCCAGATGATACAGGGAACACTATCTATTCTTTTCGGTATTATGATGGTGATGATGGTGATATTCCTGATCCCCCAGAGCTGCCTGAAGATGATGATCTTGAGCGTGCATCCTGGCCTAGCGCGACTGATGGTGGTGACTATTCATTAGTCCATATAAAGCCTGATGGCTCTTTAGATGAAGATGATTTTGAGAGCTGGAGGCCCAGTATTTCTATGCACGGTTCACCTGGTGCAGATGAACCTTTGCCGGACCCGTTGCTACCCATTTATATTAACGAAGTGAGAACGCGGGATGGAGATTTGGATAATGATGCCATTGAAATTTATAACCCTAATGACACTGATATAGATGTAGGTGGTTGGTATGTTTCTGATAATATTGATAGGCCAACAAAAAACCCTCCCATTGCTGATAATAGTATCGTTCCGGCAGGAGGTTACCTTGTACTTGAAAATGGGATTAATGGGTTTGTAATCAGTGTAAGTTCAAAGGGTGAGAGAGTTTTTATTTACTCGGCTGAGGAGAGCGTTCTGACCGGATGGGTTCACGGATTTCATTTGCCTGCTTCTGAAGATGGAAAGAACTTTGCAAGGTTTTTAGATTTTAGTGGGCACGAATTTTTGATTCCAGATGAACCGAGTTTAGGTGTTGAAAATGGAGACCCTTCAGCGTCAGGTTTGAAAATTATAGAAATTATGTACACACCTGGATACGGTTCTTCTGTTGAGTATGTAAAAATTATTAATAATGGCCCTCAGGAGGCCATACTTTATGATCCGCTCTTTGATGGAGATAATCTATCATTAAATGGGTTCGGTGTGACTGTTCCTGGCGATCAACCCACGATGGCAGTCGGAGAAGTCGCTTTTATTACTAATGTAGAAGAGTCTCTATTTCGTAAAGCGTATGACGTGGATGCGTCTGTTCGCATATTTGGAGACTCCGAAGGAGGTTCACTGAATGGAGGTGGCGAATTATTAGAATTGCGAATTCCCATCACTATCGAAGGATTGCAGAGGGACGCGCCAGGACATCCCCGATATTATGCAATATTGGATTCAGTAGAATATGATGATGAGTTTCCTTGGCCAGTTGCTGCTGATGGACTTGGTTATAGTTTGATAAGAAATGATTCTTTAGGGCCCGGTCATAGAGCCGCTGATTGGAACGCAAGTCCTTATAGAGGGGGAACTGCATTTGGTGGAGGAGCAGTATTAATAAATGAAATTTTGTCTCATACTGATCTTCCTCAAACAGATGTGATTGAGCTTTATAATCCCAGTTCGGAGGATATAGAAATTGGAGGCTGGTATTTGACTGATGATCCTTTATTACAGCCAAAAAAATATATAATCCCAAATGGAACAGTGATTTCTGCTGGTGGATACTGGGCAGTTAATGAGGATAATAACGCTGATCCTGGTGCTCCACCTAATTACTTTGGTACCGCTTTCTCAATTAGTTCTAGAGGAGATGAGGTGTTCGTGTTTTCTGCTAATTCTGAAGGTGACTTAACAGGATTTTCGCATGGAGCTAAGTTCGGTGCCACTCAGAATGGAGTTTCAATAATAAGGTACATTAATGGTGTGGGGATCGAGAAATTCGTACCTCAATCAGGTTCTCCATCATTTGAAATTAATCGTTTTGAGGCATTTCCTGATGGTTATTCTAATAATCCTCCGCTCATTGAGCGAGCGGTCATCAGTGAAATTTCATATGAACCTTCAGAAGGTGGTATTGAGTATATAGAAATTTCAAATATTAGCGGGACTGCATTACCTTTATATGATACAACGCCAGTCAATTTGGGTGGTGACCCTAGTAATAACTGGTCCTTGGACGGGATCGTTTTTACTTTTCCAGGAAACGAACCTGAGCTTCAGCCCGGAGAGCGAGTAGTTATTATTCCAAAAGGTATACCTGTTAGTGATTTTAGGAATCAGTATAACGTTCCAAATGGAGTGATTGTTTATGGAGCGGATAATGGATTTTCCGGGGCACTAAATAATGGTGGTGAAAAGATTAAATTACTTCGTCCTGACAAACCTGATTTTGTTCCAGGTGTTGGTATTATTGTTCCTATGATTGAAGTTGATTCAGTTGATTACGATGACATTGCCCCTTGGCCGTTAGGCTCAGGTAGAAGTATTGAGCGTATTGTTGAATCAGATTTTGGAGATGATGCGACCAATTGGCAGGCATCAATTGATCCTTTAGGGAGCCCAGGTAAAGAAAATAGTGTAATCTCTTCTGGTTACGATGATTGGTCCCAACTGGAATTTAGTGAGGAAGAATTACAGGGTGATGGGACTGGTCCTGAGGATGATTTTGATGGAGATGGTATAATCAATCTTCATGAATATGCTTTTGGTTTGAGTCCTAAGGATGTGGCTCCTCAAGAAAGCTTACCGAGGATCGATTTTGTTGAGAATAATGGTTCTCAAAGTCCAGCCATTTTTTTCCAGAAACTAGCAGGAGCCAATGATGTCGATATTACGGTTCAACGATCGAATGATATGCTTTCATGGACAGTTATTAATGAAGGAGTGGCAGTAGATAATGAAGACGGAACTATGAATATGATATATTATGATTCCATGGATACAGGTGATGGTAAGGTTTTCTTCAGACTCGCAGTTGAATTAGTGGCTCCCTAATCCTACGACTTTAGTAAGGTTCGGATTAGTCCTCGGGATTGTATTTTTGGTGAGTTATGAAAGTGCGAATCTCTTGAGCTGTAAATAATTGTTCTTGGAATAAACCAAATATTTATTTAATATTAACTAAATATTTGTATTATTTGAAATTTAATACAATGAGACGGCTTTCTAGTCGCGACGAACAGAAATGGCATTTTCATTTAAAGAGTTATTTAGAAAAGAGGATCAAGAGGATCTGCAAGATGTTAGGAAGCTTAGTTTTCATCCAGTTGAACAAGATCAGGCTCAGTTTGACCAAGGCACCCAAGGTTCAATAAATAGTCGTGTTGAAAATTTGAGTCCCTTTGAGCTCGTTGAGGAAAGTTCTAAAGTAATTCACAAAGAAGTCACAGAATCCAATGCCATTTTTTGTTCAGCAGCCCCATTTTCAGATCATGACAAAAGTGAGAATGAAGCTGGTTTGAATTTTTTAGATAAACCCAATTCGGACCCACCTTTTTCTTGGTCTCATGATCCTATAAATAAAGAAAATGGCGATGAGAAGGACCCATTCCTTGAGCAATCTATTGGAAAAAGTACAGATCAAGAAATTCAAAATATTCCCGGTACAAATGATTCTTCAGATTTCTTCTTATCTGAATCTGAAATAGATAAAAATTTTTCATTTATCAAAGAAGAGTCATTAGAACAATCAAGAGGGAATGGATTTTGGCCTCTTGGTGAGGCTGAATCTTCAAAATTAAAGAAAACGGCGTTACGTTCACTGGAGGATTTGTCTCCAACTTCTAGAAATGCTGAAGAGAAGCTAATGGTGCCTTTTATCTTGGATGATGGTGAAATTAATTTTGAATACATCTTGAAGCAAATCGAAGCAATACGAGGAATTAAGGGATGTGCATTAATTTCTGGGAGCGAAGAGACTGTGATCTTATCGCAGCCACATAGCTCTTCGGAATATTTTAACAAGTTATTCGTTGCTGAGCTAAGGAGTCTTTGCTCAAAATTTGAGCTTGTGAATGAGAATTCACTAACGATTAGTTATGAGCAGGAGAGGGTAAGTTGTTTTAATTATAACTCTTTCTTTATAGCTGTTTTACATGGGCCTGACGAATTGGAATCAGATATTGAGCGAAGAATAATTGATTTATTAAGTCAAATATCCAAAACAGCCGAGGTTTATTAGTAGAAAATAGCTGTTAAATTCATGAATGATTTTGAGTAGTGCCCTTTACTCGTAAGATGTTCCGTGCGACTTTGTGCCTGTCACTAACTAAAAACGAAGGGCTAAATTAATATGTTTGAGATGATCAGTAAGGGAGGACCATTGATGTGGTTGCTTCTAGCATGTTCTATATTAGCGATGGGAGTATTCCTAGAGAGATTGTTTTTGTTTCATCGTTCTACAATTAATGTTGGGGAATTTTTACAAGGTTTATCTAATTTAATTCGTAAGAAGAATTATGCTGAGGCATTGCAAGTTAGTGCGGGGACCCCTGGGCCAGTAGCTCGCGTGATTCATTCAGCAATTATTAGACATGAATTGCCTAGATCTGATCTGAAGGAAATTGTTCAGGAGTCCGGCCAGTTAGAAGTGCCGAGGCTAGAACGTTATTTGTCTGTCATGCTAACGATTGCTTATATTGCTCCTCTTTTAGGGTTATTAGGAACCGTGTTGGGATTAGTTGATACTTTTGTGAAATTTAATGTTGTGAGTGGTCAGGCCACGATAGGAGATTTGTCTGAAGGGGTTTATCAAAGTCTTATAACTTCGGCTGCTGGGCTTGCGGTAGCTATACCTACTTTTATTTTATATTCATACCTTTCTACATTTGCTCGAAATTTAATGCATGATATGGAAAGGGGTGGCATTGAGGTTGTTAATATTCTTGAAGATGCTCGGAAAGATGAAGAGGTCCTTGAATTTTCTCTTCCTCGTGGAAGTGATGTAAATGAAGAGACATCGAAAGTTGGGGAAGACTTTAAAAAAGAATCAGGTTTAAAGTAATTAAGCGAACAAATGAAACTTGAGAGTACGCTCCGTTCTAGGCGCACTTTTTTACATCTTGCATCATTACTTGATATTATATTTTTGTTGTTGTTGTTTTTTCTATTGAGTTCTGACGCGGTGGTCCGTTCAGGAATTGCCGTTACAACACCCAAGTCATGGTCGTCTTTGAATTCAGCGACTGGAGCAGATGTAATAACAATCTCCGGCAGTAGATCTGATCAGATATTTTTTAATGATAAACTGATAACAATTGAGCAGCTTAAAAAGAAACTAATTAAGAAACCGGAGGAGGAAGGTGTTTCGTTGCAGATTGTTATTCGTGCTGATCAAACTGCTCGATTTGGAGAAGTAATTAGAATCTGCAATTTAGTGGCGGGCGCTGGATTCTCGCCTATTCTTGCTACTCGCGCCGATCAGAAACAATGAATAGTGCGACATTAGGTGCTGAGGATAGTAAATCAGTTTTCACTTTTGATTGGGTTGCCAGAGCAAAGAGGCCCTTTTGGATAGCGGCATTTTGTCTCCTGTCGCTGCTTGGTCATGCTCTTTGTTTTTATCTTTTTAGTGTCGTGTACCCTCCTCAGAAAAGAGAATTGCTTAATGCATTAGAAGTTACTGTGTTAGATTCATCTAATCCACAGTCTCAATCTTTTTTAAAGCATATAAACGATCGATTTATTGCTCTTGACCAAGATATTACGGCTGGAGTTCTGGGCCAGGATCTTTCAGATACGGCTGTGAGGTTCGAGCCTTTTTTTGAAAATCACTCCTCTCAATTTAAAACTATTCCCCCATTTAGCGGTGAGAATTCAGGCAGGTTTTTTCCTTCCGGATCGCTGTATCTTCCTCCTCCCAATGGAAGAAAATTTAAGGGAACTAACAATCCCGGAGTGGATGAAGTTAAGCCAGTTGTTACTTTGATATGGGATAAAGAAAACCGTTCTACCATTAGCCCTTTTGATTGGCTTGATAAGAATAAAATTAATATTCCAAATGGAATTGATAGTTTAAATATTCACATTGGAGTTGATAGATTCGGGAGAGTCGTTCACTTATTGCCTGAAAGGAGTTTAGGAAAGGAAATAGATAAAGCGATTATAAGATCAATAAGATCGATGCGATTTTCCTCAGTGTCCGTAGAAGAAATAACTTGGGCGGTGGTTACCATTAATTGGTAAATCACCTCATAGCTTTATAATGTTTCAAATATCTCTGACTAATATTCTTGTAGCATATCTGGTCATAACTCTTGTTGTTTTATTTGGAGTTTGGTTGGCCAAGGATTGGGCGCGTAAGCGTAGAGAGAAAAAAGATAGAAAATATCGGCTTGTATGTAATATTTGTGGAGAACAATATGAGGATAGATCTAGAAATGACATCCCTCCCTGTCCAAGTTGCGGGGCATTAAATGAAAGGGTTTGGTTAAGTGACTTATAAATATAAATTGGTGATTATGCGCAAATGTTATAAGTTAAGACTTTATACGATTATTATCTTTAATGAGTGAGCGTAGAGTAGTTATTACAGGAATGGGAATCGTCAGTCCGATAGGGATTGGTCTTGATTCTTTTTGGTCTTCTTTAATTGAGGGAAAGAGTGGAATAAAGCGAATTTCTAGTCTTGATCCATCAGACTTTTATTGTCAGATCGGCGGAGAAGTTAATGACTTTGAGCCTAATTTATATTTTAATAATCCAAAAGATGCCCGTCGCGCCGATCGGTATTGTCAATTGGCGATGGCTTCAGCAAAAATGGCATATGAAGACGCTGGTATTTGTGAAGGATCTTTCGATCCTTATCGATTCGGATGCATGATAGGAAGCGGTATTGGGGGGTTAAGTACTCTTGAAAAGCAGCATCAAAATTATTTAGAGCGTGGGGCATCAAAAGTGTCGCCGTTTCTTATTCCAATGATGATTGCCAATATCAGTAGTGGGCTTGTTTCTATGGAATATGGCTTATCAGGGCCGAACATGTCGATTGTGACTGCATGTGCTACAGCTAATCATAATATAGGTGAAGCATGGAGGATGATACGTTTTGGTGATGCAGATATTTTCCTTGCTGGTGGAGCTGAAGCATCCATTTCGACTATGGGTTTATCAGGTTTTGGATCAATGAAAGCATTGAGTAGTCGGAACGATGAGCCTGAAAAAGCTTCAAGGCCATTTGATAAGGATCGTGATGGGTTTGTTATGAGCGAAGGGTCTGGGGTGGTTGTTATAGAGGAGCTTGAGCATGCAAAAGCACGAGGAGCTGAAATATATTGTGAACTTTCTGGCTACGGCGTTTCGGCTGATGCGTATCATATGACGTCACCGCACCCAGAAGGGTTGGGTGCAAGTCATTGTATGAATAATGCATTAAACCATGCTCGGGTTAACGCTCAGGATGTAGATTATATTAATGCTCACGGTACTTCTACTGGGCTTGGCGATATATGCGAAACTAGAGCAATTAAGCTCTCGTTTGGTGATAAGGTTAATGATGGTCTTTTAGTGAGCTCTACTAAGTCAATGACCGGGCATTTGCTTGGTGCAGCTGGTGGGGTAGAGCTTGCCGCTTGTGTTAAATCTGTAAATACCGGCATCGTCCCTCCTACGATCAACCTTGATGATCCTGATGATGAGTGTGATTTGGATTATGTAGCTCATAAAGCACGTGAGAAAAATGTGGACATTGCTTTGAGTAATAGTTTTGGGTTCGGTGGTCATAATGCTTCTCTCGTTGTTAAGAAATTTAATTAATATTAAATGTTAACTGAAAATCATTCAGGCTTTCCAGTCACTGATCGCCGCCGTTTTATTTCAAAATCTGTGCTTGGATTCGGATCAATTATTTTATGTGAAGATGTTTTATCAAGGGTCCGAAAATTAGAGGCTCCAGTTAAAATTGGAATGATAGCTGATTTGCATCAAGATGTGATGCATGATGGGGAACGGCGTTTGGAATCTTTCGTTCAGGCCATGAAGAATGAAAAGCCAGATGCGGTCATTCAATTGGGCGATTTTGCTTATCCAAATAAAAAGAATAAACAAATATTAGAGAATTTTCAGAATTCTAATTCTAATGCATTTCATGTTTTGGGTAATCATGAAATTGATGATGGGCATTCATTTGACGAGGTCGTTAAACTCTGGGGAATGAAGGGAAGGTATTATTCGGAAGAGCTCAATGGTTTGAAATTAATAGTTTTGGATGGTAACGAAAAATCACCAAATCACAAAAAGGGATATCCCTCTTACATGGGAAAAGCTCAGTTGTTATGGCTCAAAAAAGAATTAAATGAGTCAGAAGATCCTGTGATCATTGTGTCTCACCAACCCATTGCGGGACCCTCGAGTATCGAGAATTCAAAAGAGGTTCAGGAGATACTTCAGATTCATCGGAGTAAGATCATTTTGGCTTTGAATGGGCACACCCATATTGATCACGTTTTCCGCAAGGCTGGAATCATTTATTTTCATGTTAATTCAGCATCTTATCACTGGATAGGCGGTAAGCATCGGCATCACAGTTATTCGAAAGATGTTCATACTAAATTTCCATACATTGAATATACGTGCCCTTACAAGGATTCATTATTCACCACTCTGACTCTGGACCCGACTTCGGACAGCATTGATATTAAGGGGCGATCCAGTGAATGGGTTGGGCCATCTCCTGCGCAAATTGGGAAAGAACTTCATGAAGAATTAATTGATGGGGAAGAAGTGTGTTCACGCATTAGATCTAGGAGGCTGATAAGATCAAAAAATTAGTTTTAGTAGACTAGCAATGACTCAACTTTATTGTGACCTAATTTTTCTTTTCCATTAAGAAAGCTGAGTTCAATGAAAAAACAGGCTGAATGAATGTTAGCTCCTAATTTTTCAACGAGCTTCAAGGTCGCCTCAGCGGTTCCGCCAGTCGCTAGAAGGTCATCCACGATGATGACTGTCTCGCCAGGTGAAATTGCATCTTTATGTATTTCTATTACTGATTTACCATATTCTAATGAATAGGATTCAGATTCTGTAATCCAGGGCAATTTGCCAGCTTTTCGAACCGGTACGAATCCAACTCCGAGTAAATTGGCTATAGCGGCACCAAAAATAAATCCTCGAGCGTCTATTCCCACAATTTTGTCAATTCTGGCGCCATTTGTAGCAGATGCCATTGCTTGGATGCTCATTTGGAAAAGTTCAGCATCTGCTAGAACGGGTGTTATGTCTTTAAATAGGATCCCGGGTTTTGGGAAATCAGGGACATCACGTATTGCTTTTTCTAGCTTATTTAGGTCAATATTTTTCATTAATGTATAGGAGTCATAGCACAAAATTTTAGGTGTTGGAATCTATAGATGAAATCACATATAAGTTAATTACTTATTTTGCAAAGCAGTTGGGCAAGGACTAACATACATCCCCTCAAATAATGGATCGTGATCGTTTATTTTTAGTTTGTGCTGCGGTATTTTTCTGCGGTGGCTTTTTATATGCAATTACCTCTTTGCGTAGTGGGCATTATAAAAATTCCAAATGGAATTTCTTAGCCATGTTTCTGGGCATGATTTTTCAATCGATGTTCTTGGCAGAGCGTGGTCAAATTCATGGGCGATGTCCAGTGACCAATTTATTGGAAATACTCGTTTTTGTGTCTTGGTCGATGGTCATTATCTATCTTCTTTTTGGATCAAGTTATAGGCTGTCATTGATGGGAGTCTTCACCTCACCTTTGGTTCTTATTATCTGCATAGTGGCGGCCTTAGTGCCATTTGATAAGGATCTGGCAATTATAGCCGCGGCCGATCTTGGCGGGACTGAGACATGGACTGAATTTCACATCGGAGTGTCGCTAATTTCATATGGATCATTTGGTATGGCATGTGTGGCGGGGTTGATGTTTCTGCTACAAGAGAAAAATGTACGTTCAGCAAAATTAGAGACATTATTTTACCACCTTCCTCCAATGCATAATTTGTCTAAAGCGGTTTTTAGACTGATGTTTTTTGGGGTCATATTATTGGCGGCTGGGATTTTTTCTGCAGAAAAAATCCCTCCTAAGGGAGACAGCCATCCATTATGGCCTTTGTATGCGATATGGATTCTCTATGCAGTGATTTGCTTAGTTGGTTTTTTCCGCGGAATGGTTGCACGTAGGCTTTCTCAGTTTGCTGTATTTGCCTTCATAGTTTCACTTTTGAGTTTGTTAATTATTTCATAAAATTGATGGGAGAAACGAATTCAGCTGAGATCTTTTGTGTGGGCATTAATCATGAATCTGCTCCTGTGTCGGTTCGTGAACAAATGGCCATTCCAGAGACTAAGCTTGCTGAAAAATGTTCTTTAATTACTGATAAGGAAGGATTTTATGAGGCGGTGATTATTTCCACGTGCAACCGAATCGAAATTTATATAGTAGCCAATCCAGATAAATATTCAAAAATTGATGAATGTTTTACTTGTTTATATGGAGCGGAGGAAATCGGATCCTTGCCGTTTTATAAGTTTCGTGGATCTGAGATGATGAAGCATTTGTGTCGGGTCGCTAGTGGTCTTGATTCAATGATTCTGGGGGAAACTGAAATTCTTGGACAGGTTAAGAAGTCATATGCCGCCGCTCATTTGGCAGGACAGACGTCACGTTATTTAAATAAACTTTTTCAGAATGTATTTAAGATTGCCAAATTTGTAAGGACTAATTCAAAAATTACTCGGGGAGCGACGTCTGTGGGTGCGGCTGGAGTAGATTTGGCTGAGAAGATATTTGGAAACCTGAAGGACTGTAATGTAATGATTCTTGGAGCAGGTCAGATGGGTGAAATGGTTGCTAAAACTTTGGCCGGTCGCGGAGTCAAGGGGCTGGTGGTTTCCAGTAGATCACACGATAAAGCGGTCATTCTTGCTGAAGAAATGGGTGGGAAAGCCTACGAGTTTGATCAGGGATTAACAAGATTATATGAGGCTGACATACTTATCACAGCAACGTCTTCCCCTCATGCCCTCTTAACTAAAGATCAGATCGGACCTGCTGTTCGTAAGCGTCGTGGTCGACCATTATTTATCATAGATATAGCAGTTCCTAGAGACGTTGATGAGGAAGTTGCAAGTGTTCCTGGTGTGTACCTATACGACATGGACGCTTTGCAGAAAATTACGGCATCAGCCCACGCGAGACGTGAAGAGCAAATTATAATATGTGAAAATTTAATAATCACAGAGATTGATAAGTTGGAATTAGATATAATTTCAAGAGACTCTCAAAACTATCCAGACCAAGGGAGCGATCCTCTTGCCACAGTATGAATAAAATTATCCTTGGTACCAGGGGAAGTGATTTAGCCCTTTTCCAAACTCGATCTGTTGCATCTGAGTTGCGAGCGAATGGATTTGATGGAGTAATAGAAGAGCGTGTTATTCAAACGAGCGGTGACAGGTATAAAGATTTGAAGCTGACTGATTTTTCTAAAGGGCACCGGCCCATAGTGGAGAAAGGTGTCTTTACTAAGGAATTAGAAGACGCCTTGAGAAGAGGTGAAATTGACGCGGCTGTACATAGCTTAAAGGATTTGCCATCGGAGCTTGAGTCTTCTTTCTGTATTGCATCAGTTTTACGACGTGCACCGGTTGAGGATCTTCTAATTTTTAAGAATGATGCCTTTTCCCTGGAGAATATTAATGAAAACTCTTGTGTGGCGACAAGCAGTGTTCGTAGGGCTCGAATTCTTGGATGGAAAAGACCTGACATAATAATTTCCGAGATTAGGGGTAACGTTCCCACTAGGCTTAGAAAACTAATCAATGGAGATGCTGGTGATGCCACTATACTGGCAAGGGCTGGACTGGACCGGCTAGGTTTATATCATTCTGAAACCGCTCAAATTAATATGGATGATAAGGTACTTGATTGTTTCCCACTGAGTGTTTCGGATTTCATTCCTGCAGCAGGACAGGGTGCAATAGCTGTAGAGACTCTTGCTGATGCTCCTGCACTTGATGCTCTTAAATTAATTAACGATAAAAATACAGAGGATTGCGTTAATGTAGAGAGAGAATTTCTTCGGTTACTTGGAGCGGGTTGTGATACTCCTGTTGGAGTCAGTGCACGTTTGTTGAAAGGAGATAATGAGTTGGAAATAAGTGCTGTAGTTTTTGATGAAGAAAAACTAGAATCGGAACCAAAGACTGGGACTAGGACAGATAAAAGAAGTAAATTGAATAAGATTGCATTTGATTTGTTAGAGCAAATGGGAATTGATGCATTAAATAATGAGTGATTCTGATACAACAAAGAAAGGAATTTGCTATCTTGTCGGTGCCGGTCCTGGGGATCCTGGGCTTCTCACTTTAAGAGCAAAACAGTGCCTTGAAATGGCTGATGTGGTTGTCTATGACTATCTTTGCAATATCGACATCCTCAATCATGCCCCTGTAACTTCTGAGAGAATTTATGCAGGAAAGAAAGCAGCCGATCATGCCATTCCCCAGGACGAATTGAATGACTTGCTAGTTAAGTTGTCATTGGAAGGAAAGACTGTTGTGCGGTTAAAGGGAGGTGATCCATTTGTATTTGGCAGAGGTGGAGAAGAGGCTCAGGAGCTGTATGAGTCCGGTGTTCCTTTCGAAATTGTTCCCGGAATCAGTTCATCAGTCGCAGGTCCAGCGTATGCAGGTATACCTGTGACTCATCGGGATCATTGTTCTCAATTGACTATTTTTACAGGTCACGAGGATCCTACTAAGGAAGATAGTGCTTTAGATTATTCTAAAATTGGAAGTTCGGAGGGGACTAAGGTAATGCTGATGGGTGTAGGGCAACTGGCAAAAGTCACACAGATGATGATTGATGGTGGTGCCTCACCAGATACTCCTGTGGCTTTGATTCGTTGGGCAACGACAGGGAACCAGAAAACTTTAGTTGGAAAATTGGATGATATTGCCGACAGATCTGAGGATGTGGGATTTAAGGCTCCTGCGGTTGCTGTTTTTGGAGAAGTGGTCAAGCTGAGGCAAACATTAAATTGGTTTGAGGGCCGGCCTTTATTTGGGAAAAAAATTGTAGTCACTAGAACGCGCAGTCAGGCAGGAGAGCTCAGTGCTCGTTTGAGATGTCTCGGGGCTGATGTTGATGAAATGCCTACCATTAGAATTGAGCCTCCTGAGAACATTAAAGAATTTGCAGAATTAGTACAGGACGCCCACAAATATTCTTGGATCATATTCACTAGTCCGAATGGAGTAGATGCTTTCTTTGATATGTTTTTCAAACTCTACAAAGATGCTCGATCCATAGGAGGTGCGAAGATAGCGGTGATCGGCCCAGGAACTCAAAAAAGAGTTCAGCATTATCATCTTTCAGTGGATCTAGTTCCAGATGAATATGTTGCTGAGGGTTTACTAAAGAAACTGATGGATGAAAGTGTTGAGAATGAAACTATTTTGCTGGTTCGCCCTTCTGTTGCCAGAGATGTAATTTCTAATGGTTTGGTTGAAGCTGGCGCAATTGTTGATGAAGCGATCGCTTATCAGACTGTATCTGAGTCAGAAGATCCCACTGGTGCGGTTGAAAGGTTTCGGACTGGAGACACTGACATCATCACTTTTACCAGTTCAAGCACTGTAGAAAGTTTTTTGGATATGGATTTACCAATTCCAGAGCACTTAATAATTGCTAGTATTGGACCAATTACTTCAGAGACCTTGCAATCTGCTGGGCTGCGGGTTGATATAGAAGCTAAGGAATCGAATATTCCTGGACTTGTTTCAGCGATAGAGGATTACTTTATCGAGCTAGCTGAAGATTAAATTTCCAAATGCAACTTGGATGTCTATTCAGTGGCAACTGATTCGACAGTTTCTTCTGCCACAGCGGTCGTTTCTTCAGGAGCAACTTCTTCTTCCTTATTGGTGTTGCCTCTCTTAAATACTTGAAGATTTGCTCTAAATCGCATGCGCGATTTTTTTGCTGCTGTACGTTGTTTGCGTCGATAGCGCTGGAAGGGAGTCTCAAAGGCACGGAGTCGGCGCATTTCATCCATGATTCCTTCAGCCTCAAGTTTATTCTTTAAACGTTTGAGAGCTCGGTCCACAGATTCACCTTTGTTTACTTCTACTTCTGGCATATGAATTTAATTGATTAATAAATCGTCCTATTTTAGGGGGGCTGAATTTAGCGGTTAAGTACCGATCAGTCAAGCGTGGTTCTAGGTTGTTGTTGCTGCTGAACTAATGTCATCCTGATCGGCATCCAAAATTTCACGTCGTAAATTAACTTTTTGCTTCTTTGCCCACCAATAAACAATAGGGGAGGCTACAAATATTGAGGAATAGGTTCCCACAATAACCCCTATAATGATTGCAAAAGAAAAGTCATTTAGCGCTGGTCCACCAAACGATAGTAAGCATACGACGGTGATTAGGGTGGTCAAACTGGTAAGGATAGTTCGTGAGAGTGTCGCGTTAATGGCGGCATTCATGATGTCTTTAACATTGCCTCTTTGGCTGCGCAGACCTTCTCTTATACGGTCAAAAACAACTATAGTATCATTAATAGAATAACCGGCAATTGTTAGAAAAGCTCCGACTAGTATTAGATTCAGTTCTTTTCCACAAAGAACCGTAACGCCTATCACAATACACAAATCATGAATGAGGGCAGCGATAGCGCCGATTGCGAATGAAAACTCAAAACGGAAAGTCACATAAAGGAAAATAACGCCAAGCCCAGCAAGGAGCGCGTAAAGAGATCGTTTGGCCATTTCACCAGCAATAACTGAACCGATCTGTTGGCTTTGAATTTGTCCCTCAGCAAGGCCTGCCGTTGCGATAGCTTGTTTTACTTTTTCACCGGAACCAGGTTCAATACGAACGGAGAAAATTGTACTGTTGCCACCTATTGGAGTCAGTTCCTGAATCTGAGGTTTCTTGGTTTCGCCTAGTGTATCTGTTATCACTTTACTGATCGAATCCTTGCTCGTGCTTTCTGGTGCGTTAAACCTTAGTTGATCCCCGCCAACGAACTCAATGCCAAGTGCTCCTTTCTGTTTTGTTGCAATTGTTCCAATGGTCAAAACAATAAGAGCAATGGAAATGAATCGGCTGAACTTTGATAGTCCAAGGAAATTAATTTTTTTATTGGATAATACAGGAGTGAAATTAAGAGGCTTATTTAGTTTTCTTGCCGCACTGAGCCAATTAAAGGATACTCGAGTTACTAGAAGAGCTGAGAAGAGTGATACGATAATTCCGATGGTAAGTGTCACTGCAAATCCTTGGATTGCGCCCTCTGCTAACCATAAAAGAACTAGGGCCGTAATGAGCGTAGTAATCTGAGCATCAAAAATTGCAGAGAAAGCTTTTTCGTAAGCAGTTTGAACTGCAGTTCCCACTGTCTTTCCTGCTGCCATTTCTTCCCTCAACCTTTCATAGATCAGGACGTTGGCATCTATAGCAATGCCGATGGTGAGTATCACTCCTGCAATTCCAGCAAGGGTAAAATCAGCCTGAAAAATTGCAAGGATACCAAAGAGTAGAATGATATTTATGCTCAGGCCAATCAGAGCAATTAATCCGGCAAAACGATAGAAAATTGCCATAAATAATGCAGTTAACAAGAGTCCCCACATGCCTGCTCGAATTCCTTGATTAATGGCCTCCTTGGCAAGAGTTGGTGGAAATGACTCCTCGTAAAGGATTTCAGGTTTTACGCCTAAAGGATTACGCATTGATACCGATAATGTGTTTGCTTCCTGCTCAGTAAAGTTACCGGTTATTTGACAATTTCCTCCGGGGATGTGTCCATTAAATACAGCTGCTGAAATAATTTTTCCGTCAAGAAGTATTGCCATTTGAGTGACTCCATCACCAGCATACTTTTTGCTGACTTTTGAAAGAGTGTCTGCTCCATCACCAACGAATGTGATGTTTATTTTCCAATTTCCAGTTTCATTGAAGGCATATGCGTTAGTGACATCCTTCCCTTCAATCATGACCTCTTCCCTAAGTAAAAGTTTTTCTGGTTCTTGAGAGTTGTCTTCTTCTGACTGATCAAATGTTGCTATTTTTGAGAAAGGGATAACTTCTTCTCCTCTTTCAATTTTACCAATTGTTACCGGGTCATTTTGTTCATGAGTAAGATAGAGCTCTAGGATAGCGGATTTCTGTAGTTGAGCACGGATTTGTTTAATTGTGTTTTCATCAATGTTTTGTTTGGCATCTCCATCACGATGTGGGATATCAATGACAAGACGATCATCTCCTTCTGCGGCAATGTTTACATCACTTACCGTGCCGGTTAGTCTTCTTTGTAAAACATTTTGAGCTTCTTCCTGATCAGCCTTACT
>CACJBM010000048.1 GCA_902591645.1 uncultured Verrucomicrobiota bacterium | reverse complement strand
AAGAATCGGACAGAGACAATTAATCTTGCGTCTAAGAACCCAGAAGTTGTTAGTAACTTGGAAAAGATCTGGGACGGAAGATGGGGAAAGAAGAAATAAAGATAAGGGGTTCTTCTATTACTTAGGACTTGGCTCTTAGAACTTCATCTAAGAACTTAAGGACCCGTTGTCTGTTCTCGCCCTTATAAAACACATTACCTCCATGCTTTTTACCGGTAAGAACATTCATTTGAACTGAGAGTCCCTTGCTTTTGTACACCTCAGTTATTGCTTTAGACTGATCAATGAGAACAGTATTGTCCTTGTCACCATGAAATATTAATAGGGGGGGATCATCTTTTGTTACGTGGTGCGCTGCTGATGCAAGCTTGGCAAGTTCTACTTTTTTATCAGCTCCTCCACCAAGAAGATTATAGACTACGGACCCGACTTCATTTGCTCTTGATGGTTGAGTTTTACTCCTCAGAATAAAATCAGTTGGTCCGTAATAATCAATGATGGCGGACACGGAGGACCGTTGGTTAAGGTTGCCACCAACGTCCCCTTCGAGCCGATCATTGCCAGAGGTCGTTCCTATCAGAGCAGCCAGGTGTCCACCTGCGCTGGCCCCGGCGACGACAATATGATTGGTCTTATAACCGTACTTACTGGAATTGGCACGTAACCAGCGGATAGCACCCTTACAGTCATGCAATTGTGCTGGAAATTTAGCGACTTGGCTAAGCCGATAGGAAATGCTCGCTACACTATAGCCGTGTTCAGTTAACCATTTAATCTTACAGTCATTTTTTGAGCCTTTCTGCCACCCGCCCCCGTGTATCCACACGACAAGCGTTGATCTTTCATCTTTTGCTGGAAGGTGCAGATCCAATTTGAGGCTATGACCTTTGATTTTTGCAAACTCAACATCTTTGATATGTTTTGCCGTTTCTGCCGAGCACGGATTAAACAGATAAAAATTAATGATTGTGATAACTGTAATGAGATAGGGATTCATTTTAGGTGTTATTAATCGGTTAATATCATTGAATTGATATTCTCTCCAATCTAGAAAATTTGTGAGCCAGATCTGATCTAGAGCAGTGGCAATGGTTCTCCATCACAGATATTAAAGGGCCTGCCCTGTTTGTCGTGAAGTACGGCCTTATGATCGATGCCGAGAGCAGCATATACAGTAGCATGGAAGTCAGCAGGTGAGCAGGCATCCGAGTCCGGTTCAGCGCCTCTGGAATCACTGGCTCCGTAAATTTGTCCTCCACGGATTCCACCTCCTGCAAGTGCAACTGAGTAGACTCCGGGATGATGGTCTCGACCACCGTTACCATTAATCTTTGGGGTGCGGCCAAAATCAGTAAGGAAAACTACCAGTGTTTCATCTAACATTCCTCTTTGTTCGAGATCAGTTAAAAGGGCAGAAACTGACCGATCAAAGACCGGCAATAAGCGGTCCTTCATCTTTGGAAAATGGTTCCTGTGAGTGTCCCAATTATCTCCTCCACCACCAGCGAGGTCTCCTGCGGAACATAGGGCCTGAACTACTGGAACGCCGGCCTCAACTAAGCGCCTTGATAGAAGAAGCGTTTGGCCGCAAATGTGATCCCCGTACATGTCTCTTACTCTCTGGTCCTCTTTCTCTAAATCATAGGCATCATGGACTGGAGATCCGAGGAGAAGGTCAGCAGCCATTTGCTGGTAACGATCGAGTTGATCGTACTCTGTTCCAGTGCCTTTCTTGCTCCCGAGTTGATTGTCTAGGTCATTTAGTAATGAGCTTCGTTCTTTAATTCTGTTTTTCTTGACGTTGAGTTTAAGATTCAGTGCCTTGTCAGTGTAACGGGTCACACCTTGGAAAGGTTCTCCGGCAGGAGTCTTCATAATGACAGGATCATAAGCTGAGCCTAGCCAACCGCCATAATCGCCGGCCATCAACGTTCCATTATCATACATCGAATATGGAAGTTTGATAGCTTTTGGGGTCCCGGCCAACGGCTCATTGAACCTAGAAATCATTGACGTTAAGGATGGCCAGTTATTGCGCTTCTTGGCTTTTAGTCCTCCCTCTGGATCGTGGCCAGTCAGAGAGACATACATCCCTTGTTGATGACCGCCGTGCCGATGATGAATGGACCGGACAATGGCCATTTTTTCTGAATGTTTTGCTAGGAGAGGAAGATGTTCACAGAACTGAATGCCCGGAGTCGCTGTTGGTATCGGTTTAAATTCACCTCTGATATCAGAAGGGGCATTTGGTTTGGGGTCAAAGGACTCATAATGACTCATCCCTCCCCACGTATATAGAACAATGCAAGATTTGGCCTTTGGTGCCTGTGACCTTGCCTTAGAGACTAAAGAAAATAAGCTCGGAACAGAGAGTCCGGCCAGTCCAATACTCGATCCAAGAAAGTTCCTTCGAGTGTGTTGGAGGCTAATCATTAATAGAATAAATCTAACAATAACTTATTACTACTTTTGCGTAATCTCAAGTCCGCAAAATTAATTTAGCCTTAGCATTAGGCTGCTGTTTTAGCTGATTTAAAATATTGAGCTTTATTACAAAGGTCAGAATTATTCCGTGTCTGTTCGGAAAGGTCCGGCAGGTAAGCCCTCTTTGTTGTACAAATTGGCCTTGGCGGGATTCATCGTAAAACCGTAACGGACAGCCACAGGTTCAGACACTTCCTTGGACTCGACAACGACAGTCTGTCCGTCAATTTTAGCATCTGCCCAGACCCATTTATTATCCTTTCCGGATATAGAAAAATGTTCCAGTTTTCCATCTTTTACTTCGGCAGTAGGTTCTAGCCCGGTTTTCTTGCCAACGATGAGTCCTGATCCTACATGATCGAATGATAGGCGTATTTTATTTCCTTCTACTTTATGACTCTTGTAAAGGGGGCCTGATGGTACCAAATCCTTTTGTCCATAAGTCTGGTGAAGTGCCCACTGAGCGAGGCGCCAGCCGACATCCTGTTTGTTCCTTGGGTGAATATCATTGGCAGCACCGATATCAGTAATGACTGCCATTCCTGTTCCTGGTATGTCCAGTGCCTGAGTCTGGGCTTCGCGAAGTTTAGCCCATCCGTCACCTCCTTCGGGCTTGTCACTTTCTTTCTGAAAGTTGGCTAATTGAACCCAATAGAATGCCAGATCTTTATTTTGGAAAGCTTTTCTCCATCCATTCACAAGAGCGTGTTTCTTTTGATAGTAGGTAATTCCTTCGTTCCCGTTTGATTCGCCCTGATACCAGATTCCTCCACGCATTGCGAAAGGAGTGAGAGGATGTACCATTGAATTGTAAATCGCAGAAGGTTGTCCTCCTCCTACTCGAGTGTCTTGCTTGTAATTTTTAACCTGATCGGCAATTTTAGATAACTCGGGGACTGACTCAAAGCCTGCAAGAGTAGTCCAAGGTTCAATTCTCGTGCCACCCCAGTTAGAGCCAATGAGTCCGACAGGTACCTTCAGATCTTTATGCAAACGGCGTCCGAAGAAATAACCAACTGCACTGAAATTATTGACTGAATTTGGATCACATACTTGCCACTGTCCGGCACCTTCATCCTTTGGTAATGGGCTGACTGTATGCCCAGGTACGTTGAATAGTCTGATCGAAGGCTTATTTGCGGCTGCCGCTTCTTCTTTAGGGTTCATGGATTGCCTGATTGACCATTCCATATTTGATTGTCCAGAGCATATCCAGACCTCACCGACTAAGACATTATCAAGGTTAATTTTGTTTTTTCCGGATACTGTTAGCGTTGCTCCATTCGCATTGGCTTTGAGTGAATCAAGTTTAACCATCCATTTTCCATCATCACTTGCTTTTGCTTTTTTAGTTTGTCCCGCGAATGAAACGGTAACCTCTTCGCCTGCCTCGGCCCAACCCCAAACTGGAACTGCCATGTCACGTTGTAGGACCATTCCGCTACCGATTACAGGGGGTAATTTTACGTCTGCTAGGCCAAGCTGACTAAGACAAAATGTCAATACAGTTAAGAGAGAAGCGAAAGACAGTTTTTTCATTTTAGTTATTATTAGAGTTTTATGAATTGATTATATTTAGATGAATGAAAACAGGATACTAGTCCAGTTCATATTTTAGGAATTAACGCTTTGCCCACTTTTATGGATGTTCTGAAGTAACCGAGATAGGTATCTTCCATGTCAGTGACAAGCCAGCTAGCTGTTGAATAGGTGTTTTGTTCTCTGGTTCCTCCCGGGGCTATTTCTCCATAAAGTTTAAGTCTGCCACTATATTCTACCCAATAGATCTTCACTTTTTGCTTCATTTGGTTGTGAAATATGATGGTTGTATTATCACCTGATATAGATCTTGGAGGTATTTCTCCAGTTGATGGGATCCATTTCAGATCTTCAGTGGGTCTGGGTGGTGGTTTTTTTACGGCAACTATTTTGTCCAAATCAACACCCCCTATGATTTTTAATTTTGGTAATTGGTTTTCTAGTTTCTGAACACCAGCGTTAGTGACTCCGGTTTGCCAGACGAATAACTGTTTGAGATTCTTAAGATCCTTAAGTTTTGCTAGGCCCTTATCAGTTATCTTTGTTGAGTAAAGGTTCAGGTATTCGAGTTCTTGAAGGCCTGATAGGTAATCGATGCATGCGTCATCGACTTGGGTCCTTTCCAGATGCAACCGTCTTAAGTTTTTCATTCCTTCGATGTGCTTAATTCCGGAACTTGTTATTTTTGTATCCCGCAAATTCAATAGTCTGACATCTTTTAAGTCTTGAACTGGTTCGAGTCCTTCGTCCTGCAGATCTCTTCCCTTCAGATGAAACTCAACTCTCCAGCCGCCATTATCTGCAGAGGAAATGATCCCACCACTTTCCTTAAGTTTATTGATTGCGGTAGATTCCTTGCCCTGAGTCCAAATAATGGATGAAAAAAGAAATAAAAAAAGCACTCCAAATGGATTCATATTTGGATAGCTGGATAATTTATTCATTTCATTGATGCTGTTGCATTCTAATCACGGATCTCATTAGGGTATCCAGATTGCATTCCATGCATTGATGGATCGTTTTAGGTTTTCCCTCGAATCACCTTTGATAGCATAGCATTGTAGGCCTACCGGACCATTAAATCCGACACCCTTCAAAATGTTCATTAGCTTAGACTGATCAAAATTACCTCGGTCAAGAGTCTGTATTAGTTTCTGCCATGAACGGCTACCCTCTTCAGCGCCACTGATGCTTACTTGCCATAAAAATGGCGCAGCATTCTTAATGGCTTCTTTCATGTTACTCTTTGGTTCGACTTGCAGGAAATGACAAAGATTGAACATGACGCCGACATTTTTCTGGTTTGCCTTTTTAGCAATCCTGACGGCATCGCCGATCCGGTCTATGTAGAAACCGGCATGAGGGTAAAGTACTACATTAAGACCAGATTCCTTTGCTTGACCTGCAATTTCTCTAACAAAATTTACAGCCTCTTCGTCGGTGTTGTTGTTTTTATCTCCTTGAACATACAGCTCAATGACTGTGCCGGTTCCCTTCAATTCTCGTATCAGTTCTGAGATTGCTGGATCATAATTGTGACCGTTTCTTTTTAACTTACCACCAACATAAAAACTAAAAACTTTCAGGCCGTTCTTTTTGTAAGTCGCTAACCGTTCTTTGATAGGTTCTTTAGTTTTTAAATATGCGGAACCTATACCGTCGTAACCTAATTCTTTTAGTGTGGTGGCCTTTTCTTTTGCTGTATTAAAATGGACTCCATTATGGAAAGCGAAGAGGAGAGGCTTTGTTTTTACCTTTTCTATGACGGTCAGCTTGATATTTCTAAAGTAAACGCTGTCTCCATGATTTTGCATTCCGATCCTTCCGATTGTCCGATGAAGGCCGGGAATTTTTTTTCCATGAACTTTGGCAAGATCATCTAGCTTAGTGTCTATGATCTGTTGACCATTAACCCAGACCATACACTTTGGACCGGCGCATTTTATTCGAATGCTTTGCCACTCACCAGCTGTCTTGGTAACGCGGTGACTCGGTTCGAGTGCCGCATATATTGCACCTGTGAATTGATTTGGTTTGAGATTTTTCCATTTTTCACCCGCATCATCTAGCAATTGAATCTCTATCCCATCAACGTATGGGGTTCCTTCTTTTGGCGCTCTGATAAAAATTCCGCTGTTCCCGTTCTCTGGAAGTTTAAAATCCATACTAAGATCAAAGTCGGAGAATTCCTGTTTAGTTGCAATCCACTGAGCTCCTTTCCCGCCAGTGCACGAAAGCGTTCCATCTTTCACTTCCCAGTTCTTTGATGCGTCTCCACCGATTCCTTCCCAGCCATCTAGGTCCTTCCCGTTGAAAAGATCAATAATTCCGGCTTCATTTTTTGCACTAGATAGCGTCAGTGATAGCAGGGTTAAAAGAAGAACAGTTAAGACGTTAGACATTGTATTGTAATTAGAATTTTATGTCTTAATTCCTGAAAATAGCAATGACTATCATAAGTACACATCATTAAATTTTGGACCTGATAATTCTTAACTGGTCAGACAGTGAGCATCTCACTATAAAATGTCCATAATGATAAAAGTGATCATTAATGTATGTCCTCTGTTAATTTTTTCTTTTTGGACAATTTTTTTGTCAGAGGCACAATCTCTTGGCCCTGAAGAAAATCATCCTCGCTCTTCATACTCCAAGTACTCTGAGAAAGAGATTGCAGCTCAGGTTGCTGAGGTCCGTGAGAGTAGGCCTCAGATGCATCGTGGAGGTTGGCAATGGGACCGTCTACTAGAGAGGTACATCGACAGCGGAAGGAAAGACCCTAATGAATTAAAGATTCTTCGTGCTTATCTCTTAAGTATTCTTGATCGTTATCAGGAAGCAAAGGATAGGGGGGAGGAGATAACATTTACCCTATTTTATAATCATAAATCATGGGGAAGTGGTGGAAGGATGAGGATCTTCGAGGAACTGAGGAAGCAAAACATGCTCACTGAAGATGAGAAAAAAAATTTCAGAGCGCTGGTCATGCACAGTCTTCGAGCTGATTTCAAAGACTATGCTGCGCTGGAAAGGGGAGTCAATAATCGGCCTTATGGAATCAATGGTGGACCCGCTCTCGCTGTTGGAATGTTTCCTCAGCATTCAAACTCTGTCCGTCATAAGCCGTGGCTTGATGCTTTATGGAGAGAATTAATCGAGTATGGAGACATGACCGAGACCAATTATTATCCTTATGGCCCGCTTTACCTTCAAGGCCTCATTGACATGGCCTACGGCATGAACAAATTTCAGACGGATAGAAAATTTCTATATTCTCATTTCCGAAGGTATCTCTATTATGTGCATGGTGGTGGTGTAAGGGGTAACCCGAATTCTAGTGCGAATATTATTCAGGGAAAACGCGCACAAATTTATGCTGATCCCTGGAATGCTGAATATTATGGTGGCGCCGAACAGGTCAATGATGGGCACGTCTGGTACCGTATGGCAAAAGAATTCAAAGATCCCGAGTTTCTCTGGGCATCAGAGCAGGTTTGTCTTGGTGGTCGACCTCCGCAAGGTCGCAAGGTTCCGAAAGAGTACCTTGAGGCATATAAGAAAAGATACTTTTGGTTCATTGAGAGAGGAATCGAACCGAAGGTCCCTCAAGGGGGGGCAGGTATAAGTTATTACAGCCCTCTAAAACATAAGATCCCTGAACGTTTGTATTTGTGCCCTAGTAGGGAGAGTGGAGACCCCTTCGTGTCCTTTTTTATCTATGACAGGAATAATAATTACATGCACTACTGTGATGATTCTGACGGTAAGCTTTATGAATATTGTGTGGACGGTGCAAAGTTTCTTCATACGTCAGGTAAGTACACGAGTGGTCGGGCAGGTATCGGTGAAACTGCTTATGATATGCTCTCCGTATTACCGCCTGATATGAAGTTCCCTATAAAAGAGGGATTAGGTATGGATGAACCGACTGGGGAGGCCTGGAAGATGGCTTCGATGTCCATAAAACTGACCCTAAATTCGAGAGAAGGACCTGATTCCAAAAATTGGAAGTTTGATAAAAAAGTAGGATTGTTTCGTCGGACCGATGAGCCTAGACTCGGATACTCTCATGGAAACATGGATGGCTATTGGCAGTTGAATAACGACTACAATCTTAATTCATTGCGCATTGGCCCGTTCCCATCAGGTGCCAAAATTCAAAATTTGAGGATTGCTGGGCCGAAGGGTGAAAAAATAATAGAGTCCTTCGATTCTATTTCTGATGATCTAGTCATTGAGTTAGTTCAGGGTCAGGACCGTGTTCAACTCACTGGAAAGATGCGGGACATCGCCTGCAAGATAGTGGAAGATGGGAGAAGGCCCGGAAAATGTATTGAGGTGGGAGATGTTGGGGAGGGGAACGGCATTGCTTTTGTTCTCAATGACCTTAACGGAAATTTTGATGGGCAGAACGAATTCACTAGAATGTCATATGATTTCAAAGGAAAATCAGGTGGAGGCATTACCCCCAACGTGAGAACGAATCCTCGCTATTTTACTCCCTTATGGCACCGAGGGGCTATTCTCGTACGCGAGGATCTTCGGGCCGAGAATGAGGGTGAGGACTCTTTCGGTCAATTCACTATGCGCAATTATTATGGAGCCAATAGCAAATGGTCGCGGCAGACGGTTCTTACTGCGGAGGGATATTTGATCGTTCGTGATTATTATGTGCCTTGCTCGGACGTGGATGGATACGTTGCATCGCCATGCTGGTCCATTGCTGTAACGGATAAGAATTCAAAGGATGGGTCTCATTGGTTTGATGCTCCTGCACGGGACCATGCCTGGTGGCAGAAAAAGAAAAAGAGAGTTATTTTGTATCTTCATCCACAGAAGGGGCAAGAAGTTGGACAGGTCAGGACTCGAACATCTCAAGACATTGGAGGTGCCAATGTGATGAATACTTTTTCCAAGGCAACTCTCAGCTCGGGTGAACCCTTGGTTTGGCTTAGTGTTTTTCGCCCTTACGATGAGGGTGAAGACACATCAGAATTGGCCAGTCAGATTAAGACTCTCGTTGATAATGAAGGGAACGTTTCAGCAAAGATAGGTAATTTGCGAGTTTCCATAGCCCATGACGGATCATGGCAGGTAAAAAGATGAGTTTTTTTATTTAAATTTTGCTTCGCTGAAATCTAATTTGTAGATGTTTCCTTTGTCGTAACCTATTGCGTATAGGTTGTGACTCCGGTCCCTGCCAAAGGCAACGATACGATCGGGGCATTGACCTATTTGTCGTATAGTTTCTAGTTTCCGGTTACTTTGAGTTAACCCCCATATCTTTTTTGATTGATAATCTGCACAGATATAAACGCCTTCGAAGGAACTCTTTTCATTGGTCATTGATCGGATCACATATCCCCCAGTAATGGAAACTCCATGCGATCGACGGAAGGAGACTATTGGGGCAATAAAATTACTATTCTCTTTCCTGTATTGAGTTGAGAACAGTTCAAAACCTTCATAAACGTTCCACCCGTGATTTTCTCCTGAACGAACAATCGTGATTTCCTCGAAACGGTTCTGTCCTACATCACCTACCCACAAATCTCCATTAGCTGAGTCAAAACTGAACCTCCATGGTTGACGAAGTCCGTATGCATATATCTCACGAAGGAATTTTTTGTTTGGGTGATTATTAAAGGGATTATTTTTCGGAATTGAATAGGATTTTCCCACTTCGTTATTGTTCACATCGATCCTTAGTATCTTTCCTGAAAATGATTCCAGGTCCTGAGCATGGCCTAGCGGATCTTCTTGCGGACCCCCATCACCCATCCCAATATATAAATAACCGTCCGGACCAAATTCTATGCCACCACCATGGTGGAACTGAGTGGTTACTTCAAATTCGAGTATTTTTCTGGTGGGCTTTCCAGAGTCCTTTAGAAAGTCTTTAGAGGCAATCCTTTCACCGATTGCCATGCCTCTATAGTTTTCTGCCTTTGTCTCATACATTAAATAATATTTCCGATTTTCAGAAAATTTAGGGTGAAATGCGAAACCAAGGAGACCCTCATCATTTGTCACATAAACCTCATTTGGTATGGCAACGAAGGAAATTTTCTTTTCGTTACCGTCTTTATCCTTTTTCAAGAGAGAAACAGAGGCTCTACTCTTTTCGACGATGATAAAGGTATCGTCAATTGTGGGGTGCTGTCCGAACCATACCGGTTTCTCAAGATTAATATTTTTTCCAAAGAAAGGCAGAATTTTAATTTGTTTGGAAAGTGCTTCTATATTTTCAGGTGTGCCGTTCTTATTTAGCCCCTCTGACTGGGGTTGCTTTAGGCTTTCTAAATAAGCGATCAGGTCTGTGAATTCCTGTAATTCAAGTTTAGCGTGAAGCCCGGAAGGCATTAAGGAAACAGGATTTGTATACTGCTTTTTAATGTTGGATTTGAGGATAGTGGTAATTTTGTTCCCGAGGTTGGAAAGGGTAATTTCTTTTTTGGTCGTTGATTTCAGAATCCCAGTGAATGCTTTCTGATCTTTTGTTTCAATGACAGTAGTATCATAACCTGTCATGATTGAGGCAGAAGGTTCAATGACGGATTTAATAAGATCAGCACGTGAAAATTTATCACCCGCTGCGAAGAGATCAGGGCCTACACTCTTCGAGCTACCATCGACAGTATGACACTGAGAACATAAGGCCTTGTCACCTTGAAAGACCTCACGTCCAATTTTCAGATTGCCTTCTTTTCTGGACGCGCTTTCTCGATATTTTTCTTCTTTTGTTTTTTCAGCACTGATTGTGAAACTGCTGGGAATCAAAAATATTCCCAGCAGAATGAGACGGGAAAAGTGCATTCAATTTGAGTAACTTAAGCCACTTAGGGTAGTAGCGGTTTAGGGTTTCTTTTCTTCAGATTCTTTAATCTTCGTTTTCCATTACTTTGAAGAATATCTTATCTATTCCTTCCAAAGGGTTTTCCAGCCCAGGTTCACCTTCGGCCGGATAAACCGTAAAATCTCCACCAGACTCGATTGAATCATCAAGGTCAGCATCGAATTGTGTCATATCTTCGGAGTAAAATAGAGAATAGGTTTTTCCGCCTCGAGAATTCCATTTGAAGCGGAAAGTGTCCTCTGCGGCATCATATATTATTTCAGTGAATTCTAGAGGAGCGATACCGCCTGCTATGCCAAGTGCCCAATCAATGGACTGGCCAATGAGAGTCTTACCGTCCTCGGTGAAGTTATTGAAAGTACTATCAGTGATACCGAGCATGACCCGCTTAGCAGGTGCCGCACTTCCATCATTAAGTTCTTCGCCTTCATCCACAATAGTGAGAAATAGCCTACTAGGATCTTCGTTCTCTGATGCCAGAGATATTGAACCTGGTGCCTGTTGTCCCGTTGACCACCAGACCTCGGTCTGGCCAGTCGATATGGTCACATCATCACCGACATTGAAACCAGCGACTATTGGATGGTCTTCGAGTATCGTTATCACATGATCTTCAGCGACATTGTCTTTGGTTCTGCCTGCAGTGACTTGAAATTCTCCTCCACCATTGTCCGCGATAGCCTCTTCCCAGTTAACGATTGGAGTTGTGGAATTATGGAATTTATTCCGCATGTCTCCTGATCCAGGAGTGGAGGAAATGACAAGTACGGCATACTCTGACTCTTCTCCTGCAGTAGTCTGATTGGCCTGTTTATAAGTAATATTTTGCGGACCATATCTTTCTTCAAGGAAACTCATCACGGTCCCGTCAGCTCCCTGAGTCGCATCGCCTTGGCCACCAATAAACAGTATCGTCTGCCCTAACTGGGGAAAATCATTTTTATTTGTAGGGTCAGTTCCCTGACTAATTTCTACGTTGTCATCAAAACCGTCCCCGTCAGTGTCTGGTTTATTAGGGTCAGTTCCACCTGTCACTTCAGCACCGTCAAGAATTCCATCTCTATCGGAGTCCGAATTTAGTGGATTCGTATTGGTGACAGTCAGTTCTTTATTATCATCCAATCCGTCCTCATCACTATCAGCCTTGTTGGGCTTTGTCCTTGCTTCAAACTCATCGGCATTAGTTAGCCCATCGTTGTCATCGTCTCCTTCAGGATCATCGACTC
This sequence comes from uncultured Verrucomicrobiota bacterium, assembly GCA_902591645.1. The sequence goes on along the minus strand of CACJBM010000048.1, from coordinate 5,156 downwards.
CGTACTTCTCCTCCCACGAATCAGGCAAACCGTCTCCGTCTCCATCTTCTTGCGTCGCACCTATGGGGCTCGTTCCTTCCGCCAGTGCCTGAATCGTTGCCTCTGGAAGCACTTCTCTCCAGATTGCCACATCATCCAAATATCCATCATATTGCTCGCTGCCATTATTACGCGCGCCGAGCAAGAATGACCCTCCTCCGTTAGGGGCTCGTTGAGCCTGTGGGCCTCCATCAAGTTGACCGTCCAGATAAATTGCAGCCGTGTCATTAGCGCCGTCATAGGTCCATACTGCGTGAACCCATTTTTCAGCTTCTAGGGGGGTAGTTGCGTTCCAGTCAGCTCCCCAATGAGCGCTATGTAATACGCCCCCATTGCGGATGCCATTATGAATTCCTTGTTGAGTCTGGCCCCAGATAAATCCTTGGCCTCCGGCCGAACCGATTGGTTTTAACCAACAGGCAAAGGTGTAGCTGCCATCCTCAAAGTCACGAATCATCGAATTCATATCGATATCAAAGAAATCAATGTGACCACCCGTGAAGTTAGCACCAGTTGTTGGGGTGGAACCTGAGGGCGCGCCTTCGACATCAAAGCTCACTACACCATCGACTTCACCATTATTATCATTTCCACTTATATCTTCCGCATCCGCTTCGAAGTCCACGTAGAGGAATGGAGGTGGTATCGCACCTTTACTGTTTTCATCATTAGGATCTGTTCCTCCAACGATTTCACCGCCGTCTGCGTACCCGTCACCGTCCGTGTCTGCATTATTTGGGTCAGTGCCGGTATCATCGTTATCAACTAATTTTCCGGTATTTGTTTCGACTCCATCCGAGAGACCGTCACCGTCGGTGTCTGCGTTCCTTGGGTCAGTGCCTGTGTTCGTGGCACTCACATAAGTCCCTGTATCCGTTTCGACCCCGTCTTCGAGTTCGTCACCGTCCGTGTCTGCCTTGGTCGGATCAGTCTTCGTTTCCTCATACTCATCGAGGTCAGTGAGACCATCACCATCAAAGTCTCCAGTGCCTGCACCTGGTCCGGGCCCGGAAGCTAAACCATTTAAATCTTCAAGGTTATCAACGAGCTTCTCTTCCCATGCGTCAGGTAACCCGTCCTCATCATCATCTTCTGAAGGGCCTCCGGGAGTCATGGCTCCACTGGCAAGAGCAGCAATGTCATCCTCGGATAATGCCTCATCCCAAATGGCTAAGTCATCAATGTTTCCTGTAAAATTACAGCAGTCAGATCCTCGAAGAATCCCACCAATGGTAGTCGTGTCCGGAGTGAATGCGCCGATCGCGCTGTGATCGAACTGTTTATCAAAGACGCCATCGATATAAAGATCAAGGATCCCATCATTATCGACCCACGCCACGTGGTGCCAGGCACCGTCGAAAGCTTCCCCATTTGAGTACTGGTGACCCGTCGCTGCTCCGTTCCTCACATACAAATCCACGGTACCATCAGCACCATTATCTTTGGTTCCCATATTAAATAGAGGATTATTATTAGTCGACATTGCTTCGGAGAAGATCCGGTCATCAGCATTATCTATGGTTCCATCGGCTTGAACCCACATTGATACCGTGTAAGAAGCAACGGTCGTAATTGCGATTCCTCCTTCACCATGATTAATGCTACCATACGTTCCGGCTGTCCCATCAAAGGCCACTGACTGGCCATTCCCTAAAGTATCGGGTACAGAGTCAGAATAGCTTGATCCACCAAAGAGTTCTCCATCATTGCCGTTCCCAGATGAATCAGTAAAGTCCCCGTCAAGTTTCCAATAACCGACCAACTCGGCTCGAGCAGTAATCTGAGTTAAAATGCAAATGAGGATAAATTGTGATAAAAATAATTTCATTTAATTGAGTGGTTTTTTATTAAATAATTTTAGTCGCGAAGTCCGACCTGTTGCATGAGGTCATTCGTTGCATTGTAGGCTTCTTCGACCCATTCTACGATTTTTGATGGGTCAGGTGAGTATTCGAGTTCTATTGAAACTGTACCTTCAAATTCCAATTCCTTGATGGCTTGCAGATAAGGAGCAAATTTAACGACTCCTCTTCCAGGTGGTAAGTCCCCGTGAACTTTTCCATCACAATCACTGATATGGACATGAGTAGCTTTATTTCTCAGTTTTTCCAGTTCCGCTGGGGAAGTATCTGCAAGGACCAAATGACTCACATCAATGTTAGCTTTTACATTTGGCATTGCGCAATCATCAATGAATCGAACCATTTCAGGTATACTGTTAAGCAGGCTCAATCTGAAAGGTTCAAGTTCTAGGGCAATGTCCAGACCAAGTTCTCCAGCATACTGCCCCAGTTCTTTGACTCCCTCGACGCCCCATTCCCACTGAGCTTCCGGTGGAATCACTTCGCGTTGCCAAATATATTCTCCGAGGACAAGGAGAAGGTTCTTTGAATCAAACTTCTTGGCCAAGTCGAGAAATTTCTTAGCTCTGGTTATATGATATTCTCTGACAGGATCATTAAAATCGATCAGGCCCGCTGAGACGACCACGGTCGATGTAATAGGGAGACTGTTTTCCTCGCAGGTGCTCTTGATAAGATTCACTTCATCTTCGGTAATAGTCATTGCTTCAGTGAAGATATCGACCGCATCAAAGCCTATCCGTGAGATGTGCTCGAGGCCCGTTTTCGTATCGACTCCTGCCTGTCCAAAAGCGCTGTTTATGATTCCAAGTTTCATATTTTAGTTAATTGAGTTTTAGTTAATTTTTTTCGAGGCTTTTTGCGCTCTGATCGTCTTCGACGAGATTTGCAAATTCTGCATTTGATCGTATCGCTTCGTCACGGCCCACAATGAGGACTTGATCATCAGTCACTTTGTCTAGCTTTGTGTATGACGGGTGGTGAGATTCTTTGTATGGATCGTTTGATCTTGCATTATAGCAGCAAATTAGAGCCCATCTCGCTTTGTCAGAAAGATTAGCAGCAGAGCAGTGAAGTGTATTTGGGTGAAAGAACAGTGCGTCGCCCGCACTCATTGTACATTGCACTAACTCTAGCCTATTCTTTGCTTGCTCAACTGGTTCCATATCGGCTCCGGCCTGATCTCCTGAAAGAATGTGATTGATGCGGCCCATCTTATGCGAACCTTTCAGGACCTGCAGGCATCCATTTTCTTCGGTGGCTTCGTCAACGGCGATCATTACACTGCAGAGATTAGGAAAGAGGAGTCCGTTCTGATACCAATAACCATAATCCTGATGCCAGGCCCATGCGCCACCGACCTTGGCATCCTTGAGTATCATTTTGGAGTGGTAATGGTAGGCTTCGTCTTCAAGTAACTGTTCGACTCTGTCAACGATGCTCTCAGAGCGTGCAATCATTCCGTAAATGCCATTGCCTGGATGATTCCATAAAGATAAACGCACGTCATTACCTTCGCCATCATCCATTGTGGATGCAGCCTTATCCATTGCATGATCATTACGGGCCGTCTCACCTAGTAGGCCTATTTCTTCGGAAGTGAAAAGGCCTCTTTCGAACACGAATCCGTCTTGGTGGTATGCTTCGATGTCGTTGCTTTGAAAGGTAGGCATTTAATTAACGATCTATGAATAAAGGTTTCTCCCTAAGTTAACTAATGGGGAATTATTATATTGAGCAATCTGAGAACAATACTCAAGCCTGATTCACTAGAGAAAAAAGATTCCTTTCGGTTTTGTTAGTAATTATCCCTAGTTATATAAATGACACCGTGAAGACACGGTGAAGCTGATCATAGAATTCAAAGTCTTTGATCCGTTCATGCCAAGCACTGTATAGGCTCTATAAATTGTAGGTATATACTACTTTTTGGAAAATGGATTCTCATACCAAAATACCCCCAGCTGATCCCGTTCTTCGCAGCAAATTGCATCAAGATCCCCATCTCCATCAATGTCATGCATCACAACACGGTCATATTTTATTCCTGGCTCTCCTGAAATTTCATAGTCTTTCCAGATTGTTTCGGTAGGTGAATTCGTCCACGACAACCACCTCATCCCGGACAGTTTTCCTTTGGCTCCCTCGCAACTAAAAACGATATCTTTTTTCCCATCGCCATTAACATCGCAAACTGCTGTGCTCTTACCGCCGCCGACTCCCTTCGGTAGTGGAATTATATATTCTTTCCATCCGATCTTTGTTCTCCGGAACCAGATCACTGATTTTGAATCGATGGCGATGACGTCGGTTGCTCCGTCCTCATCAAGATCACCAGTAGAGATAAATTTAATTTCTTTATCGGATCCGCCGATGTTATGCCTTGACCATTGATTGAGGTTTTTAGCTTCTTTAATCCCTGGATATTTTAACCAGTATACGCCTCGTTTTGGTCCCCTTCGGTCACTGACTAGGACATCCTTATGACCGTCTTGATCCATGTCTATTGAGATTAATGACATTATCCATCCGGCATCCTGTAATTTATGAAGTTTCCAAGCATTAAGATTGTGAGGATCTTTTGGAGCCTGCAGCCAGCTCACTGATGCTCCATTGCCCTTGGAACTTACAATGAGATCGTCAGCATTTTCTCCGTCTATCTGCATAGGGAGAGCATACATCCATGATTGTTTTCCTTTTGTGGCCGGTATGGCGGAGGTCTGCCATTTTGTTACGTCTAGATAATCTTTTGCGGATTGAGGTGCCCAGTGTATAAACATGGATCTGGTAGATCCCTCACAAGAACTGACTAGGTCCACGGCTCCATCCTTATTGATATCAATGAAGACAGCATCTTCTGGTGACTTGACCTCACCGACAGTGACTGCGGGCCATAAATTTTTTTCTTGTCCTCTTTGCGGATGAAGGTAGGCCCTAATAATTCCTCCCTCTTCCCAACCCGTGGCAATGTCCATTAGTCCGTCACTATTTACGTCGAGGAGTCTGACTCCATCAGCACCTTGGGAGCTTTTGTCAATGGTATGGATTTTCCATGGATTTTTCTTAATGCTTGCAAAAAGATTAGTATTCAAAGAGCATGCGATAATGGCTATGGCTACTTTTAGGTAGTGTTGCATCGAAGTAGGTTAGCATAATTGTAACACCTAAGTCTCAGGTAATATTGGAAAAACTAAGGAGGATATTGGTGCTATGGGAGAATAAGTACCAGGCTGTGATTCGGAGACAAGATGAGGA
>CACJBM010000047.1 GCA_902591645.1 uncultured Verrucomicrobiota bacterium | reverse complement strand
ATCATCGTTTTCCATTTGTTCAATGGTCTTGGCTGGGATGCGTGTAAGTGTAGCCATGTCCTCGATGGTAAGATCGAGACATTCACGAGCTTCGGTCAGTCTGCTGCCGATACTGGTTTTCATGGTTCCTTACAAACGAAGACACTAAATGCCACATTATTGTGGGGGGAATTAATAATCTCCGGGAAGGTGATTCTATACGATCTAATTTGCCAAATCGACTAAAATCTCTCTTGGCTTGGCTCCATCACCTGGGCCGATAATGCCCCTCATTTCAAGAATATCCATCATTCTTGCCGCTCGAGTATATCCGAGACGAAGTCGTCTCTGTAGTAAGGAAGTTGACGCTCGACGTTCAACCTGAATGACTTCTAGGCATTTCTCGATGATTTCCTCATCTTCCTCAGAAACTTCGTCATCTTCTTCGGATTTGCCATTTATACTATCTTCGATTTCCTGTGCAAATATGGGGCTAGCTTGCTCAGAACAGAAATCGACAACGGAAACACACTCTTGATCAGTGATGAGTGCACCTTGGGCTCTTTGTAGTTGGGCGCTCCCTGGTGGCAAGTAGAGCATATCGCCTTTACCGACAAGTTTTTCTGCACCTTTATTATCCAAAATGACACGACTATCTAAGGAAGATGACACTTGGAATGCTATTCTTGACGGAATGTTCGCTTTGATTATTCCGGTCACAACATCTGCTCGTGGAGTTTGTGTAGCTATTATCAGATGGATTCCCGCAGCTCTTGCCTTTTGCGCGATCCTTGCAATTGCCTGCTCAACATCCGCCGGGGCAGTTTGCATTAAGTCAGCTAGCTCGTCGATAATTACAACGATATAAGGAAGTCTTTCAGGTATTTTTTCTTCATCAGCACTATCAACAGAATCTACGATTTCCTTGCCCCTTAGATGTTCTTCTTTACTGGATCCTGTAGTATTTGCTGAGTGATTTCCAAGTATGTCTTCACTATGTGTTTGAGGCTTTGAGTCTTCTGATTGATTTATGGATGAGCCTTCACTATCGATCTCGTTCCATTGGCCATCCTTTTCTCCTTCTTCGTATTCGACTTCAACTTCAACCTCTTCATATTCATATTCCCATTCACCATCCTCTTCTGAATCCGAATTCTTTGTTGCTTCTGAATCCGAATCGAAGTCCAATTTAGATTGACCACTAGAATCAAAGAACTCGTTCTGATCACTTTCAGTTCCATCATGTTGCTCTCTATTATTGAAAGCGTCAAAGTTGCGAAGATTAAGCTTAGCAAATAACTGATAGCGTCTTTCCATTTCATTAACGACCCAGCGCAATGCGAGTAACACCTTCTTTGAATCGGTTACTACCGGAACGATTTGATGTGGCAAATTGTTATAGACCTGCATTTCGACTACCTTAGGGTCAATCATTATGAATCGAAGTTCATCAGGGGTGAACCTATAGAGCATGCTCGCTATGATTCCGTTAATACAAACAGATTTTCCGGCACCAGTGGCTCCCGCTACTAGGAGGTGCGGCATTTTAGCAAGGTCACCTATGACGGTTTTGCCGTAAACATCTTTACCTAGCGCTATTGGAATTTTATGTTGAGGATCTGTGAATACCGGATCTTCGAAGAGTTCCCTCAAGGCAACCGTAACTTTTTCATTATTTGCTATTTCTATGCCCACAGTGTCTTTTCCTGGAATAGGAGCAAGGATATTGATTCTTTCCGCTTTTGTGGCACGTGCGATATCTGCTTCGAGTGCTGTAATTCTATTTACTCTTAACCCTTTGCTTGGATAGATCTCATAGCGTGTGACTGTTGGTCCTCGGGTAATGTCTCCTGCGCTTACATTGACATTAAAATTATCTAATGTTTCGACTATCGTTTTTTGGGTCTGAATTAAAAGGTTCTTGTCAGTAGGTTTTCGTTCTGATTGAGTTTCAAAATTAAGCAAATCTATATCGGGCAGTTTATATCCAGGGAACTGGACTTCTTTCGGCGCAGAAAACTCTGATCCGTTGACACGATTCACTGCTGATTTATTTGCGGCTAGGACTTCAGCTATCGAAGGTTTGCGCTCTTTGGCTTCTTCAGCAGACCTTACTGAAGCATCATATATTTTTGGCTCAGCTATTGCCACTTCTTCATCAGTTTCTATATCCGCATTTTCTTCCGGTAAGGAATCTTCTGAAGAGTCTTCTTGAATCGGAGAATCTACTTTCTTCTCTTTTTTAGGAACTTCTTTTGATTGTTCTTTTTGATCTAATTTGACCGTCTTACCTATCTTTTTTTCTATGCGTCTTTGTTCCTTTTCAAGTTTCTTTTTCTGAATCAGGAGCCGATCATTTTCATTGGCCTTGGAGTAGATCCTGTTCTCACGCCACTTTATCAAATATTTATATGAGGCGATGAAAGCTTGTAATATTTGGCCCGGATGGACCCTAGTTATTAATAATGCTGCTGCACAGTAGGCCGTTGACATGATTAAAAAGGAACCAACCTTTCCAGTCATCCCGACTAGCTTGTCTCCAACATATTCCCCAATGATTCCACCAGTTCCTGAAATATGAAATGGGCCGGATTGAAGGAACCATTTTTGGTAATGCATGAGGCAGCAACCGGACACCAAGAGGATACCGAATCCTAACAGGCTAATTTTAGATATTGGCGACTTCTTTAGTAACCTAGCAGCTCCAAACCAGATCATTATTGCTGGTATAAGATAGCTAGTTACGCCAATTGTATAAAATGACATTCCTGCCCAAGTTGCTCCTGGAGGTCCCAAAAAGTTAACTGCTGGTCTTGTTGGATTGGCTGTGTGACTAAAAGGGACCCACGCAGGTAAGTCATCAATAGAAAATGAAGCGAGTGACAAAATATAAAGAAAACCGAACCCCATTAGGCCGAGGCTTAACAAGTGAGAATTTGAAAGTTCAAATTCCTTGCGCCGTTTACGTTTGGTATTTGCCATTAAAAATTATTAAAACCTTTGCGGATTCACGCCGGTTTTATAAATTATTTGCGAATCCTGTGGAGAAATTAGGCGAAAATTAGATAATAATCAAAAAATATCTAATTATTCATAATAATTAACATTTCTGATACATTTGACTAATTTACTCTTAATTTTTCTGAAATGGCCAGAACCTGGGCGAGTTAAAACTCGTTTAGCCAATGATATTGGAGCTGAAAAAGCAGCCGAAATTTATAAAATTCTTGTTCAGAGGGTCATTAAGCAAATTTCACCAATTTACAGTCAATTAGTGCGTATTTGTTGGGTTTTTGACCCAATAGAGAAAGAAGATGAAATGAAGGATTGGATTAAAAAAGAACTCGATGATTTAGGTTTTACCGATCTAAACCGGCATATTTTTTGGGCCCAATCGGATGGGGGCTTAGGTCATCGCCTCCAAAGTGCTTTTGAGAAGGCTTTTTCTTTGGATTATGAGAAGATTATAGCGATAGGCACTGATTGCATTGAAATAGATAGCAGAACGATAGAACGCGCTTTGGCGAGTCTATCAAGTGAACGATCTATAGTTTTTGGTCCATCCTTTGATGGTGGCTATTACCTCGTTGGAATGAGGAGCAATTTAGGATTATCGGTATTTAGGAGTATACCTTGGAGCACCTCGAAGGTTCTGGAGCAAAGTCTAGATCGAGCTGTTTCCTTGGACTTGGAATATACTTTATTGGAAGAATTCAATGATGTCGACACTTTGGATGATTGGAACTCCATGCAGCTTTTAATTGAATAAAATTTAATGAAGATATTATTTTTTTTCAGTATTGAGATTAATAGTCTCATAAGTCATCTTATTGGTCTCAAATTCAACAATTTCATTTAATGTCTTCTATTTCCAAGTTATCTCGCCGTAAATTTGTAAAATCTAGCGCTTTGAGCGCTTTCGCTTTTCAGGTTGTTCCAAGCCGTGTCTTTGGTGCTAATGAACGTGTGGCAGTCGCAGGGATCGGAGCAGGAGGGAAGGGTGCTAGTGATATAGCAGGAGCCAAGGGAGCAGGAGCGGACATCGTAGGTTTGTGTGATGTCGATGCTGGTCGCCTCAATGGTGCTGTTAAAAAGTATCCAGGAGCTAAGGGGTTTTCTGATTACCGAAAATTGTTTGATAAGCTTGGCAAGAGCATAGATGCGGTAACCGTTTCGACTCCTGATCATATGCATTTTCATGCCGCATTGGCTGCAATTAAAATGGGTAAGCATACATATGTTCAGAAGCCCTTAACGCATTCTATATGGGAAGCAAGAACGCTCACGCTTGAAGCTGCCAAAAATAAGGTCATAACACAAATGGGCAATCAGGCGCATGCAGGTGAACCGATCCGCCGCGCCGTCGAGCTTATAAGGGCAGGAGTCATTGGTAAGGTGAAGGAAGTTCATGCTTGGACGAACCGTCCCATTTGGCCTCAAGGTGTTAAGAATGCTCTCCCGGCTCAGGAAATTCCAAAGAGCATGAACTGGGATCAATGGATAGGCCCCGCTCCAATGCGGGATTATAACTCCGGCTATGCCCCATTTAAATGGAGGGGCTGGTGGGACTTTGGAACAGGTGCATTAGGGGACATGGGATGCCACATTATGGACATGCCTTTCTGGGCTCTTGACCTTAAGCATCCCGTGGCCGTTGAGGCTAAGCAGCAAGGAAACTCAATTCATTCCGGCCCTAATAAATCCATTGTCACTTATACTTTTCCTGAAGGAAAGTATAGCCATAAGATGCCATACGTTTGGTATGATGGGGGCCACATGCCTGAGGCGTCTGTCTTTGAAGGAACGATTGTAAATCCATCCAACGCAAAGAAGTTTGATCTGATAATAATAGGAGATAAGGGTAAATTTCTCTTTAATCGTAACAGTCAGAAGTGGAAAACAACCCCCGAAGATCTTATCGAGAGCGTGAATCCGGACAAGACAATACCGAGAGTAAAGAACGAAGACCAAGAATGGATTGATGCTATTCGCGGAGTAGGTAGTGAGCCCCTTTCTGGATTCGCTCATTCTGGTCCTTTCACAGAGACGGTGCTTCTGGGGAATCTTGCAGTTAGGCTTGGCAAGAGAATCGAATGGGATGGGCCAAACCTTCGTGCTACAAATGCGCCGGAAGCGGCGTCGATTGTTAAAAGGGAATACCGCAAAGGTTGGGAAGTTTAACTGAGCTTAGACTCCTCTATATTTTATAAGGCAAAAGAAAATTGAAATTAAGATATATTTTTGTAGCGCTGACTTGCATCTTTTATTTTCCTTGCTGTAAAACTAAAGATACTGAGTTCGGTATCCCTCCTGAGAGAACTTTAAAAGGTCCTCGTTTATTTTCTGGGGAATACTCTCGTAAGTGGCAAGAGACTCGGGCCCGATGGGCAGAGCGTGAAGATAAAAAGTTCAACCAAATGTTTGAACGGATGAAAGGCGATCGTTGAGCAAAAGGATTGTTTTAATTTAATCTTAAACAAGTTCCATGGCTTTGTGTGCAACGCCAATTGCCGCTGCATAATCGCCACCAACGGCCCAATCGAATCTAGTAGTGACTCCGTGTGGAGGTATCGGTGAATTCACATAAAAGGATGGAGCCCTTTCTTCGAATCCAAGCCTTACATTTTCTAGATACCAGTCACGGAATCCAGTCTCTGCCAAGCCCCCACCAATCACAATTAATCCAGGATCCAGTTCACTTGCTTGGTCACCCATTGCCCACCCCAATATGTGTGCTTGTTTCTGGAAAAGTGACCTTGCTAGCGGATCCTCATTTTCACAATAGTCCCGTAACTGAAAGGCCTTTTCTTCAATGCTGATTTGTTCTTCCGCGAGTGGATGACTGGAATTTTCGCTTTTATCCAATTCAATTTTGAGGCGTCTTCTTAGGGCGACCAGTGAGACCCAAGCCTCGAGAGATCCTGGTCCCTTGCCTGCGCACTCAGGGAGGCTGCCGTCTTCTTCTCTGAAAGGGACAGAGATGGCGCCTATCTCCATTGCTAAACCATTGCATCCTTCATATAATTGTCCCTTGCCAAGAACAAATCCTCCACCGAGCCCGGTCCCTGGTGCCACAAAAAGTAGAGGGCCATCGTGTCCTGGACGCAAGATCCATTCACCATAAGCAGCAGCGTTACCGTCATTTGTCATATAACATGGTCGGTGAATTTCTTTAGAAAATTCGTCTCGAATATTTGTGCCTACCCAGTCTTCATTCAGATTGGCCTGTCCCCATATTACTCCATCAGAGGACGGGGCCGGAACATCTATCCCTACAGCTGTGATGTTGGAAGATTCAATTGAATTATCAGAGCACAATTGATCAATGGCAGATCGTAACTGTTTGAACGTCGCCTTGTATCCGTCGCTCCCATGTGAACGAACCTCGACACCATCGCCGACTTGCCTGCCGCTCTCATTGAGCAGGGCAGCTTTAACTGTAGTGCCGCCGATATCTAATCCGACGAAATGAGTCGATCCTTCCATCGGGTAATAATTTTTTGTTAGTACTAAGCTTCTTTGATGATTGTTTTATCTACAGATAACAAATCAGCACATGCTTGTCCTACTCTGTCAGCCATAGCTTGCTCGCCAGCTTTAAGGTAAGCTCGGGGATCGTATACTTTTTTGTTACCTATTTCTCCATCAACTTTAAGAACACCATCATAATTACTGAGCATGTGTCCGGCTATGGGTCTGGAAAATGCATACTGCGTGTCTGTATCTACATTCATTTTCACCACACCATAGTCGAGAGTTTCTCTTATCTCTGATAAGAGGCTTCCAGATCCTCCATGAAAGACGAGATCAAATTCTGATGTATCCCCGTACTTTTCCTGAACAGCGCTCTGACCTTCCTTTAGTATTTCAGGTTTCAGCTTTACTGCGCCAGGCTTATAATGGCCATGAACATTGCCGAAAGTGGCAGCAAAAGTAAAGCGTCCGAGATCGGCTAAGGCCTCATGAACGGCTACCATGTCTTCAGGAGTTGTGTAGAGATCTTCGTCAGGAGTGTCTTCTGATCCAGCGGCTCCATCTTCTTCACCACCCACTACACCGGCTTCGACTTCAAGTATAATTTCATGCTCTGCACATTTCTTCAAATAGGTTTGCGAAATAGCCATATTTTCCTCTAAAGGAAGAATAGATGCGTCGAGCATATGATTTTGGAACAAGTTATTTTCGCCTTTTGCTCTTCTGGCCGCAGTGGCTTCGATTAATGGATCTAAAAAGGATTCTGCAGTTTCAGGTTGGCAGTGATCAGTGTTAAGGCCAATGAGGACATCATATTGTTCTGCCAAGGCATGGGCTGCTTCTGCTAAGATAATGGTGCCCCTTGTTGCATCTTTATTATTTAGTCCCGAGGCAAATTGTCCTGCACCAGTTGAGAATTGGATGATACCATCGGACTTATTGTCTGCGAATCCCTTTAATGCTGCGTTTAGTGTTGTGATACTCGAGCAATTAATGGCTGGATAAGCGTAACCACCCTCTTGGGCGGCGTCTAACATGGTTGCGAATTGTGATGGGGTTGCTATAGGCATATTGGCCGCGAAGTTAGTGGTTTGTTCCTTATACGTCAAGGTTAGGTAGATGCATAAGCTTGCGCATGGCAAAAAGACGGCTAATCTGCACGAATTTGCTAGCAAAAGTGAAGTAGAAAGACTCAAGATCCAATAATATGTCAAAGAAAATCGCATTCTTAACTGCTGGGGGCATTGCTCCCTGTTTATCTTCATCTATTGGTGCTCTAATAGAGCGTTATAATGAACTTATTCCCGATGCCGAACTGATAGGATATCTGAACGGGTATCAGGGCTTGCTTCTTGGTAAGTCCATTGTCTTTGGCGAAGAGGTGAAAAAAAATTACGATGTTCTTTTTGATTTTGGTGGTAGTGCGATTGGTAATAGTCGAGTCAAGCTGACCAATGTTAAGGACTGCACGAATCGTGGCCTAGTTAATGAGGGACAAGAACCTCTTCAAATTGCAGCGGAGCAACTAAAATCCGATAATGTGGATATCTTACATACGATTGGGGGAGATGATACAAACACGACGGCAGCAGATTTGGCGAAATATTTGGAGGATAATGGTTATGGCCTGACAGTTGTGGGGCTGCCCAAGACAGTTGATAACGATGTTTTCCCTATTGATCAGACGCTCGGTGCATGGACCGCAGCGGAGCAGAGCGCATTGTTTTTTGAGAATGTTGCAAATGAGAATACGACGAGTACACGCCAGCTGATAATTCACGAGGTGATGGGGCGTCATTGTGGATGGCTTACAGCTGCAGCAGCTAGTGATTATAGAAAACGCTTAGACGCTTATAGATGGTTGCCTGAGATTAATGTGTGTCGAGAGAGGTGGGACGTGCATGCGGTTTGGGTTCCGGAAATGGAATTGGATCTTGAATCTGAGCTTGTTCGTCTCAATCAACTCATGGACGATAATGACTGTGTGAATATCTTCTTGAGTGAAGGTGCGGGCACTGATGCTATCATTCGTGAAAAGGAGGCGGCCGGAGAGGAACTACGAAGGGACGCTTTTGGGCACGTCAGACTGGATGAGTTAAACCCTGGGAAGTGGTTCGCATCGAGGCTCAAGGACTCTCTTTCAGCGGACAAAGTACTGGTTCAAAAGAGCGGTTATTTTGCTCGAGCAGCAAGACCAAATGATAGGGACCTTGAATTAATCAAGAGGAGCGCTGCTGCTGCGGCTGAAGCGGCACTGGCAGGCAAGAGTGGCGTTGCGGGTCTTGATGCTGACAATCAGGGGGAAATGTCCATCATTGATTTTTCAAGGATTGCCGGCGGCAAGCCATTTGATATTGATGAGCCTTGGTTTGGCGAATTGCTATCGGCTATCGGTCAACCCAAGACCGGCAAGGTAGCGGGGCATTAATAACACAAGCTCGATTAATCGAGGGACTTATACCAATCCCAGTGCTCTTCTTTTAGTTGATCTATTGTAGGTATAGGATAAAACAGTAATTCTTTGTGATGGGCTATCCAGAAACCGGTCCGGTGTTGAGTGAAAGGAATTCTCCCGAAAGCAGCGTCCAAGCTAATTCCTTTGAGGCCCTTTTCAGGTCTTGATTTTGCTTCGAGAATTTGTTCGCGGAGTTTATGTGCGTGGACATTAGGTATTGGTGATTTGTGAAAAGGATCCGATTCAAGTTCCGTAAGAAATTCATCAATATCAAAATCGATCTGATTGAAAAGAACTTTAGGTGCCGATTTCGGTTGGTCCGGATCAGTGATATGCTCACCAAATTCTAAGGGTGTCATCCACGAAAGGACGATCGATCGCATTGGGGCAAGTTCTTGAAAAGTTCTTAGATATCCTGAATCATGTTCTTTTTCATAAGGAGCACTTTCTAGCTTCAGTACCTTACCTATGGCCGAAGTGACATAGAGCTCTTGGAATGCTGAAAGTTCAATGTGTTCAAGTACTCTATAAGTTGCCAAAAATTTAGTTCGTTTCGGTGCTCCTGATGCGTCTGGCTTAACTTCATCAATGTATTTGTCTATGTTGAGGAAATCATGCCTATAATTGACATCGATCTCAGCGAAAATGACTTGGCCATGAAAGTAGCGTGAACTACCAAGGGTGTAGTGCTTTCCAAATTCATCCGGTGGCAGGTTCGAAGCTACTAGAGCGTAGTTCGGCCACATGATGACGTAGAGGTGTTTCTCGACGGCATTGTCCATAATAATCGGTTCTCTTATATACTACTTATGTCAAGTAGAGGTAATTATTTAGTTATTATTGCAATAAGCAGCTATTCCACTAGCAATTTCTTGGGCGAGGATGTCCCGGAACCAGTTCGAAGAGCACCGGGCTCCTTCCCAGCGATTGCTGATAAAGCCACATTCGACGAGAGCCGCGACTCCTTTAGTTTTTGTTAAAACCGCATAGTGGTATTTTTTTACTACCTCGATCATTTGTATTAATGCGTTTAGCTAAACGGTTCTGAATGCTCCCCGCTAGTTTTTTGCCTTTTGAGCTTATATAGAAAGTTTCAATCCCCTTAACTGAGGAATTTGTGTGTGCATTAAAATGAATGCTAACGAAGATTGAGTCTGAATATTTGTTGGCTAGGTACGCTCGGTCTTTAATTGATACGAACCGATCCGATGTGCGAGTCATTGCAACTGTGATACCTTTCTTTTTCAACAGTGTTTCGACTCGTTTTGCAACATCGAGGGTTAAGGTTTTTTCGGAAACACCGTACCAGTGAGCGCCCTTGTCTTTTCCTCCATGCCCAGCGTCAATGATAACCGTTTTTGCCTCTGCAAAATTCACACAAACTAGCCAAACGATAATAACCGTTTTTGCGAATGAATTGAAGTAGGGGTTAGTGTGCAAATCTTATTATAAATTAAGTATAATAAATATTTAAGATAACCTAAATATAACAATGGGCAAGGTAGAGATATGATGCTGATCCTTTGATTTAGAATAATATTAGGTTTTTGCCTTAAGGAGTTTGAAAAAGATCAACGATGGAGTATTAAAGATCCACTCTATTAGGATTGATTAAGCAAATGTTTTTACTACAGGCAGACTTTCTTATTGATAGCGGCATCCCATTTTCTCTTTTCTTGGGAGGGATAGGGCTCGTAGTTGCTATTCTCTTGATTCGTTCAGTTGTTAAGCAGTCCGTTGGCACAGAACTGATGCAAAAAGTGGCAGGTGCCATTCAGGACGGAGCCAAGGCTTACCTGAACCGTCAGGTGAGGACTATTAGTATTATTTCTTTGGGCATTGCTTTGGTTCTGTTTCTTATGTCGCAGGCCGAAAAAGTTCATGGCTCTATGCCGATTGGATTTTTAATAGGAGCTGCATTTTCGTTGGTAGCTGGATACATAGGAATGCGCATTGCTGTTATGGCAAATGTCCGAACGACTCAGGCTGCCACTGAAGATGAACATAAGGCGTTAAATGTTGCTTTTAATGGAGGGGCAGTGACTGGCCTTCTAGTAGTTGGTTTGGCGCTCCTGTCAGTGGGTGTCTTTTACTTAATTATGGGACGAGTTAGTCCTGATGATCCTAAGGCGGTAGTGGATAGTTTGGTGGGCTTGGCTCTTGGCGCTAGCCTCATTAGTGTGTTTGCACGATTAGGAGGTGGTATTTATACAAAGGCAGCAGACGTCGGTGCTGATTTAGTTGGTAAGATTGAGCAGGGACTCGATGAAGATGATCCTCGCAACCCCGCAACGATTGCAGATAATGTTGGGGACAATGTTGGTGACTGCGCTGGAATGGCAGCAGATGTTTTTGAAACTTATGCAGTGAGCCTAATCGGAGCATTATTGTTAGGCACATTGAATACTTCTATTGAAGGGACTTCTCAGGTTGTAGCATTGACCTTGCCATTTCTCTTGGGTGGAATTGCCATCATTGGTTCTATACTCGGTGTGCTTTGGGTGAATTTGCGTAAAGGGGGTGCTGCGAGGGTCTTAATGGAAGGTGTTTTTGTGGCTTCTTTGTTTTCAGCGATAGTTTATTGGCCGGTTTGTACATGGATTGTGCCTGAAGGTGGATTACAAATGAAGAGCGGCACATATACAGGCATTGATTTGTTTGGTTGTGCCTTAGTGGGGATCGTCATGACATTTGCAATTGTTCTGATTACTAATTATTACACTGCGACGCAGTACAGACCCGTAAATAAAATTGCTAGGGCCTCTCAGACGGGACACGCTACTAACATTATAGCAGGCCTTGGTGTGGGGAACATGGCAACGGGCCTTCCTGTGGCTCTCATTTGTGCTGCGATATGGATTAGCCATTCACTCGCTGGTTTGTATGGGATTTCTATTGCTGTGATGGCTATGCTTGCCTTGGCTGGAATTATCGTGTCTCTGGATGCTTTTGGCCCGATCACAGATAATGCTGGAGGCATTGCTGTGATGGGTGACTTGCCTGCGATCGTTCGTGAAAGGACTGACGCGCTTGATGCTGTCGGTAATACGATGAAGGCAGTAACGAAAGGTTACGCTATTGCATCTGCAGGTGTCGCTGCGTTGGTCCTCTTTGGTTCTTATTTTCTGGAATTAGAAGATCACATAAAACAGACAGTGACCTTTTCGCTTAAGGATCCCGAAGTGATTATTGGGATGTTCATTGGCGGTTTATTACCATTTATTTTTACGGCTTTGAGCATGGATGCGGTGGGACGTGCGGCCGGTGCTGTGGTTGCAGAAGTTAGGCGTCAGATCAGTGAACGCCCTGGAATCATGGAAGGTAAGGATGAACCTGAGTATGCGAGGTGTGTGGATATTGTAACGAAGTCCGCTCTTCGCGAGATGATCATTCCAGCTCTTTTACCTGTCGTTGTCGTTTTTGTTGTCTCTGCCATTCCTGCTTTATCTTATAAAGCACTTGGGGGCGTTCTTGTGGGAACTATCGTAACTGGTCTGTTCGTAGGGTTATCAATGACTGCGGCCGGAGGCGCTTGGGATAACGCGAAGAAAATGATTGAGGATGGAGCTTATGGAGGCAAGGGATCCGAAGCGCACGCAGCTTCAATTACTGGTGACACGGTAGGAGACCCTTACAAAGATACTTCGGGCCCCGCTATTAATCCTATGATAAAGGTCACTAACATTGTAGCGATCCTTGCCATTAAGGTCTTTTTCTAAATCTTATCCGCCGAATCCTCTCCCGCGGCCCCAAGGGCCCCGACGTCCGAACCCGCCCTTCTCTAGTCTTTCGTTATACTTTTCTGTCTGCTCAGTGTTCAGAACAGAACGAATTGCATCCTCTTTTGTAATGTCTTCGGCAATTGCTGATTCAGGCAGCGTTGCTTCGATTCCTTCGATTGCCATGGATTCATCATACTGTGAGGACTTCTGTACGAGTATTCCAAAGACCTGATCTTCCTGCTCTTCGGAAAGCTCTAAAGTTTTATTTAATCTATCTAGTTCTGAAGTCGCCTGTCTTTGGACGCGGTTTGTTTTTTCTACGAGTTGTTCTCTTTCATAGGTTGCGTATTGATCATCAGTAAGTTCCGCCTTCATTATTTCATTAATCTTCGGCTCGTTTTGTGACCAGAACTCACCCTGTGATTCCATGATTTCACCGAATGAACGATTTTCATCATCGAGTTGGCTTTGGAAGCGTTTCGTTTCTTCTTTTACCATGCTGACCATTTTGTCTTTGATTGATTCAGTTTGGCTGTCTGAGAGCCCAAGTTTTTCTTTTTGATTTTCTATTTCTGAAGCGATCATCCGGTCAGCTCCTTGACTCATGGCGCCAGCAAAACCTTTCATTAATTTCCTTGCTTCTGGGCTATTTAAAAGCTGAGCGAAAGCCTCCTCTGGTCCAGCAGGTTCTTCGTCCTCAGAATCTTCAGTCTCTTCAATTATTTTAAAGGGAGTATTTTTCGGTTTGCTTGGAACGGTACTGATTAGATTTGATTTGCTTGAATTAGAATTGGTCTTATCAGAGCTATTCCCGTTTTCCGATGAGTTTTCTTTTATTGAGTTTGCATTTTCAATGTCTTTGTCTGATTTGAAAAGGGCCATAACTCCCAGTCCTAAAACAAATGACAATGCCATGAATATGATTAATTGATTCGTTTTCATAAATTACCTTATTTTTTTCAACTATAGTCCAATACGGGTACGTTTCCTATAATTGCTTATAAAGGTAAACGTTCAATTGCGCAAAGTTTGTCTTTTTTTATCTAGCTAGCTCTGATTGTTAAGAGATCTTCTGTATTATCTATTAAAAATTGATCAGATAAACTTGTAATTCGTAGTTAATTGCATTATTTCTCGCGCCCATGAAAATTGACACTCTATGTTTGCACGGTGGCCATGCGCCGGACCCGACTACTAACGCACGTGCCGTATCACTTTACCGGACATCTTCTTTTGTTTTTGATTCTACTGAGCACGCGGCCAATCTTTTTGCCCTTAAAGAATTAGGGAACATTTATACCCGTTTGATGAACCCTACCACAGACGTTTTGGAAAAACGTGTCGCATTATTGGAGGGGGCGCATGAAATGGCTGGGCTTGGGCTCGCTTCTGGTACTTCAGGAGTTTTTTATTCGATTATTAATCTGGCTTCTGCTGGTGATAACATTGTTTCAGCACGTAACCTTTATGGAGGATCCTACACTCAGTTTAACGATATCCTTCCTTCTCTTGGAATAGAAGTTCGTTTTGTTGATTCTCAGGATCCTGCTAATTTTGCGGCAGCAGCTGATGATAAGACCCGTGCATTCTTTACTGAAACAGTATCTAATCCTGCACTCGAAGTCGCTGATTTAGAGGCGATAGCTTCTCATGCAAAGGAGTGCGGTGTTCCATTAGTTGTTGATTCTACTTTTTCGACTCCTTACCTCACTAATCCTCTTGCTCATGGAGCTGACATTGTTGTGCATTCACTCACTAAATGGTTCGGTGGTCATGGCACAGGCATTGGTGGTGTAGTGATTGATAGTGGTCGTTTTGACTGGTCAGCGGGTAAGCATCCTTTATTCGATGAACCGGACACTTCTTATCATGGTCTTAGGTGGGGGCATGACTTGCCTGATATGCTTGCTCCTTTAGCTTATATTTTAAGAATGAGGACAGTGCCTCTACGTAATTTAGGTGCTTGTATCTCACCTGATAATTCATGGATGTTCCTGCAGGGTATAGAGACTTTACCCCTGAGGATGGAGCGCCATTGCGAGAATGCAAAAAGGGTCGCTGAACATTTATCGGATCATTCTTCAGTGGAGTGGGTCCGTTTTCCTGGACTTGAATCAGATCCTGAGTTTGAGAAAAATCAGAAGTATCTCAAAGGTAAGGGAGGAGCGATAGTTGTTTTCGGTATTAAGGGAGGAGCAGAATCGGGTCAGAAGTTCATTGAGAGCTGTGAGTTATTTTCTCATTTGGCTAATGTTGGCGATGCTAAGAGTCTTGCTATTCATCCGGCTACCACGACGCATTCTCAATTAAATGCGGAACAGCAGGCTGAGGGGGGCATTACTCCTGAACTCATCCGTTTGTCTGTTGGTATTGAGCATGTGGATGATATTCTTGCTGATTTGGATCAGGCCCTTTCAACTGCTACCAGTTAGTATTACTCCGACAATATTTTTACTAGCAACGGTCAATTAGGCAAACAGTTCATGAACTACCCTAGACTGGCGGGTAATGCTTGTGAGCCTTCGTTCGATACCAGCATTTGGATGCGTTAGTCTCTCATGGTCTAGGCCGAAAAGATGTAATAATGTAGCTTGAAAGTCGTTGACGTGGACTGGGTTCTCTTCGGGTGCCCATCCTATATCATCAGTGCTTCCGTAAGTTAATCCTCCTTTAATGCCGCCCCCCGCCATGAGCAAAGTGAAAGCATTCGGATGATGGTCCCGTCCCGTATTTGCTGCCCTTCCTCTGCGGTTTTCGCCTAGTGGAGTCCTGCCGAATTCACCGGCCCAGACAATTAAAGTTTCATCAAGAAGTCCTCTTTCTTTTAGGTCATTTATGAGTGCAGCGACGGGCTGATCTGACATTCCGGCATTGAATTCAAGTTCTTGATTAAGGTTCGAGGATGGCACAATAAAAGTAAGAGTTTTGCGACAGAAAGATCGTAAAACTTACATCTTCCGCCGAGGCGATTTCCTGCAACCTATTAAAGAAGGAGGGGAAATCTTACCATTAGGCCCTGGTTCCTTACCCCCCATCCAAATATCCAACAACAAAAAATTAAACCGTCTAGATCTTGCGCGATGGCTAGTTAATAAAAAAAATCCTCTCTCGGCAAGGGTCGCTGTCAATGACATCTGGTATCGACTCTTTGGGAAAGGTCTGACTGAACAAAAAGCAGATTTCGGCACAAGGTCCGCACCTCCAGTTCACCTCGTACTCCTCGATCATCTAGCAGAAAAATTAATAGATTTGAATTGGAGCAGGAAAAAACTAATTAAATACGTAGTAATGTCTGACACATATAAACAATCTACGAACCGAAGAAAAAGACCGGATCAGATTGATCCTGATAATAAATTATTTCATAGACAGAACCGGTTCCGGGCTGACGGAGAAATTATTCGAGATCTATTTTTATCAATATCAGGACAATTAAAACATAAGGTCGGAGGACCTAGTGTATTTCCACCAATACCGAAAGGAGTCGCCGAACAAAGTTTCGCGGGAAGTTTCAAATGGAAAACCAGTAATGGTGACGACCGTTACCGGCGAGGCATGTACACCTTTTTCAAAAGAACCGCCCCAGACCCTAATCTGATCACCTTTGATTGCCCTAATGCCAATGTAACTATAGCAAAGCGAAACAAATCCAACACTCCAATCATGGCACTAGCAACACTGGGCAATGAAGTGTTTCATGAAGCGGCTCAAGCATTTGCGAAAAGAATACTCTCAGATAAATCATTTAATACCGATCAGGAACGGATCAAATCCTCTTTTGTTCTTTGTGTTGCAAGAAACCCATCATCTCAAGAGACTCATGAAATAATAAAACTCCTACAAAAGAGTCGGTCCTATTATTCTTTAAATACAGAAGAAGCAAAAAAAAATGGTAGGCTCATATTCTTGCGAAATGATAAGCGACAATGAAACTGCTTCTTGGATAGCAGTGACGCGCATTCTTCTAAATCTTGACGAAACCATTAACCGCGAATGAACTCCCCTCAATTTACCAGTGACACAAGACGTGATTTTCTGACGACCTCAGCGTCGGGAATTGGAGGCGTTGCTCTGCATCATATGCTCTCTGAAGAACTTGCAGCAAACTCTCCCCAACAAAATATTCTTGACCCAAGACCTCACTTTGCTCCAAGGGCAAAGAATTGCATTTTCATATTCATGGCCGGGGCACCCTCACAACTTGATCTGTTCGATTATAAACCCAAACTCAATGAATTGAATGGCCAAAAGATGAACGCTGAACTGCTGAAGGGAAAACGCTTTGCGTTTCTTCAAAAAGAATCAGCAGTACTGATGGGCTCTCCAAGAAAATTTAAGCAACATGGTAAATCAGGAATGTGGTTCTCTGACCTTCTCCCAAGGACCGCAACATGCGCTGATGATATCTGCATGGTTCGTTCCATGCATACCGATCAATTCAACCACCATCCAGGCCAGCTACAGATGCAATGCGGCGAAGCGCGCTTCGGCCTCCCATCAACTGGATCATGGCTCAACTACGGATTAGGAACAGAGAATCAAAATCTTCCAGGATACATCGTATTGACAGCTGGCCGAGGATCGAGCGGAGGAGCCACCCTTTGGCAAAGCGGCTTCCTCCCATCAAATTACGCTGGAGTCCGTTTCCGCAATGGCAGCAGCCCGCTACTTAATCTTGAGAATCCAAAAGGGCTCCCCAATGAACTC
>CACJBM010000046.1 GCA_902591645.1 uncultured Verrucomicrobiota bacterium | reverse complement strand
CTTATATAAATCGGTTGGTTCTAGAACAGGGCCATCATATTCATGGAAGCCATATAGGCGCGAAATCTCGCGCCATTTCCCGAAAACGTAATTTCTGACGGCGCAATCTTCCGGGAAAAAGTCCCGGAATCCGGGGAGTCTTTGTATTTTTTCACCCATTTTTTGTGTTATGACCGACCAAGTTGGCCGCTTAACAGCGAAATTCAACCGATTTGGGCATTGAGGCTTCAGCTGATCTGGTCAAAGTGTTCTATAAATGCTTAGTGAGCTAAGAATAAGCAACTTTCGTTGTTTTGAGACTTTTGACTGCTCTTTAGAGGGTGGAACTACTCTATTTGTAGGAGAAAACGCTCAAGGGAAGACATCAATTTTGGAATCTATATGTGTTCTGATGCGCTTACAGTCGCCGAGGAGCAATAAAGTCAGTGACCAGATAAGGTTCGGTTCAGAATCTTGCTCGATCGAAGGAATCTTATCAGGAAAGCGGCTTCTTTTTTCTGCAGCTGGTCCGAGGAGGCGAATGAGAGTTGATAATGAATCTTTTAGTAAGCGTAAAAACTATCTGGCGGAAACGGGACTAGTGGTCTGGATAGGTAATGATGACATTGACCTTGTTAGGGGAAACGCTGAGTCAAGGAGGCGATACTTGGACTTTGGAGCCTCTCAGCTCAGTACAGGCTACTTGCCGGCTCTGAGAGCTTATACGAGAGCACTCCGTGCAAGGAACTTTCTCTTGAAGCGTGACGCTAATCCATGCTGGGATCAGATAGGATCATATACGAAACTCTTGGTTCAGCATGGTACCTACATTGCCGAACAGAGGTCAGCTCTAATATCGTCCCTTGCTCCTTTTTCAAAAGAATTACAATTGGATGTGAGCGGGAAAGATGAAATTCTTTCCTTAAATTATGTACGTTCAGGGAATGAAGATTTGGAACTTGCTTATGAGGAGAAAAAGGAATCAGAGTCCAAGCGGAGAATCACCTTAGTTGGGCCTCACCGTGATGATCTTGAGCTGTCTATTAATTCATTGCTCGCTTCTAAGTTTGCTTCCGAGGGGCAGCAAAGAACAATTGCTTTATCTCTAAAAATTGCACAATCGCATGTGCTTCGTGAGAGTAAAGGATCGAACCCTATATTGTTAATTGATGACATTTTTGGAGAACTTGATTCATCCAGACGCAATCGACTCTTGGCTAGTTTTCCTGAAGGAGCTCAAAAAATTATTACGACTACCAGTTTGGACTGGGCCTCGGATGGATGCCTTCAAGGTTCGCAGTGCTATTCATTGAACAAGGGTCTACTTGATCAGTTGTAATAGAAAATAAGGAAAAACGTTGAAATAGATCAGAACTTATGGAGATTATATGCTTAATATATTTTAATATTTAGCTAACATTAAATTTTCTAACTTCTGATAACTTTTTCAATTTCCCATGAGAATTCTTTATTTGATGATTGGTGCGTTGGTATCCTGTTTCTTTTGTAACTCTTGCAGTTTTTCCGGGTTCTCCTTATTCAGTCAAGCCGCAAAGATAGAGCCAACGGGTCCTACCTATACGGTAAGGACAACGGCATATAGCCATAAAGAAAATGAGCTGGGAGGTAAGTACGGAGCATTAACTGCTTCTGGTCGTCGTTTGAGGTACGGAAAGATTCGTAGTGCTGGGGCAGATTGGTCAAGGTACCCGCTCGGCACTAAGTTTAGGATCGTTGGTCAGTCACATGTTTATGTAGTTGAGGATTATGGTAGATCTTTGGTAGGGACCAATACTATTGATATATACAAGCCGACACTCAGGGGTATGCGTAATTGGGGCACTCGTCGAGTTGATATTCAGATCATTGAATGGGGAAGTTTGCAGCGGAGCGCTGAAATTTTGAAGGGCCGACTCCATTACGCGCACGTGCGAAAGATGTACAATGCGATTAATGCAAAACGTAATTGAATATAATAACTGTTCGGGTTCATGATTTTAGATGATTAACGTTCTCTCAATATGACTAAGAAGGAACGCGCGGAATTTGTGCTTCAGAGATTAGACTCTCTTTATCCAAAGACTCCTATCCCTCTTGATCATTATAGTCATTATACGTTATTGGTTTCAGTGTTACTCTCAGCTCAGTGCACTGATGAAAGAGTGAATAAGGTTACCCCGTCCTTATTTTCTGAGGCGGACACTCCTTCCTCAATGGCTAAAATGACCGTTTCAAGCATTCAGAAAATCATACGACCTTGTGGACTCTCTCCTCAAAAAGCTAAAGCGATAAGATCCTTGTCTAAGATCCTTCATGAGCAACACGGGGGCGAAGTTCCTCGGACCTTCGAAGAGCTTGAGACCTTGCCAGGGGTCGGGCACAAGACGGCATCAGTTGTAATGTCGCAAGCTTTCGGGTTTCCTGCATTTCCTGTCGATACTCATATTCACCGTTTGGCTCAGAGATGGGGCCTTAGTAGTGGGAAGAATGTTACCCAGACAGAGAAGGATCTTAAGAGACTCTTTCCAGAGAAGAATTGGAACAAATTGCACCTCCAGATAATATTTTATGGCCGAGAATATTGCACTGCAAGGGGATGCGACGGCAGGGTCTGTGATATATGCAGGTCCCTTTATCCGGACCGCAAGAGACCAAAGAAGACGAACCGCGCCTAATTTTCCTTCGTTCTATTTGTCAGATTGGGTAGTTTTCTTTGTGCTCAAGGTGATTGAATCTTCGGCAAACTTAACACTGTTTATTTTTTTCAAAGAATCTGCGAAGTGATCATCATTTTTATACATTTCAAGTTGATCCTGGGTCTGCCATTTTTGTAATAAATTCTCGGGCATTGATGAGCCGTTGATTGATTTAAAATTAATGACGCGAAGGAATACTGCTCCATTTAACACTTCTAATTTTAGAGTCATCTCGCCGTTCCAATATTTCCTTTCTTGCCAAGGAAGGAACTTACGCATTTTTCTTGAACATAGCGCAGTGATGGTTCCGTCAGTTTTGATTCCTTTAAAGAAGTACTCTTTTCGTAGGTCCGATAGATACTTATCGTTTGCGATAAGTATATTGATATCTTTGACTGATAGACTCAGCTCAGTCATTTCAGATGAATCGGAATTTATCTGCTGATCGAATGTTTTTATTTTTGATCTTATGCTATTAAGTTCAGCTTCTGTTCCCTGCTCTTCAGGTATGTCAAGGGGTTCGGTGTTGCTGTAAGGAACCAATTCTTCTAGGTGCCTCGCTCCACTCACTATGATTTGTATGACTATTCCTGTCATGAAGGCGAGTAGGAGACACATGATGACACAGCCCAATTTTGGGGAATTACTTCCCTTTCGTTCATTGTCCTTTATAATTATTTCTTCTGTGCTCATTGAGTGTACTGGTATCAAGTATAGTCGATTTCAAGAATCGTCCACTTGAACCTTTTAACTTAGGGAGGAGACTATTTTATTAATGCGAGTTTTGGTAGCCATGTCAGGAGGAGTGGACAGCAGCGTAGCTGCTGCCCAGTTAATTGGTGAAGGGCATGAAGTGGTTGGGGCGTACATGAAGAATTGGATTAATGAGGAAAATATTATTGGGGACTGTCCTTGGCAACAGGACATTGTGGACGCTCGAGCAGTCGCGGACCATCTAGGAATTGATTTTCGGGTAGTGAATATGATGGATGAGTACCGCCAAAGAATCGTAAAATATTTATTAGAAGGGTATCAGTCTGGGATCACGCCTAACCCAGATGTGATGTGTAATCGTGAAATGAAATTTGGGGTGTTTCTTGATTATGCTAGGGCCGAAGGTTTCGAGGCCGTGGCCACTGGTCATTATGCGAGGATCAGATCAAATGATGACGGGACTCGTGATATTCTTTGCGGGACTGACCCTAATAAGAATCAGACATATTTTCTAGCTCTGTTGAATCAGGATCAGGTCCTTCATGCTCTTTTCCCGATTGGACACTTACTCAAACCCGAGCTCCGCGACCAAGCAGATCAACTAGGACTTCCAAATGCGAAGAAAAAAGACAGTCAGGGCATTTGTTTTATTGGTGAGGTGAAGATGTCTGATTTTTTACAAAATTACGTTAAGGATAGTCCTGGTTCAATCGTGAGTCTTGATGGGGAGGTCCTCGGAGAGCACCGTGGTTTACATTTATACACTCTGGGTCAGCGCAGAGGGATAGGCGTCCCGTCGAACACTTACTGCGAGGCCTATGTCGTAGTGGGGAAGAGTGCAGAGGAGAACGAATTGATTGTGGGCTTTGATCGAGAGGACACACCTTACCTTTATGCTTCAAGATGCAGCATTGGAAGTTTGTCTTTCGTTAACAGGAAACCAGTGAATGGAGAAAAAATATTAGCTCAACCGAGATACAGAACACCAGCAGTGCCTGTCTCTTTTGATTATAGGGGAGAAGATGATAAATCGATCGATTTGATCTTCGAACAGCCTCAGCGAGCAATTACACCCGGTCAGGTGTGTGCGTTTTACTCTGAGGATGTATTATTAGGAGGCGGTATCTTTGAATCTGTCGACTACACAAAATGAGTCTCTAATAATTTAAGGAGCTTCAATTTCTGCGATCGCTTCAATTTCAATCCTGCAATCGAGGGGCAAGCATGATACTTGGACCGTGGACCTCGCAGGTTTATGTGATTCAAAATGCTTTTCATATACACTATTAAATTGTGCAAATTCTGACATATCCTTTAAAAATACGGTTGTTTTTACAACATTCATTAGTGAGAGTCCTTCATTCTCAAGGATGGCTTTAAGGTTCGCCATGACTTGGTTAGTTTGATCTTCGATCTGATCAGCGACTAGTGAACCAGTTGATGGATCTATGGGGATCTGGCCGGAAGTTATTAGTAGGTTCCCGGTCCTAACGGCGTGAGAGTATGGCCCTATCGCTTTTGGGGCATTTTGTGCGTTGATGTTTTTCATTGCAGGTTCTTTATGTGATATAAAATCAATTAATCCTTAAGTGCGTCATTGAGGCCCTTGCGCATTTCATTAATAGGAGCTTCACGATTGAACCAAGTCTCAAATGAGATGGCGCCTTGATGAAGGAGCATAGAAATCCCGTTAGCGGACCGGGCCCCAGTCGATGTGGCGTTCCTTATTAATTTTGTTTTTCTGGGGCTATATACCATATCGTATACGAGATGGTGTGGTTGCAATAAGCCGGCAGGGATGAGTTCAGGGTCAGAGTTCTTCATGCCGAGTGAGCTGGCATTAATGATGAGATCAATGTCTCCGAGTTCCTCTTCGAGTTCAGTTTTGGACCATCCTATCATCTTTAAGCGAGATGAGGAGGAATGAATATGTTTTTCCTTCAGGTCCTTTGCGACTTCATCATACACGGGCCTGACCTTTTCTTCTGTTCGGTTGACAAGGACTAACCTCTCCACCTCTTCAATTGCGCATTGGATGGCAACAGCGCGTCCGGCACCGCCTCCGGCTCCGAGGATCATTACTCTCAAATCGCCTAAATCGATTGAAAATTCTTCCCGTATTGCACGGACCAGACCCGGCCCGTCACTGTTACTTCCTAAGGACTTTCCGTTCTCGAAGCGGACCGTGTTTACGGCTCCCATTCTGCGGGCCGAATCGTCAACAATGTCGCATGCGTTAATGGCTTCGAACTTCAAAGGGACAGTGCAGTTCGTTCCATAGAATCCGTTCTCCTTAATTAAGTTTAAGGCTTCTGAAAATTGAGCCTCTGGAACTTTTATTTTTACGTATTGAGACTTTATGCCGCAGAAATTTAATGCCGGGTTATGAAGTTGTGGAGACAATGAGTGTTCGACAGGGTTTCCGAAAACAGATAGTAATGCCGGAACATCAAATTGGTCATTTATGGTTGCCCAATTTTTGAGGTCACTAACGGTAAATGTTTTCTCTGAATCGTTCATAGAATTAATTATCAGTATAGATTTTATCGACCCTTTCTTTGATTCTTGCAACCGTTGAGACTCTTCCAATCGCTTCTAGAGTAGGCATAAGGTCAGTTCCTTGCCCGACCCCAGTAGCGCAAACGCGTAGAGGAAACATCAGAGCTCCCATTTTGATCTGTTTTGTGTCCGCAAAATTTTTGATTGTCGTCTTTATATTTTCAGCGGTCCAAGTATCGAGAGATTCAAGGACGCTGCTTAGTTCCTTGATTCTTTCACCAGTTTCTGGATCAGTTGAAATCTTTAGAGATGCGTCGTGGTCTGTGGGGTGCGTGTCATTTAAAATTGGCTCTAGTATTTTTTCTATTTCTGAGAGGTGCTGGACTCTCGGTTGAGTTAATGAGATGACCTGATCCGTTGCATTACTTGAGAAGGGGAGGGCCTTTTCGAGATATTTTTCTTCAGTCAGATCGCTGATGTATTGCCCGTTAAGCCATTTGCATTTATCCAGATCAAAACGTGAATTGCTTTTGTTTAAGTGATCAAAGTCGAACAGTTCAATTATTTCACTCGTAGTTAATTTTTCTCTATTGTCTTTTGGAGACCAGCCAAGTAGTGCAATGTAATTTGTCACGGACTCTGCTAAGAATCCTTCATTTTTGTACCATTCGATTCCGGCTCCGGCGTCCCTTTTGCTCATCTTAGAACCGTCTTCATTAAGGATCAGGGGAATGTGTGCAAAGACTGGGACGGGGAAATTTAAGGCGTTAAACAGAGCGATATGCTTTGGAGTATTGGACAGATGATCTTCCCCTCTCAGGACATGCGAGATATTCATTTCAATGTCATCAATGACGTTGACGAAATGAAATAAGAAGGTTCCATCAGGTCTTCGTATTATGAAATCCGGATTCGATTCAATTTCTATTCCCTTTTCTTTGTCCCAGGCACGATTGCCTGTCATGCTTAAATTAATATTCTGAGGCCCACAAATTTCGTCATGAAATCCAATGTCGGAACTTGGCACCTTGAAGCGGACTGCTCCATTGTCTTCATATACCAGATCGGATCTTTCTAATTTCTTGAGGTGTTCCTCATAAATGCTTTGGCGCTGGCTCTGATAGAAGGGTCCATTGCTGCTTTCTTTTCCTGGGCCTTCGTCCCAGTCCAGATTGAGCCATTTCAAGCCATTTAATATTTCAGCGCATGATTCTTCTGTGTTCCGTTCATGATCAGTGTCCTCTATCCGAAGAATGAACTCTCCATCATTGTGCTTGGCGAAAAGCCAATTAAATAATGCAGTGCGGGCCCCTCCAACATGAAGATATCCTGTAGGGGAAGGGGCAAATCTTGTTCTGACTTTAGAAGATTCCATTTTTGATTGTTGTCATGATGCTATCAGCATCGGCTCAGGTCAAAAGGAACTGTTTAAATAAACATAAGTTTTCTTCTTTTGAGTCTTACTCAGGCAGAGTTATGGTATGAGTCATGTTCAAGTTAAAGTTGCACTGGCAGATTTTAATAGCTCTTCTTTTTGGCGTTATTGCAGGGACCCTAATTCAGCGTGAGTTTGGTTTGGATGCAAAGGAGACTGTCTATGTTGGCACACTGAAGTTCCTTGGCAATACGGTTTTTATAGGGCTCCTGAAGATGGTGATCGTTCCTCTAATATTCTCTTCTATAGTGGCAGGGATTGCGGGGAGGAAGAAGTCAGGGGGATTTGGGCGACTAGGACTAAAGACGTTGGGATATTATATGCTTACGAGCTCTGTGGCTATTTTGATTGGTCTTTCGATAGTTAATCTGATGAAGCCTGGACTCGTTAATGGTCAACCAAATCCTGAACTAGTGAAGTTCATGAGTGAGAACAGTAAGGAATTTGAGAAGAAAGGAGCATCGGTCGGGAAAGATGCGACTGGGCTTCAGGATGAGCCCCATCCTCTCGGGGTTGTGGGTTCTTTGGTTGAGAGAATGATTCCTGAAAATGTTTTTCAATCAGCTTCAGATAATGGATCCATGCTCTCTCTAATATTCATTAGTATAATCACAGCATTCGGTCTCTTGTCTTTGCAAGGGCCGGCAGTAGAGACTCTCACTGACCTGATCGTAGGGGTCAATGAACTCATGATTAAAATAACAGGATGGATCATGAAGCTGGCGCCTCTTGGAGTCTTTGGTCTGATGGGTTGGACCATTTCCCAGACAGGTCCTTCTTTCTTGTTCTCTATGAGCAAGTACATGTTTTCGGTAATTCTAGCGCTAGGAATACACTTTTTTATTGTTCTTCCTCTGATGCTTCTTTTGTTGGCAAAAGTGAATCCTATTAATCATTTCTCTGCCATGAAAGAGGCCCTGCTTACTTCATTTTCAACGGCGTCTTCTTCTGCAACTCTCCCAGTTACGTTGAAGTGCCTTCAGCAGAATGCAGGAGTCTCAAAGCGAGTCTCAAGTTTTGTTCTTCCTTTGGGTGCTACTGTAAATATGGATGGTACTGCTTTGTACGAATGCGTTGCGGTCCTGTTTATAGCTCAGGTCATGGGAATAACGTTGGATTTTTCTGCTCAATTTTCGATTGTTGTTCTGGCTCTTCTTACAAGTGTAGGGGTAGCAGGAGTTCCTTCAGCGAGCTTAGTTGCTATTGTGATTATTCTGCAGAATGTAGTAGTCGCTGATGCAAAATTGGAGGGAGCCTTTGCAGCAATCGGAGCAATTTATGCAGTGGATAGGATTCTCGATATGTGCAGGACAAGCGTGAATGTTTTTAGTGATTCTTGCGGGGCCGTGATCGTCGCTAGGAGTGAAGGGGAGAATTTACTGCTCGGGGGCCCGGAACGGTCCTGATGGGGCCTCTTAGAATCGGAAAAATAAATCTGCTGTCTCGCTTGTTTTCTCTGAGAGGCTTTCTATTGATGTTTCTCTTAGATCTGCAATGAATTGAGCAGTGGCCATTGCGTGTGAGGGTTCGCAACGCTTGCCTCTGAATGGGACCGGAGCAAGGTAGGGAGCATCAGTCTCGACCATGAAGGAATTGACTGGGCAGGATTTTGAGCACTCTTGAATTTCAGATGCGTTCTTGAATGTCACTATTCCAGTGAACGAGATTAAGTGACCCTGTTCTATTAGCGGCTTTGCGGATTCCCATGATGAGCTGAAGCAGTGAAAGACTGCTCTTAATTTCCCATGAAATGGGTCGATTATTTTGTTTATGTCCTCCCAGCATTCGTCGCCCCTGTCTCTGTGGTGGATTACAACATTCAGACCAAGATCGGCTGCAAGTTCTAGTTGGGAATGGAAAAAGTCACCTTGGAGGTCCCTATAGGATTTCTCAGTCCAACCGGATGGGGCCGGATGAAAGTAATCTAATCCAATTTCCCCGATAGCGGCGACGGATTCTTTTTCGGCCATGTTTCTGATCTCTTCGATCCAGTCATCATTATTAATTTCAGTCACGGAACAGGGATGAATTCCTACTGCGGCCGATACCGAGTCATTATTTTTTGCAATCTCTATGCACTTCGATGAGTCCTCAAGGTCAGTAGAAATTGTCACCATCCTTGACACTTTTGCAGTAACAGCTCGTTCGATGACTTGATCCAGATCAGAAGAGAAATTTCCCGAGGCGAGATGACAATGTGAGTCAGTAAGCATCGTTGCTCATGGGTTTAACGACTAATCAGTTACCATTTTAATAGGTAGCTGGCCCATGTGAGCCCAGCTCCAAATGCAACTAGCAGGACAGTGTCTCCTTCATTAATTGATTTCGTTTTATTGGCTTCATCCAAAGCAATGGCAACGGCCGCGGCTGAGGTGTTTCCATATTTTGTTAAGTTAATGAAGGTCTTTTCTTTTGGAATTCCCATCCTATCAGTGATGGCTTCGATGATTCTTAGATTAGCCTGGTGAGGGATTACCATATCCACATCCTCAGAACTCAATCCATATTTTTGCAAAGCATCCTCAGCCGCTCGTCGCATGGCATTGACTGCATACTTGTACACTTCGCGCCCTTGCATGCGGATCGTATTAAGTTTCTGGTCAGCATTGTCTGGAGTTATTGGGCATGCGGATCCGCCGCCAGGCACATGCAGGATATCAGTTTGCCTGCCATCGCTGCCTAGCGAAGATGAAAGGAGTTTGCGCCCCTTGTCATTATTTTCGTCGACCGCGAGAATGACCGATCCTGCGCCATCACCAAAAAGAACGCAGGTGTTTCTGTCTTCCCAATCGACCATGCTACTGAGCTTTTCAGCGCCAATGATTAGAGCCGTTTTCCGTTGTCCGCTGAGGATAAGATTTTCTGCTATTTGCATGGCATAGAGAAAACCCGAGCAAGCAGCGGAAACGTCAAAGCATAGAGCGTTAGTGGCCTCAATGTTTTTTTGGACGTAACAAGCCGTTGCAGGAAAGAATGCATCAGGGGATATGGTCGCAACAATGATAAGGTCGATGTCTTTACCACTGATATTAGCATCCTTCATGGCGGCTTTTGCGGCTTCTGTTGCCAGATCACTAGTCGATTGCGTGTCCGAAGCGATTCTCCGCTCTTTGATGCCCGTTCTGCTACTTATCCATTCATCGGAAGTGTCAACGATCGCTTCCAAGTCATGGTTAGTTAATACTTTTTCGGGAACATAGCTTCCGGTTCCAGATATTGTGACGGAGTGGGCCATATTGTGTCTAATAATAATGATTAGACGGATGAAGGAAAGCTGAGTTTTGCAATTTCTTCTTCGATGTGGGGATTGATTCTTCGAGTGATGGATTCTGCTGCTACCCTGATAGCATTTTTGATTGCAAGTGGGGAGCTTCCTCCGTGCGCAATTATGCAGACGCCATTAGTTCCTAGTAGGGGACTGCCTCCATATTCCTCATAGCTTCCACGTGCCATCGCTGCTTTAAACGCAGGTTTCACAAGTGCTCCTCCTATTTTTCCCATTGTGTTTTTTTGGATTTCTTCACTGATCCATTTGGCCACGGCCTTGGCCGTTGCTTCACAAGTTTTTAAAACGATATTTCCAGTAAATCCATCGCAGACAACCACATCGACTTCTTTTGAGAAGAGGTCGTGGCCCTCGATGTTGCCTATGAAGTTTAAGTTGCTTTCCTTTAGAAGCCCAAAGACTTCCTTAGTGAAGGCTGTTCCTTTTTCTTCTTCTGCCCCATTTGACATTAGTCCGATTTTAGGACTTTTCTTACCATCGACATAGCTCGAATATACGGATCCCATGATGGCATACTGGAGCAGGTGCCGAGGCTTTGCCTCAGGATTCGCGCCAGCGTCCATGATATAAGATACTCCGTATTCATTAGGTATGGGGGATGCAATGCCTGCTCGGTCTATACCATTTAGATTTCTTAGTTTTAATGTTGCTGCGGTGACGGCAGCTCCTGTGTTCCCTGCGCTGACGACGGCTTCGCAGGTACCGCTTTTCACTAGATCTGTTGCGACGCTGATAGAAGAATCTTTCTTTCTTCGTATTGCTTTTGCTGGAGACTCATTCATCTCAACAATTTCACTCGCATGAGCTATGGCTATTTTCTCAGTGCTTATGGAATGTTTGCTAAGAGCTTCCTTAATTTTTTTCTGATCACCGACCAAGTAGAGTTTTTCGATTGAAGGCAATGTCTCGAGTGCCATGCCGGCCCCTTCGATATTCGCTTCAAGACCATCATCGCCTCCCATTGCATCTAGTGCTATTCTCATCCTTTTATAAATGTCGAGCCGCATTTAGTGCTCGATGTGTAATCTAAACCCTTACTGAACGCAGCTTACTGTGTCAAAAGGAAAGCTCTTTTGGGGAAACTTAGAGTTAACCTGAATGCAATTATTATTGCAGGGAGGTATTTTTCTAGAAAGAGTCTACGGTTATTACCTGGCGATTACGATAGTAGCCGCAATGAGGGCAAGCTATGTGCGAAGGGGTCACTTCCTGGCACTCTTTACACTTATTGAGTTTTGGGGCTCGCCAGCGATTTGCTCCTCTTCTCATGCGGGATTTCATTAAGGATGTGCGACTTTTTGGAACTGCCATAATGGAAAATGAGTTAATCGAGATTTAGTTTATTTAGTTCTTCCCAATTCTTGAGTAATGATTCTTTCGATTCTTTAGTTTCTATTTCTTCAAAATCACCCTCAGTGTTAAATTTCCCTATAGCTGGACATTTCCTGTTATTTTCTTCGCCTTCTTCGCAATTTGGGAAATTTGGAAGGGCGAGGATGATATCTTCCCTTATGCTGTTCGTCAAGTCTATCGTGGAATTCCCTTCAATTGGTAAAAGTAGCGAATGTTCAGTCAAATTGACTAAAAATTTGAATGTATCGAGGCAATGAGGGCACTCAGAAGTGAATGGGGCAGCAAAATCACCTCTGACTAATAAGTTTTCATCAACGATTGACGCTGTGACCTTAAATTCTAAAGGTCCGGCACTTTTCACAATGTCTGACTCTGATAATTGCCAAATATCCTTAACGACGTTTCCTTCAATTACTAAAGATTCATTTTCAGGAATTATACGGGTATCGATTGTCATAATGAGGAGGTAAAAATATTGTTAATTGATTAATGATCAAGGTCCTATCCCGATTTAAGGCAATGATTTAAATTGAGCGAGTTTTATTTGTTTATGTGTTGATAAAATGTTGAAGCAAAATGGATTTACGATAACGATAGCTAAAATTCAATTAAGCTCAATTATGGTCTGATTGTATTTCAATGATGGGCTCACCTCAATCCAAAGATCCTCAAAAAGCAGATCCTCTAGCTGATGCATTGGAGCGTCTCGAGCGCTCCGTCGCAAATAGAGAGAAATCGAGGAAGGCTTCATTAGCTGAGTCAGGTTCAGATGTTCGTGAGAAGGGAGTCGTTAAAGTTACGGAGCGCAATGTTGATGCATTGGAAGTGAATAATGAAGTGGGTCTTTCAGGTAATGAGGCTAGTGCCAATGAGTCGAATAAAGAAAATATTCCGAAGAAGAATAGGTCATGGGCCAGAGCAACATCTAATGTGATCGTTCAAGTCTCTTGTGTCCTTCTCGTTGGGTACTTGTTGTTACCAGTCTTAAAGAAGGACATTCTGCATGATTTATTGATGGCGTTAGAGTCTGACCAAAGGGCAGAGTTTGAAGAGAAGGCCAAGATCACAGATGAGCTTAATACTATAGGCGAGAGGATAGATTCATTGTCTGATGAATTGAAAAGCATTAATCAGGTAACTGAAGTGTCTGCCAAAGACGTTTACAAAGAATTAGTCTATTTGCGTGAAAGAAATAAACTCATAACATTAGGGGATTCGGCAATTCATAATTCAGATAGAGAGTCCCTAGATCAATTGCTCAGAGTTTCTGAAGAGAGTGAAGATGATCGATTAAAGACCGGGGCAGCATCAGAGATCCTCAGAGTTAAGTTTGCTTACATGAATGGTTTGAGGAGAGGAACACACACGATTCCGGTTGGCCAATTATTTCCCGAACAAAGCCTCAAGAATGAGACGGAATTGGACACTGATCAGTTGATTGAATTGTTGGATAACGCTGAAGCGAAAGTGGATAACCGAATAAGGGCAGCTTATCTCTTAGCAGATAAAAGAAATAGCAAAGCTGCTGACGCGTTGGCCAAAGTGGTCGAGACGGATTTGAATTTAGATGTTGTACGCGAAGCAGCAATGACCTTTAGCGAGATGACTGGATTCAAAAATGAGGACCTCCTCAACACTGACGTGCTATTGCAATGGTGGAGGAGCAATTCTGATCAGGTAAGAATCATGCTAAGCAATTAATGCTTAGGCGGCATTGATCTTATTTAGAACCAGTTAAAGAATTAGCTGATCTTGTTAATAATGGATTCGAGCTTCTTGCCATATTCAACGTAGCTTTCGAATTGCCTCTTGGCCTTTTCCTCCAAGTCCATTTCTTTGTCAGGTTCTTCATGGAAAACGGCCTCTATGTGAGGCTCAATGGAGATGTAGCCTTCATAATCATTCGATTTCAGGTCAGATAGTATTTGTTCCACATTTCCTTGACCCTCCCCGGGCATGGTGAAGGTGCATTTTTTTGAAGAGTCATCCCATACTCCATCTTTGATATGTACATGAAAGATATGAGGTTTTAGCGCTTCATAAAAATCCCATGCGTTCTGACGAGTGTACGGCCCTTCAGTGGACCTGTCAGGGTTGAATACTGGATTGCCTGTATCAAATACCCATTTCATATCTGGTATTTCCCGTTGCAATTCGAGTGCATGTTTAATGCTCATACCGCCGTAGTTCATGCAGTTTTCATGAACTGGTATGATTCCTTCATTTTGAAAACTCGATATTATTTTTTGTAACCTTTTGACCCTCTCTTCCAAAAGTTGTTCAGGTAAATCATTTTCTGTTCCGTCTTCGAGGATTGCATAACTCATTATTCTGACAATCTTTGAGTCGAGCGCCTTCATCCTGATAATGCACCTAGATACTTCCCCTTCAGTGATATCGAAAGGATCATTGATGGAATGGGCCCAGTTCCCAATGGTTGAGCCTATCCCGCAAATGCCTATTCCTGCTTCTTTAAATTTTTGGGCGGCTAGGTCAAAGGCCTCTTCAGGGATTTCGTGTATGCTTCCCTTTTCAAATCCCTCGACTTTGACAAATCTGGCTTCGATATGTTTCCAACCCAAAGCGTTAGTTGCTTCGATTTGGGAATCTACGGTCTCTCCTGCTTCGTCAGCAATTCCTGTAAGTCTCATTTTTTATTGGATTTCGCAAAGTCATCTGCCGAGGCAATTGACTGAGCATCAATTTTCTTCTTTTGGAAAGTAGAGTTATCACCTTTGTCTTTTAGGATCGAAGCATATTTAGAAGCGTCCATTGGTAACGCAATGGTTTGCCCTTCCCACGCAGAAAGTAATGATGCGTTCGCTAGCTCCACGCTGTTAATGCCTTCCATGGCTGGTGATATCAGTTCTTCACCTTCCCGGATAGAATTAATAAAGTTTTGCATTATTTCAATGTGCTGGCCGCCCCTGTCTTTGATTGGGATATTAACAATGGCCGCCTCAGGCTTTGAGAATCCGGACATGGAATCGGCGCTAAATTTTGAGCTGTCGACTTCGTTTTTGTTCCAGACAATATTGTTTTCTTCGACTGTGACTACGCCTCGATCGGCTATGACTTCGAGCCTGTTCACTCCAGGAGATTCTCCTGTAGAAGTGATGAATGTTGCATTCTTTCCATCATCGTATTGAAAGAAAAGAGTCGCATCATCTTCGACTTCTATTTGGTGGTAGCGTCCGAATCCTAGGAATCCGGTGACGCGTTGGGGCATTCCAAATAGCCATTGGAATAGATCAAGGTTGTGTGGGCACTGGTTAAGGAGGACTCCTCCACCTTCTCCTTTCCATGTGGCTCTCCATCCGCCCATGGCATAATAGTATTCGGTCCTGAACCAATCGGTGACGGACCAATGGATGCGTCTTATCTCACCGAGTTCGTTAGTATCAATTAGGTTCTTCAATGTTGTGTAATGAGGATCTGTTCGCTGGTTGAACATTGCAGCGAATACCTTTTTCATTCCTGTGTCTTTGTAAGATTGAATAAGTGCTTGGCAGTCAGCCTTATCAACTGCTAGAGGTTTTTCCATTAGAACATGAAGATCAGCTTCTAGGGATTTGATTCCAATTTCTCGGTGCGATGGGTGAGGGGTGCAGATGTGAATAGCATCAATTTCTCCAGACTGGATCATTTCATCAACGTGAGTGAACTGCGATTCTCCATCGCGCTTCTCTGGGAGTCCTTCGGGAATGTCGCAGACAGCAGTTAGTGAGATTCCATCGATTTTTCCATCCAAGATACTTTGTCTATGGGCCCTTCCCATATTACCTAATCCGACAATGCCGTAACGTATATTTTCCATAGCTATACTCCTTTTGTAATTAACTATTCTTTTTCACTTTCTGAGCTTTTTGCCTTAGTAGCTTTTTTCTTGGCAGCTTTTTTCTTTGCTCTAGGGGGAAATTCCCATCCCAGTTTTCCAGTCGATTTATCTAGTAAAAGATGAGCCCTAAAGGGTCTTCCCTTTTTGGATATGAATCCTTCAATGACTTCGGTCTTGCCTTCAGTAAACAGTTTAATGACTTGGTCTTTGGGTAGTTCTTTTTTAAGAATTTCTTTGCCTAGACGAGTCCCTCCCTTTTGTTTGTTGCCAGCCATGTCAGGACAAATGTAGGCGCGGTCTGTTTCGTAAACTTTTACTACCGTCCCATCGGGAAGTTCGGCTTCAGTGAGGAGTTGATCATCGCTCAAGTTCTTGGCTTCTTCTTCTCTTTCTTCGTCACCCTCAAAGATGAACTGCGGTTTCCATCCACCGCGGGCCCCTTGTTCCAAGGCAAGTTCGGCAGTGAACGCTTGGCCGAAACGGTTCTTGAAGCTTTCAAATGGTCCTATCCTGCCTTCTTCTAGGAGTGCCTTGGCCTGATCAGGTGTAATTTCATGGCTGGCTATATATTTATTGAGTTTAAATTTACATTCAGATTCTTTGCATTCGTAGCTCCCATCAGTTTGTTTGAGGACATTTCCTTGGCAGTCTGGGCAGGTGGCATGCAGATCTTCAAATACTCGGTCAGCGAGTTCGGTCATCTTTTCTTGTGTCCGATTCACGATGTCTTCGGTCAGCTTTTTGATTTCCGACATGAAGACTTCCCGACTAAGCTCGCCGCTTTCCATTAACTTTAATTTGTATTCCCATTCGCCTGTCATCTCTGGGGAGCTCAAGGAATCAATTCCAATGCTTTC
The DNA here is from genome assembly GCA_902591645.1 of uncultured Verrucomicrobiota bacterium. The sequence continues at coordinate 1,031 of CACJBM010000046.1, read as the reverse complement.
TAATAAATCGATTAGCGCTAAGCCTTTATTAGATACTACTAAGTCCCTCTTCTGTTGTTCGTGTCGGAATAAATATTTATGAGAAATTAATCCTTCTATTATCGCAGCTCTAGTCGCAGGAGTTCCTAAGCCACGTTCTTTCATCGCTTCTTTTAATTCCCCATCATCAATGCGTTTCCCGGCAGTTTCCATTGCACCGAGAAGAGTCGCCTCTGTGTATCGTGCCGGGGGCCTCGTTGATTCTTCCTTTAATTCGATTCCTATTGATTTAGCTTGATCTCCAGTTTCAGCTGCTATCAGTTCATCTTTTTCAGCTGCTACGCCTGGCTTTCGTCCGTAAACTTCTAGGTACCCTGGAGTGACGAGGACCTTACCTGTCGTGAGAAAAGAGTCCTGATTAATCCTAGTAATTCTTCTCGTCGTTTCAAATTCTGCAGAAGGAAAGAATATTGCGATGAGTCTCCTTGTGACCAGGTCGTATATTTTTTGTTCCTGTTCTTTCAGTGAAGCGGTAGGAATTTTTCCTGTTGGGATTATGGCGAAGTGGTCGCTAATTTTGGCGTCGTTGAATATGCGCTTGTTTGGTTTTATCCAATCATTAGCAATGACTTTGGAAGAGCTGTCAATTATTTGCTGATCTAGTGTTGTGCTTGATATTCCGTCAGCAAACCCTTTGATGTTCGATTTGATGTTTGAGATATAATCCTCGGGTAGGCACTTCGAGTCGGTCCTTGGATAGGTCAGTAGTTTGTGCCTTTCATAAAGTGACTGCGCGATGGCGAGTGTGTTCCTAGCGCTGAATCCGAATTTACTTGAAGCTTCTCGTTGCAAGGTAGTCAGATCATATAGTTGAGGAGGTGATTGTTTTGCAGGTTTCTTATTTTCTTCGATGGTCCCTGTTTTGTCTTTGCATCGAGAGATGATCTCATCTGCTTCTTCTTTGCTCCATATTCTCTCGGCCCTTGCCTGATCATTTTCAGTGTCTTTTTTGAAGTCTTCACGAAACCAACGTCCATTATAGGAGCCGTTAT